>NZ_JBQEMU010000013.1:77091-159492 GCF_052044235.1 Flavobacterium sp. 22659
AAAATCCATGTGTCCCTGGTTCGATCCCTGGAGGTACCACTTAATGCTCGGATGGTGAAATTGGTAGACACGCTGGACTTAAAATCCAGTGAACAGCAATGTTCGTGCGGGTTCAAGTCCCGCTCTGAGTACTAAAACTTCAATTAGCTTTGCTAATTGAAGTTTTTTTTTGGAATAAACTGAAATTTTAAATAATTAGAAATCGTAAAACAGTTTTAATCAGAAATTTTATATTTTTACTACAATATTTAATCTTAAATGGTAATTCCAGCTATGCAAAACGTTTTTCATAAAGAAGATTGTGATCAATTTATTGGTAGAATCAATCAGCTTAAAATAGATTCTCAGCCTCTCTGGGGTAAAATGTCGGTTGACCAAATGCTGGCTCATTGTAATGTTACTTATGAAATGGTTTATGATAATATTCATTCTAAACCAAATCTTTTAATGAAGCTTTTGTTGAAATTTTTAGCTAAAAGCCAAGTAGTCAGTGAAAAACCTTATCCAAGAAATCTTGGTACAGCTCCACAATTTATTATTAAAGGAGATTGTAATTTTGAATTAGAAAAAAACAGACTGATTTCTTATATATTAAAAACACAAGAATTAGGAGAAAATGAATTTGAAGGTAAAGAATCTCTTTCTTTTGGTAAATTGACTTCTAAAGAATGGAATAATATGTTTGCTAAACATTTGGATCATCATTTATCTCAATTTGGCGTTTAACCTAAATTTATTTTATGAGAGTTTATTTTGTTTTATTTTTTATTTTTTTGGGATTTCACTCTAATGCTCAGAAACAAGAAGTTCAAAAATGCATCGAGACCTTTTTTGAAGGATTCCATCAAAAGGATTCTATTAAAATGAAATTGGTTTGTTCTGATAAAATTATCTTGCAGTCTATTAGTGAAAATCCTTTAAAAGGTAATAAATTATCTGATGAAACGGCTAAAGAGTTTTATAAATCAATCGCATCTATTCCTGCAAGTATGAAATTTCAAGAGAAAATTTTGAGTTATAATATTCAAATTGACGGTTCAATGGCTCATGTTTGGGCTCCCTATGAGTTTTATCTAAATGATAAATTAAGTCATACAGGAGTAAACACTTTTACATTATTTAAAGAAAAAGATTCTTGGAAAATTATTTACCTGATTGATACACGTAGAAAATAATCTAATTTTTTAGTACAACAGTGTTATAATACAGGCAGATTTCTGTTAAAAGACATTCTTCACACTTTGGTTTTGGTCTGCAGATTTCACGACCTAAAAATGAAATTGCCATTCCAATTTCTGACCAAATACTTTTTGGTAAAGCCTGCATTAAGTCTTTTTCGACTTTATTACCATCTTTAGATTCCTTTATTATTCCAATTCTAGGTGCTACGCGAATTACATGTAAATCGGCAATAATTCCTTCAGCCGGCTGTTCAGTTTCTCTTAAAATTACATTGGCAGATTTTCTTCCAATTCCTTTCAAGGCTGTCAAACCAGACATTGTTAAAGGAATATCATTATCATTTTGAATGGTATGTGCAATTTCTAAAAGCCATTGAGCCTTAGTCGGATAATTACGTACTTTACTTATGTAAGAAATAAAAGTGTCAATATCAGCTTTTGACAGACTTTTTAAAGTTGGATATTTTTCAAATAATGCAGGTGCAATCTTGTTGATGTTAGCATCAGAATCCTGTGCAGATAAAACTACCATTACCAAAAGCTGATATGTGTTTTGATAATCTAAAGGATGTTTTTTGTGCTTGTATTTTTTTAAAATGGGTTTTAATTTAGTTTCCCAATTTTCAGTTTCGCCAAACAAATCCATCTTATACTTTATTTAGTGTTGATATTGAAATAGTTATCTATAAAGTTAATTGATTTTAATGAATTCTAATATCTTTTTTATAACATTTTGATTTCCAAGTATTTTTCTGTGTCCTAATCCATCGGTTAAAAATAAAGAGCCGTTTTCCAGATTTTCATATATATGAATTCCTGCTTTAACAGAAACTTCAGGATCATCATTGTCATGTATTACCAATACCGGAATTTTAATTTTTTGTGCAGCGCGGTAAGCCGAAAAGTCATCCATTTTCAGTTTATACAAATCTTCAAAAAAGATTCTCAGTCGGCTGCTGTATTCATTATTGAGTTTTAATTTGAAAATAAATTCATCTAAAATATCCTGCACAATATCTCCGCTTCCAATTATAACTGCTTTATTTACTTTTAAACCGTCTTTGACAGCATTTAATACCGACATACCGCCTAATGAATGTCCAATTGCAAATTCAAAAGGTCCAAATTGTTTTTCAATTTCCAAAATAGAAGCTATAAACTCAGACATTATCGTTGTTTTTCCCTGTGATTTTCCATGTGCCGGAGCATCAAAACTAATTGTAGAGTAATCATTTGCTAAAAGTTCATCAGCTATTTTAAATAACTGTGTTCCTCTGCCAGACCATCCATGAACCAACAATACTTTGCGTTCACTTTGACCATAATGATAAGTTACAACACTTTTATTAATAGCGGGAACATAAACATTTTTTTGAATGCTTTTACGATCCATTTCAAACTCACGTTTGGGAACTTTATGTTTTATTGGTGTTGTAAATATTCTTGCTGCGAATTTTGTTGCGAGTTTTGTGGATACAAATGCGCAAATTTTGGCAGATATTATAATTATCTGTGGAATTTTTAATGATTTAGTAGGATTAATTGCCTTTTTTGCCATTTCAATAAAACTTATTTAGAAGCTGAACCTTGCTTATTTTTTTGCTAAATTTAGAAAACATAAAAGTAGCATATTAATGATTGTTTCTTAAAAAAATAATCGCAAATTAATTCTAAATGGAAATATTTCATATTAGTGCAGAATGTTATCCAATGGCTAAAGTTGGCGGCTTGGCAGATGTTGTAGGCGCTTTGCCCAAATATCAAAAAAATGCAGGAAATGATGTAAGAGTTGTTGTTCCGGCTTATGATACGAAATTTAAAAAAGAGAATAATTTTGAGTGTGTACATTGGGGAACGGTTAAATTGGGAAATTTTAATTTTCCGTTTAGTGTTTTAAAAGAAAGTTCAGATAAATTAGGTTACGAGTTATATCTTATAGAAATCAAAGAATTATTTAATCGTCCAAATGTTTATGGTTATGAAGATGATATTGAACGATTTTTATCTTTTCAAATTGCGGTTTTAGATTGGATTATTGCACGAAATAAAGTTCCTGAAATTATTAACTGCCACGATCATCACACTGGTTTAATTCCATTTTTATTACAATTTGCTTATAAATATGAAAACCTGAAAGATGTAAAAACTGTTATAACAATTCATAATGGATTGTATCAAGGATGGTTTGGTTTTGATAAGCTGTATTATTTACCAGAATTTGATTTAAAACATATTGGGTTTTTAGAGTGGAATAATTGCATTAATTCACTAGCTGTTGGTGTAAAATGTGCAAATGCAGTAACAACGGTTTCTCCGAGTTATTTAAATGAAATTAATTACAGTGCAAATGGTTTAGAGTCTTTGTTTAATTCTGTTCGAAATAAATCAAAAGGTATTTTAAACGGAATTGATATTGAAATTTGGAATCCGTTAAAAGATCAAATGATTGCAGCTAATTATTCAATAGAAAACTTTGAAACTGGGAAACAGAAAAATAAAGAAAAATTGTGCGAACAGTTTGAACTCGATCCTTCGAAACCATTGTTTAGTTTTATAGGACGTTTGTTTGAAGAAAAGGGAGGTGATTTACTCCCGCAAGCTTCTGCACTAGCATTATCAGAGCATTTTGAAGAGATCAATATTTTAATTCTAGGTTCAGGAAATGCTGAAATAGAATCGCAGTTAACCCAGCTGCGTAATGATTACAAAGGAAATTACAATGTTTTTATTGGTTATAACGAAGAATTGGCACATTTGATTTACGCAGGTTCAGATTATATTTTAATGCCTTCAAGAGTAGAACCCTGCGGTTTAAACCAAATGTATGCGATGCGATACGGAACGATTCCGATTGTTAGGAGAACTGGAGGATTAAGAGATACGGTTATTGATTTTGGGGATGATGGAAACGGAATCTGTCACGATCAGGCTTCGGTTGGAGATATTTGTGATTCAATAAACCGTGCGGTTAAATTGTATGACGATAAAATAAATTTTAATACCGTTTTAAGACGAGGAATGGCAGCAGATCATTCCTGGGAAAGAGTGTGCCAAGAATATATCGAAATATACAACTTAATAATTCAGCAAAAATGAAATTTAAAAAGAAAAATGTAGTTGCCATTATTTTAGGAGGAGGACAGGGATCACGTTTGTTCCCGTTAACAGAAACAAGATCAAAACCGGCTGTCCCAATTGGAGGAAAATATCGTTTGGTCGATATTCCAATTTCAAATTGTATCAATTCTGATATTTTTAAAATATTCGTTTTGACACAGTTTAACTCTGCATCTTTAAATGCACATATTAAAAACACTTTCAATTTTAGTATTTTCAGTCAGTCGTTTGTCGATATTTTGGCAGCAGAACAAACTCCTGATAATCCAACCTGGTTTCAGGGAACTGCAGATGCTGTAAGGCAATGTATGTCACATTTTTTGAAACACGATTTCGATCATGCTTTGATTCTTTCAGGAGATCAGCTGTATCAAATGGATTTCAACGAAATGCTGGAAGCACATATTGCTGCTGACGCTGAAATTTCGATTGCAACCCTGCCTGTAAATGCTAAAGATGCTCCGGAATTTGGAATTTTAAAAACCGATCATGAAAATAATATTCATGCTTTTATAGAAAAACCAGATGCTTCATTACTGCCTGAATGGGAATCTGAAGTAAGCGAACAAATGCAGGAAAAAGGAAAAAAATATCTTGCCTCAATGGGAATTTATATTTTCAATAAATCATTGTTGGAAGAACTAATGGCAGACCAGGAAACAAAAGATTTTGGAAAAGAAATTATTCCGCAAGCCGTTGGAAAACACAAAATATTAAGTTATCAATATGAAGGTTATTGGACAGATATTGGAAACATTGAATCATTTTTTGAAGCCAATATTGGTTTAACTGCAGATATTCCTGAATTTAATTTATTTGATAACGAAAATAAAATCTTTACAAGACCAAGATTATTACCGCCTTCTAAATTTAGAAACTCCATTATCAATCAATCCTTGATTTCTGAAGGCTGTATTATTAATGCAAAAGAAATAAAAAGCTCAGTAATTGGCATTCGTTCGAGAATTGGAGAAGGAACAGTGCTTGAAAATTGTTATGTAATGGGGAACGATTTTTATCAGGATTTAGATGAATTGAATCATGACAGCAGTATTAACAAAACTCATGTTGGTATTGGTGAAAATTGTTTTATTAAAAATGCACTGATAGATAAAAATGTACGTATTGGGAACAATGTTCACATTAGCGGCGGAAAGCATTTAGATAACTTTACAAATGAATTATATAGCATTAAAGACGGAATTGTTGTAATTAAAAAAGGAGTTACTTTATCAGACAACTTTAGAATTGAATAATTTTAAATATCAATATCAATTTCAATATCAATATCAATATCAATATCAATCAATATCAATTTCAATATCAATATCAATATCAATCAATATCAATTTTTGCCTTAAAAACCAAACATGACTAAAGTAATCGTACATTCTCTATTTACCGATTTTGATATAGATTTATTCAAAGCGGGAAAACACTTCAAATTATATGAAAAATTAGGAGCACATTTAATTGAAGTTAATGGAGTAAAAGGCGTTTATTTTGCCGTTTGGGCTCCCACGGCACAGTCGGTTTCGGTTGTGGGCGATTTTAATTACTGGACTCAAGGCGAACATAATTTAAATGTTCGCTGGGATTCTTCTGGAATTTGGGAAGGATTTATTCCCGATATTTCAAAAGGAGCTCTTTATAAATATAAAATTCAATCGAGTATAAATGGTGTAATTACTGAAAAAGCAGATCCTTTTGCTCTTTATTGTGAAAAACCACCGCATACGGCTTCTGTTGTCTGGGATTTAGACTATAAATGGAAAGATGAAAACTGGATGCAGAACCGCCAGCAGCATAATGCTTTAGATAAACCATATTCTGTTTATGAAGTTCATTTAGGTTCCTGGAAACGAGCAGATCATAACAGGTTTTTAAGTTATTTAGAATTGGCAGATGATCTGGTAAAATACGTTAAAGAAACCGGTTTTACGCACGTTGAATTTATGCCGATTATGGAATATCCTTATGATCCTTCATGGGGTTATCAGTTAACTGGATATTTTGCGCCGACTTCGCGTTTTGGAAAACCGCAGGACTTTATGGTTTTGGTTGACAGGCTGCATCAGGAAGGGATTGGAGTGATATTGGACTGGGTTCCTTCGCATTTTCCAGATGATGCGCATGGTTTAGGTTATTTTGACGGTTCTCATTTATACGAACATCCAGATCGTAGAAAAGGCTATCATCCGGACTGGAAAAGCTTGGTTTTTAATTATGGAAGAAATGAAGTCCGCGCTTTTTTAATCAGCAATGCTGTTTTCTGGCTTCAGAATTATCATGTAGACGGATTAAGAGTAGATGCTGTGGCCTCGATGTTGTATCTTGATTATTCCAGAAAAGAAGGCGAGTGGGAAGCCAATATTTTTGGCGGAAGAGAGAATTTAGACAGTATAAGTTTTCTTAAAGAATTTAATGAAGTTATTTATGCTAATTTTGATGGAGTTCAGACTATTGCAGAAGAAAGCACTTCATTTCCTATGGTTTCCAGACCAACCTTTACCGGAGGTTTAGGTTTTGGAATGAAATGGATGATGGGCTGGATGCACGATACTTTAAAATATTTTCAAAAAGAAACGGTTTATAGAAAATACCATCAAAACGATTTGACGTTTTCGATGACATACGCTTTTACCGAAAACTTTATGCTTCCGTTTTCTCATGACGAAGTTGTTTACGGCAAACAATCTCTAATTTATAAAATGCCGGGCGACGAATGGCAGCGATTTGCTAATTTGAGATTATTATACGGTTATATGTTTACGCATCCGGGAACTAAATTATTGTTTATGGGTGCAGAATTTGGTCAAACCAGCGAATGGAATTTTGAACAAAGTTTAGACTGGCATTTACTGCAATATGATTACCATTCAGGAATAAAGAGATTAATTACAGATTTAAATCAGTTATATAAATCTCAACCTGGATTGTATGAAAAACAATTTACAGCAGATGGTTTTGAATGGATAAATTATTCAGATCATCAAAATGCGGTTTTATCTTATATCCGAAAAGGAAATAATCCTGATGAAAATGTGGTTGTGGTTTGTAATTTCACGCAGGTAGTACGAGAAAATTATAGAATTGGAATTTCTAAAAAAGGAAAATTACAAGAAATTTTTAATAGTGATGCTTCTATTTATGGAGGAAGCGGCATAGAAAATGGAAAATCTCTAAAAATCGAATCAATTCCGTATGATGGCAGGGAATTTTCAGCCGAATTAATTTTACCGCCATTAAGTGTAACGGTATATTCTTTCGGTTAGAAAAAATCTTACAATTATTTTTAGAAGTGCTTTTTTGTCATTTTATCGGTCATAAATTATCGATATTTCGATTTTTTGAGCTGTAATTTAATTCTCAGCCAGAAAAAACGTTTTCGTGAATAAACCTTTTATTCATAGGGCTTTACTAACTTTTTTCGTATGTTTGAAATAGAGATTATTGTTATAATTAATTCATTGGCGATATGATTACAAACACATCATTAGAATATAAAGGCGATTTATATCCATCAAAAATCGTTTCTTATGAACATGAAGGCGATTCGATTTTTTTTAATACAGATAACAAAGTAATCTTAAAAGTCACTATTCTCAGGGACAGTTTAATTCGATTTCGATTTACTACAAAAGGGTATTTCAGCAACGATTTTTCGTATGCCATTGATAAAACCCAGCTTCATGGTTATAATTTTCTTGAACTTACAGAGCAGGAAACTTATTTTGAAATAAGAACCAGTAAATTAAAATGTAAAATTCAAAAAGCAGATTTACGCCTTTCAATTTACGATTTAAATGATTTTCTAATTCTTGAAGACGAACTTGGTTTTCATTGGGAAGAAAGTTACGAATATGGCGGGAATATCGTAAAAATGAGCAAATTTTCTAAAGACGGTGAATGTTATTACGGTCTTGGGGATAAAGCAACACAAATGAACCTCAAAGGCAAAAGAGTTGAGAATTTTGCAACAGATCAATATGCTTACCAAAAAGATCAGGAACCTTTATATAAAGTAGTTCCATTTTATATTGGTCTGCATAACAAACAATCTTACGGAATATTTTTTGACAATACATTTAGAACTTTCTTTGACTTTTGTCAGGAAAGAAGAAATATAACAAGCTTTTGGGCAGAAGGAGGTGAAATGAATTATTATTTCATTTACGGGCCTCAAATGCAGGATGTTGTAACAACTTATACTGATTTAACGGGGAAACCAGAATTACCGCCGCTTTGGGTTTTGGGTTATCACCAATGCAAATGGAGTTATTATCCTGAAAGTAAAGTAAAAGAGATTACTTCAAAATTTAGAGAACTTAAAATTCCCTGCGATGCTATTTATCTGGATATTGATTACATGGATGGTTTTAGATGTTTTACATGGAATAAAAACTATTTTCCAGACCCCAAAAAAATGGTCACTGAATTAGCTGAAGACGGTTTTAAAACAGTTGTAATTATAGATCCGGGAATTAAAATTGATAAAGATTACTGGGTATACAAAGAAGCTTTAGAAAAAGATTATTTCTGCAAAAGAGCCGACGGACCTTATATGAAAGGTAAAGTATGGCCGGGCGAATGTAACTTTCCAGATTACACAAATCCCGCTGTTAGAGAATGGTGGGCAGGTTTATTTAAAGAATTAGTTTCAGAAATAGGCGTAAAAGGAGTTTGGAATGATATGAATGAACCTGCTGTAATGGAGGTTCCAAATAAAACATTTCCAATGGATGTCCGCCACTTCTACGATGGAAATCCCTGCAGTCATAGAAAAGCACACAATATTTATGGAACACAAATGGCAAGAGCCACCTATCATGGTGTAAAACGCTTTGCTTATCCAAAACGTCCGTTTGTAATTACAAGATCGGCATATTCTGGCGCGCAGCGCTATACATCATCATGGACAGGTGACAACGTGGCAACCTGGGAACATTTATGGATTGCCAATATCCAGGTGCAGAGAATGTCAATTTCGGGAATGGGATTTACAGGTTCTGATATAGGGGGATTTGCAGAACAGCCAACAGGAGAATTGTATGCACGCTGGATTCAGCTTGGGGTTTTCCATCCATTTTGCAGAACACATTCATCCGGAGATCATGGAAATCAGGAACCGTGGGCTTTTGATGAAGAAGTAATTACTATTACCAGAAAATTTGTCAGCCTTCGTTATCAATTATTACCTTATTTATATACCATGTTCTGGCAGTATATTGAAGAAGGAGTTCCAATGCTAAAACCGCTTGTTTATTACGATCAGGACGATACACAAACGCACTACAGAAACGATGAATTTATTTTTGGAAACCAAATTTTAGTATGTCCAATACTTGAACCTAATGCTGTAGGCAGACGTATGTATATACCTAGAGGTGAGTGGTATAATTACTGGACAAATGAACTTTTTATTGGCGGAAGAGAAATCTGGATTGATACCAAATTTGATGAAATTCCGGTTTTTGTGAAAGCGGGAGCAATTATTCCAAAATATCCCGTACAGCAATATGTGGGCGAACTTGAATTTGATGAATTAACTCTTGATGTTTACTACAAAAATGGTAAAGAACAATCTGCCGTTTATGAAGATGCTCAAGACGGATACGATTATAAAAAAGGACGTTACAGCTATTTATCGTTACGAAATATTGGGAAAGAAAAAGAACTTATTATCCAGCTTCACAAAGAAGGAAAATATACAACTCCGTACACGAAATACAAGATCAATCTTATTGGACTGCCATTTAAAGTTACAGAAATAGAAATTGACAACGAAAAAATTGAGTTTGATAAAGTTAGTTTCGAGTTAAATAATTTCTTAATTGTTGATAAAGAGTTTAATGAACTTCATATTGTAGGAGAGTAAGTAAAATTCTGTTATTTTTTTGACTAATTGTATAAAATATTAATTTTTAATAATTGTATTTTTGTGTGAAAATAGCTTGAATTATGAAAAAATATTTGTTTCTAGGAGTTTTTGGAGCACTTGTAATGGCTTGTGCTACAAACCCAATTACAGGTAAACAAAACTTAAATTTTGTTTCAAACAGCGAATTGTTTCCAACTTCATTCCAGCAATACAGCACTTTTTTGTCTGAGAATAAGGTGATAACAGGAACAGCAGATGCAAAAAGAGTAGAATTAGTGGGTACTAAAATTAAAGCTGCTGCTGAAAAATATTTAACCTATTTAGGTCAGTCACAATATTTGAAGGATTATAGATGGGAATATAAATTAGTCGATAATAAAGAAGTAAATGCATGGTGTTTACCCGGAGGAAAAATTGTAGTATATTCTGGAATTCTGCCGGTTACGCAGGATGAATCTGGTTTAGCAACGGTAATGGGACACGAGGTATCACACGCATTAGCCAATCATGGAGCACAGAGAATGAGTGCCGCACAATTGCAGCAAATTGGAGGAGCAGTTTTAGATGCTGCAACAACTAATAAATCTGCCCAGACAAGAGAAATATTTTCTCAAGCTTATGGTATGGGAACTGAAGTAGGAGTAATGCTGCCATTTAGCAGAAGCAACGAAAGTGAAGCAGATAAAATTGGTTTAACATTAATGGCAATCGCAGGATATAATCCAGAAGATGCTGTGGCTTTCTGGAGCAGAATGTCGGCAAAATCTGGAGGATCAGGTACACCAGAGTTTATGAGTACACACCCTTCTGATGCTACAAGAATTGCTAATATTAAAGCTTTAATACCTGAGGCAAAAGCCATAGCCCTTAAAGTTGGTACTATAAAATAAAGATTACATACAAAAAGTATGATTTTAAAAGCCGTTCAATTTTGAATGGCTTTTTTTATTTAGCTCAAGTTCATAATTTAATAATGTACGAATTGAATAATTTCTATTTGTTTATCATAAAAAATAGATAAATTCGTAGCCTGTTAACAAAATCATTTCTATGAAAAACCTACAAAAAGGAGATAAGAAACTTTTAAATGCCTGGGCATTTTATGACTGGGCAAATTCAGTTTATACTTTAACAATTGCATCTGCAGTATTTCCAATTTTTTATGAAGCCTTATTCAGCGATCGTGATCATTATATAGATGTTTTTGGAATGCATCTTAAAAATTCAGCATTAATAAGTTTTATAACCGCTTTTGCTTTTATGGTGGTTTCATTTATTTCACCTTTATTGTCTGGTATTGCTGATTATGTTGGAAACAAGAAATCTTTCATGAAGTTTTTCTGTTATGTAGGGGCTTTATCTTGTATGGGATTATATTGGTTTGACCTGGATAATATTTATGTTGGTCTTTTATTTTATTTTCTTGGACTTCTTGGATATTGGGGAAGTTTAGTTTTTTACAACTCATACCTTCCGGATATTGCATTTGAAGAGCAGCAAGACAGAATTAGTGCAAAAGGATATTCATTAGGATACATTGGAAGTGTTATTTTGTTGATAATCAATTTAGCAATGATAATGAAGCCGGAAGTCTTTAATATTACGGGAGATGGTGCAGCGATGAAAGCAATGCGTTATTCTTTTGTAATGGTAGGAGTTTGGTGGATTTTATTCAGCCAGTATACTTATTACTATTTACCAAAAGGGAGTAAAGAAACGGGACAAAAACTAACAAGATCTGTTGTATTTAATGGCTTTAAAGAATTAAAAAAGGTTTGGGCGTTATTGAAACAGAATATTCCTTTAAAACGTTATTTAGGAGGTTTCTTTGTTTCCAGCATGGCTGTTCAGACTGTAATGCTGGTTGCTACTTATTTTGGTGCACAGGAAATACAATGGTCATCTAAGGAAGAAAGCACTATTGGTTTAATTGTCTGTATTTTAATAATTCAATTAGTAGCCGTAGTTGGAGCGGTTCTAACTTCAAGAGCTTCAGAAAAATTTGGCAACGTTCCAACTTTAATATTCATTAACGCAATCTGGGCCGTATTTTGTGCTCTTGCATTTTTTATTACGCTGCCAATGCATTTTTATGTTATGGCAACAATTGCAGGATTTGTAATGGGAGGAATTCAGGCATTATCTCGATCAACATATTCAAAACTATTACCGGAAACAGAAGACACGGCATCATTCTTTAGTTTTTATGATGTTGCAGAAAAAATAGGAATTGTAATTGGAATGTGTGTTTACGGAATTATCGATCAAATTACAGGAAGTCCGCGTGCTGCAATTGTAATTTTAGGTATTTTCTTTGTTACAGCTATTTTCCTTTTGAGAAGAGTTCATAAAAAAGACGTTTCAAACTAATCGAAACGTCTTTAATAACAACCAATATCACGAATTACACGAGATTATTTGATTGATGATTTTTTTGTAATTCGTGATATTTTATTTAAATAATCAACCTTTATAAATTTTTCCAGAACCCGAAACTTTTACATCGCGTTTCTCTGGATTTCCTAAATATTTAATATTTCCAGAACCGGAAACTCTTCCTGTTAAACTTGTTTCACAGCTTACTACACTATTTCCAGAACCAGAAACCGTTACGTCTGCCGTTTTTGATTTTAAATTAGAGGCATTTACATTTCCGGAACCCGATATTTTGCTGGTAAAAGAATCTGTTTTTCCTTTTAAAACTATATCGCCTGAACCACTTAAAGCCAGATCAAAATTATTAGAATCAACATCTAAATCAAAATTTCCAGATCCTGATAACTTAGCAGAAAATGCATCGCTGTTAATTTTGTTTTTAGTCCTAACATCACCTGAACCTGATAAAGTAACCGCTGAAATTTTTTCAAAAGGAACCGTTATTTCGATTTTTTTTCCAGAACTGGTACGAATTTGAGTTCCTTTTTCAACATAAACTTTTAATTCGTTTCCTTCAACTTCTACTTTAATTGCCTGAAGCAGATTTTCTTCTCCTTTAATAATAATTTTCCCTTCTTTTCCAGAAACTAAATCAACATCAAAGAAACCTGCAATTCTAACACCGTCATAGTCTCCGGTTGTTCTGGTTTGCGTAACAACGTTTCCGTTTCCGTTTATTTTGGTTTGTGCATTAGATTTTGCTGTAATAAAACATACACTTAGTGCTAAGAGTAAAATTGATTTTTTCATTGTTTTGATTTTTTAGATGATTAATTTTTTGCTAGTGAAATATTCCCATAAGCCGAAGTAATATTGACTTTGTTTTGTCCTTTTTTCTTATAGAAACCGCTTATCCTTTTATTGTTGCTTTTTACTTCAGAAACTGAAATGTCTAAAGAATTATCATGTTTGATATTGGTATATCTTCCGGAAATATCAAAATCAAAAGCATAATTAGCGGCATATCCAATAGAAACATCAGTATATCCAGAATTGATGGTTACATTTCCTGCTTTTTCATTCATATTATCAATATTGATTTTGCTGTAATTGGTATCAAAAGATAAATTACTGGATATTTCGCCGATATTAACCGTTAAATAATTTCCTGAACCGTTTAATGAGTTAATTTTTTGAAACTTAAATGTGCCGTAATTACAGTTGTATTTGATGTTTTGGCCATCATTTAAATTCACATCTGTATAGTTTGCATCCAGATTTATATTTCCTGAATCATTAATTTTAAGGCCTGAATATCTCGCGTCGATATTTCCAGATTGTATATAATCAATACTAGAGTTTTGACAATAGGCAATTTCAACCTGATTGTTCGATCCGTTTAGTTTTCCAAGAGTGACTTTACCGTATTTACAGTTTATATCTGTTGAAGCTTCGGCGTTTGGAACAGAAATATTTCCGTACTTGTTTACCAGTTTAATACCACCGTTTTTTGGAATTTTAATTACATAGTTAATTTCAAAACTATTGTTGCTGCCTTTACTTTTTAAACTCGAATTACCAATTGAAGTTACGGCTGTTACAAGGCTTTTTAGAGCCGTGATATTTACGTCGATGCTGTTGAGTTTTTCGTTTACCCAGTTTTCATTTGGGCCGTTTACTTTAATTACAATATCCAGATCAATTTTATCTTCATCCCACGTATTGACAGTAATATTGCCGTATTTGTTGTCTATATCAATTCCGGCATTAGAATTTACTATGTATGTTTTTTTAATTGTTTTTTGTTTAGAGATGTAACTGTCATCGTTTGAGAATCCTAAAAAAGGAATCAAAAGCAATAAGATTAATATGTTATAATGTTTTTTCATGAGTTGTGTTTTTTAGATTTTCGTTTTCTTCAATTCGCTGTAATACGGTCTGTAAAAAAGAAATTCTAGTTTGCAGATTGCTTATCATAGCGTAAATAATTTGTTTGTTTTCTCCATTTTTTTGAACCTCTTTTAAGATTTTTTCATAATCGGCGTCAAAAACTTTCATTTGCTTTAAGGCGTCGTTTATGATTTGTTCATTTTCGGGAGAATTTTTTTCTTTTAATTTAACCAGCTCATTTTCAATCAAAATATTAAAGATAGAATCCGTACGTTTGGTTTCTTTTGAAGCAAATTTGAATTGCTTTGGCTTTTCATTATTATTGTAAAGCACCGATACCCCTAAAAGCAATGCAATGGTTGCGGCAATGGCCCAGCCGGCGTAATTCTTTTTTCTAGATGTTGTTTTGTTCAACTTGTTTAAGAAATCAATTTGATGATCCGGATTCATTTCATGAATATCCCATTGATTTTCAAACTTGTTAAATAATTGATCTAATTCGTCATTTTCCTTTTTCATATATCCAAAATTTATTTTTAGAAGTGTTGCTGTTATCTTTTTTATTGGCAGGTAATTAATCTGCTTTTAAGTAATGATTTCAATATCTTCTAATTTTTTTCGTAAACTTTCTTTAGCGCGGCTTATAGTTGTTCTGCAGTTAGCATAACTAATATTTAATATTTCGCAAATTTCTTCCTGATCGTAGCCTTCTATGTAAAAAAGGTTTAAAACCATTCTGTAATTATCCTTTAAACCTGAAATAGTATCTAAAACTTGTTTCACTTTAAGAGAATTCAAATCGATGCTTTCAGATAAAATAGAATCGCTTTCTTCAATTTTATAAAGCGTTTTGTTTATGTCTTCCATCTGAAAAGCATTGTTCTTTTTATAAAAATCAATACTAGAATTAATAATGATTCTTTTAAGCCATGCTCCAAAAGCGACTTCCTGTTTATAATCGTTAATTTTTGTAAAAGCTTTCAAAAAACCTTCCTGCATGACGTCTTGTGCAAAATGCTCGTCTTTTACAATCCTGTAAGCTACGTTATACATTGCTTTACAATAACGATTGTAAATTTCGAATTGAGCCTTTTGATTCTTGCTTTTACAAAGCGCGATTAATTCTTCGATATTTTGATTAGTTATACTCAAGTAATTTTTGCTGGTTTATTATAATGACTTTACTTTTTTTAAGATGTTACAGTTTGAATAAACTTTTTTTATTTTTTTTCTGCTTTTACGTCAAGCCGTAAGGAAAAACAAAATGATCGGTTTACTTTTGGTTAGAAATTTACCTACAATATACCATTAACAAATCTAAAACTATGAAAAAACTAAAAAGCCTAATGTTAATGACATTATTTGTGTCAACAACTTTATTTACATCATGTTCAAGTGATTCTGGAAGCGATGATACGGCACCAGAAAATTCTCAAGGAGATTATTGGCCGGCAGCAGTTGGTAATCAATGGGTTTTCAGCCAAAATGGAACCGAAACCTCAATGAAAATTGTCAGCTCACAAAAAGTAAACAACGATACTTATTTTAAATTCGACAAATTATTTGTGTCATCTTCTAGTGAAGTTGCAGGTTCAGCATCAGCATCGATTAAAAAAGTGCAGGGAGATTACTTTATCAAACTAGATGATATTAATGTTAGTGCAAATGGTTTTTCTGGAAAAATAAGCGGGTATGAATTTATTTTCTTTAAGGATTATTTAGATGTAAATAAAACATGGACAGGAACTTATACGCAAGAAACCACATATACTGGTTTTGGAACTATTAAAACAACAACAAAATACACAGGTACAATTTTAGAAAAAGGAATAACTACTGTTGTAAAAAATGTTACTCATAAAGATGTTATTAGGTTTAAACTAAAACTTGAAACATCATTAGAAGGACAGAGTGCCGGTTCTACCGAAGCAGAATATTGGATTGCTAAAGGTGTAGGGGTTATTAAGTTTAATTATAATGATTCAGCTTCTGAACTAGCTTCTTACAAAATAAATTAAGAATATTCCAAATAAAGATTTTAAAAGCCGAAATTAACTTTCGGCTTTTTTTATACTATTAAAACAATTCAAAACTGCCGATTTTTGGATTTGGCATAATGATTGTCTATTTTTACGACCTAACCTGTAAATACAATGCCTGATAGAAATTAAGGCTTTTCATAATTTATTTACAGTTAGTTTTAAACTTTTAATGACAAAACGACTTATATATTATTATGTCAAATCATAAAATACTCACTATTGACAATCTGTCACTTCAAGAATTCGATTCAGAAGCAGAATTAATTCCATTATTAACTCCAGAGGACGAAGAGGAAATGAATAATGAAGAACTTCCTGTTTCTCTGCCAATTTTGCCTTTAAGAAATACTGTTTTATTTCCGGGAGTTGTAATTCCAATTTCTGCAGGAAGAGACAAATCGATAAAATTAATTAATGATGCCAACGCGGGCGGAAAAATTATTGGTGTAGTTTCTCAGATTAATGAAGAAGACGAAGACCCGTCAAAAGATGATATTCATAAAATAGGTACTGTAGCACGCATTTTACGTGTTTTAAAAATGCCTGACGGAAACGTAACCGTTATTTTACAAGGAAAAAAACGTTTTGAGATAGACGAAGTAGTTTCTGAAGAACCATATATGACAGCTTCTATTAAAGAAGTATCAGAAGAACGTCCGGATGAAAATGACAGCGAGTTTACAGCAATTTTAGATTCTGTAAAAGAATTGGCAATCCAGATTATTAAAGAAAGTCCAAACATTCCGTCTGAAGCAACATTTGCAATTAAAAACATTGAAAGCCAGTCGTTTTTAATCAATTTTGTTTCTTCAAACATGAATTTATCTGTAAAAGAAAAACAAGGTCTTTTATCAATAAATGGCTTAAAAGAACGTGCTTTAGAAACATTGCGTTACATGAATGTTGAACTTCAAAAATTAGAATTGAAGAATGACATTCAGTCAAAAGTTCGTTTTGATTTAGATCAGCAGCAAAGAGAATATTTCCTTCACCAGCAAATGAAAACCATTCAGGAAGAATTGGGAGGCGTTTCGCAGGAAGAAGAAATGGACGAAATGGGGCAGAAAGCGAAAACCAAAAAATGGGACGAAAAAACGCAGAAACATTTCGAAAAAGAATTATCTAAAATGCGCCGTATGAATCCCCAGTCGCCGGATTTTGGAATTCAGCGCAACTATTTAGAGTTGTTTTTAGAATTACCTTGGGGAGAATACTCAAAAGATAAATTCGATTTAAAACATGCTCAAAAAGTTTTAGATAAAGACCACTTTGGACTTGACGAAGTAAAGAAAAGAATGATTGAACATTTGGCAGTTTTAAAATTGCGAAATGATATGAAATCGCCAATTATATGTTTAACAGGGCCTCCAGGAGTTGGTAAAACGTCTATTGGCCGTTCTGTAGCAGAAGCTTTAGGACGTGAATATGTTCGTATTTCTTTAGGTGGTTTACGTGACGAAGCGGAAATCCGCGGTCATAGAAAAACCTACATTGGCGCAATGCCCGGACGAATTATACAAAGTCTGAAAAAAGCAGGAACATCAAACCCGGTATTTATTCTGGATGAGATTGATAAATTATCAAGCGGCAACAGCGGCGATCCTTCATCTGCCTTGTTAGAAGTTTTAGATCCGGAGCAAAACAATGCTTTTTATGATAATTTCCTTGAAATGGGATACGATTTATCTAAAGTAATGTTTATTGCGACTTCAAATAATATGGCAGCAATTCAGCCGGCATTACGTGACAGAATGGAAGTCATCAAAATGTCAGGTTATACAATTGAAGAAAAAGTAGAAATTGCAAAAAGACACCTTTTTCCAAAACAATTAGAAGCTCATGGTTTAACTTCTAAAGATTTAACTATTGGTAAAAAACAATTAGAAAAAATCGTTGAAGGTTATACAAGAGAATCTGGAGTACGTAATTTAGAAACAAAAATTGCTCAGGTAATTCGTAATGCTGCAAAAGCAGTAGCGATGGAAGAGGAGTACAATAAAAAAGTTACTGACGAAGATATCGTAAAAGTATTAGGTGTTCCAAGATTAGAACGCGATAAATACGAAAATAACGATGTTGCCGGTGTTGTAACTGGTTTAGCATGGACGAGTGTAGGCGGAGATATTTTATTTATTGAATCATTAATTTCTGAAGGAAAAGGAGCGTTGACGATTACCGGAAACCTTGGAAATGTAATGAAAGAATCGGCTACAATTGCTCTTGAGTATATTAAAGCTAATGCTAAAAAACTTGGACTAGCAATTGAGTTGTTCCAAAAATACAATATTCACCTGCATGTTCCGGAAGGAGCTACTCCAAAAGACGGACCAAGTGCTGGTATTGCAATGCTTACTTCTTTAGTGTCATTATTAACACAAAAGAAAGTAAAGAAAAGCCTTGCTATGACAGGAGAAATTACGTTACGCGGAAAAGTTTTGCCTGTTGGTGGAATTAAAGAAAAAATTCTTGCAGCGAAAAGAGCAGGTATTAAAGAAATTATTCTTTGTCACGAAAATAAAAGCGACATAGATGAAATTAAAGAAGAATACTTAGAAGGTCTTACTTTTCATTATGTAAAAGAAATGAGCGAAGTTTTAACAATAGCTTTGACTGACCAAAATGTAAAAAATGCTAAGACATTAAAATAAACTTCTGTTAATTTTAAAACTATAAAAATCCAAATTCCAGTTGTTGTATTGGAGTTTGGATTTTTTTTATTGTATCTCATTTTTTGAGGTATATAATTTTATATTTGCATCTGCGTTATTCCATATATAGGAACGCCCAAAACGAATGTTAAAACACTATGTTTTATTTTTAATGATACTAATTTGTTCGGTTTCTTTCGGGCAGATTGGAGGGCGTTACACTTATCAATTTCTTAACCTGACAACCAATCCTCGTCAGGCCGCACTGGGCGGTAAAATAATTACCATTTATGATGAAGATGTCAATCAGGCTATGTCAAATCCAGCGGCCTTAAACGCAGATATGGACAATCATTTGGCGTTAAATTATGGAAATTATTACGGCGAAGCTTCTTACGGAACGGGTTCTTATGCTTATACTTACGATCGTCACTTGCAGACTTTTTATGCAGGAGTGAATTATATTAATTACGGATCTTTTGAAGGTTATGATGAAAACGGTCAAAGAACATCTGATTTTACAGGAAGTGAAGGTGCATTATCAGTTGGTTATGCTTATAATGTTCCTTTTACAGATCTGCATATAGGTGTAAATGGTAAATTGATAACCTCTACTCTGGAAAGTTATAATTCGATTGGCGGCGCCTTAGATTTAGGATTTTTATATATAGACGAAAGAAACGATATAAATTATGCGCTTGTATTTAGAAATATAGGCACACAATTTAAAACCTATTCTGGAATAAAAGAAAATCTGCCTTTTGAAATTACTGCCGGAATTTCTCAGGAATTAGAACATATTCCTCTTCGCTGGCATCTTACTTTAGAGAATTTACAGCAATGGAATATCGCTTTTTCAAATCCTGTGCGCGGCGAGACCAATATAGACGGAACAACAAATGCTGAAAAAGTTTCATTTGTAAATAATGCTTTGAGACATGTTGTATTTGGTGTCGAGCTTTTTCCGCAAAGAGCTTTTAATGTGCGTTTAGGATATAATTTTAGAAGAGGAGAAGAATTACGTGTTGAAGAACAGCGTAATTTTTCAGGAGTTTCACTAGGGTTTGGTTTACGAATGAATAAGTTAAAATTTAACTATTCGTATTCAAGATATACATTAGCAGCAAATACAAGTCTTTTTGGGTTGGTTTTAAACCTTCAATAACAACACTTTTCAATAATAATATATCCTTTTGTGATCGTATAATACGGCTGTAAAAGGATTTTTTAATGAATGCATTTTTGAGCAGTTCTGTATAAGAAAAAGTTTAATATTATTGAGTATTCGATTTAAAAAGAAAGATGGCTACATTTGCAATAGTTTTATTTTGTTTCCGCAAAAAAGAATGAATTAAGAATAAAAATTTAAAAATAAACAATTGAAAAAAATTACCATTGCTATTGACGGTTTTTCATCTACCGGAAAAAGTACATTAGCGAAACAGCTGGCAAAAGAACTGGAATATGTGTATGTAGATACTGGAGCTATGTATCGTGCAGTGGCTTATTTTGCCATGCAGAATAAGTTTATTGGAGCAGATTTTTTTAATAAAGAAGCCTTGATAGAAGCCTTGCCAAAAATTCAATTAGAGTTTAAATTTAATAGTGATTTAGGTTTTGCAGAAATGTACTTAAACGGCGAGAATGTTGAAAAACAAATTAGAACTATTGAAGTTTCGAATTTTGTAAGCAAAGTTGCCGAAGTTTCTCAAGTTCGTTCAAAATTAGTTGAACAGCAACAGGAAATGGGAACCAATAAAGCAATTGTTATGGACGGCCGTGATATTGGAACCGTAGTTTTTCCTAATGCCGAACTTAAAATTTTTATGACTGCCAGTGCAGAAACCCGAGCTCAAAGACGCTTTGATGAATTACAGCAAAAAGGCGATAATGTTTCTTATGAAGATGTTTTAAAAAATGTAGTAGAAAGAGATTACATCGATACGCACCGCGAAGATTCTCCTTTGGTAATTGCTGATGATGCTATTGAGATTGATAATTCTTACTTAAATAAAGAAGAGCAATTTGCTGCAGTTTTAGAATTAGTAAACGATGTTGTTAAAATAGATTAATTTTTTGTAGATATTATTTTTAATGGTAGTTTTACGACTTCATTTTTACTAAAAAGACAATTTCATTATATGGGAATTAAAAACAGGTTAATCTTTATGAGCTTTCTTCAATTTTTTGTTTGGGGAGCCTGGCTTATCACAATTGGAAATTATTGGTTTGGAACCAAAAATTGGGAAGGAACACAATTTGGTTTAGTATTTGGAACCATGGGAATTGCTTCTTTATTCATGCCTACATTAACCGGAATTATTGCCGACAGATGGGTTAACGCTGAAAAATTATATGGAATTTTACATATCGTTTACGCAGCAGTTTTATTTGGAATTGCACAAGTTGTAACTCCTGATAATTTTATTCTTGTAATGCTTTTGGCAATGTGCTGCTATATGCCTACAATTGCTTTAAGTAACTCTATTTCATACACTTCGCTAAAATTAAACAATAAAAATATCGTAAAAGATTTTCCGCCAATTCGTGTTTGGGGAACTATTGGTTTTATTGTAGCAATGTGGATTACGAATCTAAGCGGTAGTAAAGCAACTGAATATCAGTTTTATATAGCTGGAGTTGGTGCTTTAATTTTAGGAATTTACGCTTTTACATTACCAAAATGTGAGCCGCAGCGTTTGATAAAAGAAAATGCTTCGTGGATAGAAACTTTTGGTTTAGAATCGTTTAAATTATTTGCGAACTACAAAATGGCTTTGTTTTTTGTTTTCTCTATGTTTTTAGGAGGAGCTTTACAATTAACAAATGCTTATGGTGATGTATTTTTAGATGAATTTAAACATTTTCCAAAATATGCAGATTCTTTCGTAATTCAATATTCGACTATTATTATGTCGATTTCACAAGTCTCTGAAACGTTATTTATTTTGGCGATTCCATTTTTCTTAAGACGTTTTGGAATCAAACAAGTTATGCTTATCAGTATGCTGGCTTGGGTTTTACGTTTCGGATTATTTGCTTTTGGAGATCCTGTAAATGGTTTATGGATGATTATTCTTTCTTGTATTGTATACGGAATGGCATTTGATTTCTTTAATATTTCGGGTTCATTATTCGTAGAAAGTAATACAGATTCTAAAATTCGTTCTTCTGCACAAGGTTTATTTATGATGATGACCAATGGAGTAGGAGCAGTTTTAGGAAGTTTGACTTCTGGATGGGCAATCGATCGATTCTTTACAAAATCGTTTAATACTACCGTAGAATTGGCAGGTTTTTTACAAACAGATGCTTCTAACCAAAAAATGGCTGAATTTGTAAAAAGTCAGGGAAATTCAATTTCTGCTGATGGTGCTTTTTCAAACCCGGTTTTAATGAAAGACTGGCATACAATCTGGCTTTCGTTTGCAATTTATGCTTTAGTAATTGCAATTGCTTTTGCTGTTTTGTTTAAGCACAAACATGACCCAAAAGAGATAGAAAATTTAAGTCATTAATATTTTAGACCTATAAAAAATCCCGTTTTCGATTTATTGAAAACGGGATTTTTTTCTTTATGTGTATATTTGAAATAATATTCTTAATTTTTAATATGCAGTATCAGCAAAAAAAAATACTTCCGCCTTTTAGGCCAGTTAATTCAAAACCAATGTTTTTTTTAAATGCAGTTTTTGGTTTGTTTTGGGTATTCTTTGCGCTTTTCTTTTTAGGAGGAATCGTTTTTTTATCAATAAATTCTCGTGAAGAAACCGGACTGGATGAAAAAGGAACTTTGGCCTTATTCTGTGTCTTTTCTCTAATTATTCTAGCGATAATAGGATTGATGATATATTCTAGAAAAAAGATGTATACATCAATTATAATTGACGAAAAAGGAATTCGCTATTTGAATGCATTCAATAACAAAGTTAGAAAAGAAATTCGCTGGAGTAATTTTGCAAAAAGAGAAAAAGTCACCTATATATTAGAACCTCCAAAATTTGATGTTTCTTATGTTCGACAATCAAAATCTTTTTTTGACCAGTTTTTCTGGCCGGTTTTAATAAATAATAAAATAGAAGTTCATAGTGAAATGTTTTTAGGTAAACATTTTTTTGCAATGCTCTATGCTAATCGATTAGAATTGATTAGAACTTTTTTACTTGGATTGGCGCATTACAGACCAGATATTACTGTAAATCCGGAAATTTTTAGTAATCATTATATTGATATGGAAAGTTATACAATTGATTATAATCAACGCAGAAAAATTGGAATTATAGCAGGATTAGTTTGCGCCTTGATTTTTACAATTATATATTTTTTGGTTTTCTAAACAGTAAACAGTTTTTTAGGATTACAATTTTTTCAATATTTTAGTGTTTTTTTAATGACTATGAACAGCCAAACAAAAAATCTTCCTCCATTTCATTCAGTAACTTCTAGTCCGTCTAAAATCAAAAATTATGGTTTAGGTTTTCTAATGTTGATTTCTTTTCTATTGGTTTTAGGGGTTTTCTTTTTTATTTTGTTTTTTCTGCCTTTTGAACAAAATATGATTTACATATGCATTTTATTGATTCTTCCAATAATTCTTCAAGTCATTTACTTAAGAAAAACGATGAAGCATACCACTACGATTATTGATAATCGCGGTATTCATTATGTAAATAGATTTAATCATAAAATTGAAAATACAATATCATGGAATAGTTTTGAAAAGAGCGACAATTTTAGAGGAAAAATAACAGGAATAAATTCCTCATCTGATTCAGATCTTTTACAATATGATGTTTTTGCAAAAATGGTAGGAAGCGGCAAATATAGTCACGAAGCGTTTTTCTGGTTCGTTTCGGAAAACGGAAATATAGAAGCTCACAAAGAAACATTTTCCGGGAATCATATTTTTAGTATGCTTTATTCAAACAAACTTGAATTAGTAAGAGGTTTGTTGTTAGGAGTATCGCACTTTAGACCCGACTTAAGAATTCATCCTAAAGCTTTTAGTGTGTATTATATAAATCCTGATACTTTTGCCGTAGAATATGAAAAAAGAAAAGAAGATATTAATTCAGCTCTTTTTATAACGGCACTTGTTATTATAATTACAGTGTTTGTAATGCTTTTTGTTTTCTTTTAATATTAATACATGAGGCCCTCTGTAGTAGTTATGAAAGACAAAAGGATTTAATCTAGCCCCGATAGAGCGGATATCCTTGTATGGTAGGGTTCACCATAAAAGATAGGAGTGAAAGCGGGACTAAACGTTATTAAAGAGACAAAACATTCTGCTTCTTAAACAAATGATTGATAATCAATCTGAATTTATTTTGTAAGTCCAAATATTTGTAGTAATTTTGCAGACCTTTTGGCAGAGAAGAGTTTCCTTTAGGTATCAACCATTTATGTAAAACAACTTCTGTATTTTCTATCGCATAGAGAAACTCGAGAAAAACAGAATACAAATTTTTTTATCAGCATGTCTGAACAAACAAAATCACAAGAAGAGTTTTTAGCAAATTTTAACTGGCACAACTTCCAAGAAGGAATCGATGCAGTAGATGAAAAAAACTTACAAGAGTTTGAAGAACTAGTATCAAAAACTTTCATCGCTACAGATCAAGAAGAAGTAGTTGAAGGAGTTGTTGTTAGAATTACAGATAGAGACGTAATCGTTGATATCAATGCTAAATCTGAAGGTGTTATTTCTTTAAACGAATTTCGTTACAACCCAAATTTAAAAGTAGGTGACAAAGTAGAAGTATTAATCGACATCCGTGAGGATAAAACAGGTCAATTAGTATTATCTCACAGAAAAGCACGTACTATCAAATCTTGGGATAGAGTTATTGCAGCTAATGAAACTGGAGAAATCGTTAACGGTTTTGTTAAATGCAGAACTAAAGGAGGTATGATTGTTGACGTATTCGGTATCGAAGCGTTCTTACCTGGATCTCAAATTGACGTTAAGCCAATTAGAGACTACGATGTATATGTAAACAAAATGATGGAATTCAAAGTGGTAAAAATCAACCACGAATTCAAAAACGTAGTTGTATCTCATAAAGCTCTTATTGAGGCTGATATTGAAGTACAGAAAAAAGAGATCATCGGTCAATTACAAAAAGGACAAGTATTAGAAGGTGTTGTTAAAAACATTACTTCTTATGGTGTCTTCATTGACTTAGGTGGTGTTGACGGATTAATTCACATTACTGACCTTTCTTGGAGTAGAATCAACCACCCAAGTGAAGTTCTTGAATTAGACCAAAAATTAAACGTTGTAATCCTTGATTTCGATGATGAGAAAACAAGAATTCAATTAGGATTGAAACAATTAAACGCTCACCCATGGGATGCTTTAGATGCTAACTTAACTGTTGGTGACAAAGTTAAAGGTAAAGTAGTTGTAATCGCTGATTACGGTGCATTTATCGAAGTTGCTGAAGGTGTTGAAGGTTTAATCCACGTTTCTGAAATGTCATGGTCAACTCACTTACGTTCTGCTCAGGACTTCGTGAAAGTTGGAGATGTTGTTGAAGCAGTTATCTTAACTCTAGACAGAGAAGATCGTAAGATGTCATTAGGTATCAAACAATTAACTCAAGATCCATGGACTGACATTACTTCTAAATACCCAGTAGGTTCTAAACATACAGGTATCGTTAGAAACTTTACAAACTTTGGTATTTTCGTAGAATTAGAAGAAGGAATTGATGGATTAATCTACATCTCTGACTTATCTTGGACTAAGAAAATTAAACACCCATCTGAGTTTGTAAACGTTGGTGAAAAACTTGATGTTGTTGTATTAGAGTTAGATGTTGAAGGACGTAAATTATCTTTAGGTCACAAACAAACTACTGCTAATCCTTGGGATCAATACGAAGATTCTTTCGCTGTAGGAACTATCCACAACGGTGAGATTTCTGAAATCGTTGACAAAGGAGCTACTGTAGAATTCGGAGATGATATCGTTGCTTTCATTCCTACTCGTCACCTTGAAAAAGAAGACGGAAAGAAATTGAAAAAAGGTGATACAGCTGATTTCAAAGTAATTGAATTCAACAAAGAATTCAAAAGAGTAGTTGCTTCTCACACTGCTATCTTCAGAGAAGAAGAAGAGAAAAACGTGAAAGCTGCTGCTGAAACTACTGCATCTGCATCTACAAACGCACCAGCTGCGACTTTAGGTGACAACAATGATGTATTAGCTGCTTTAAAAGCTAAAATGGAAAAAACTGAGAAAAAATAATTCTTAGATTTTTTATAAATAGAAAGTCCCACAGCAATGTGGGACTTTTTTTGTATTTTAGGTTTCAGGTTTGTTTCGTTTGTCAGTTCGAGCGGAGTCGAGAATCCTTTTGAAAATGATTTTTTTCTATTTTGAAGCTAATAGTTTTTCTTCTTCTGGAGTAAAATCATTTACGATAGCATAAGTGTCTATTTTTGTAATAGCCATTTCATCTAAAATATCTACTAAATTTTTAAAATTAGACTTTTTACTTGGCTTTATAATCACGATAGGTCCATTTTTAGGTTTTCCTACTGAAGCAGAGTATTCAATAATGTTTTTTCTTCTTTTTTCTAGTTCTTTACGTATTCCATTTTTTCCAAATTCGATTGTTTTTGGAAGATATTCTGAATAACCAAATAATCCAGAATAAGTTATTATTTTATTATTATCATCAAGTATAATTGTAATTACGCGATTGTCGATGCCCATATGACAGCCGCCACGCCATCCACAAGTGTATGCATCATAATCTGGTAAACTTAAATCCATAACCTTAGGTTTTTTCAATTCTCCAATAACCATAAAAAATATAATCAGCATAAATGAAACGCTGACCATTGCGGTTAAATCAACTCTAGAACTTAATTTTTTGCTTCTGATTTTTTGTGGTAGATTTTTCATAGATTCTAGTTTAAGTAAAGGAATTATTTTGAAGCTAATAATTTAGATTCTTCGGGTGTAAATTCTGGTATAATAGCATAAGTACTTATTTCTGCAATAGCCATTTCATCTAAAATATCTACCAAATTTTTATAATTCGATTTTTTAGCAGGCTTTATAATTACAACAAGATCATCTGGCTTTATTGTTTTAGAAGTATATTTAAGTATACTATTTTTTCTTTTTAATAATTCTTTACGAACTCCATCTTTTCCATATTTTATTTCTTTTGGAGAAATTATTGGTGAACTTAAAAGTCCAACATAATAGATTAACTTATTGTTTCCTCCTAATATTAAAGTTATAGATCTATTTTCACCTTCTATAATTCGAGGTTTGCAGTCACAACATCCATGATCGGGAAAATCAATGTCAATTATTTTTGGTTTCGATAATTCCCCAACAACCATAAAAAATATAATCAGCAAAAAAGAAACGCTGACCATTGCGGTTAAATCAACTCTGGAACTTAATTTTTTGCTTCTTATTTTTTTAGGTAGATTTTTCATAAAATAATGAATTTATTTACTAAAGTTAAAAATAAATTTAACATATCGACATGATCAAATTTAAAAATAATTAAAAAATAATTTGAGAGTTAAGTCTTTGTTTTACAGTGTTATTTGATGATCTTTTAATATTTATTAAACTTTTTTGAAAATTTAATAAAACCAAAACAACTTTATCCCCGTAAATGAGCTTATAACTTAAAAACATTTATTATGAAAACTAGAAAATTTTTAGCAGTGGCAGTTTTAGCTTTAGGATTTGCATTTACATCAAATGCTCAAAAATCAGTAATGGTTGGAGGAGCAGCTATGTATCCAAATAAAAATATAATTGAAAATGCCGTTAATTCTAAAGACCACACTACACTTGTCGCTGCTGTAAAAGCTGCCGGGTTAGTAGAAACACTTCAAGGTGCAGGACCATTTACTGTTTTTGCTCCAACTAATGCTGCTTTTGATAAATTACCAAAAGGAACTGTAGAATCATTATTAAAACCTGAAAACAAAAAAACACTTCAAACGATCTTGACCTATCATGTTGTTGCAGGAAAAATGAACGCATCTGATATTGCAAAAGCAATAAAAGAAGGAAAAGGAAAAGCAACTCTAAAAACGGTTAGCGGTGGTACTCTTACAGCGTGGATGAAAGGAAAAGATTTATATATTACAGATGAAAATGGTAATAAATCTAAAGTAACAATTGCAGATGTGAATCAGTCAAATGGTGTTATTCATGTAGTTGATGCAGTATTATTACCAAAAAAATAATAAGATCTCCAAAACAGAATACCTATATTGAAAAAGTCCTGCTTATAAAGCAGGACTTTTTTATTTTTTGGCTGTTAAAGTACTTCCGGCAGAAGCAGTTACAACACAAACAACAGCTAAAATTTCATAAAAACTAAGACTTTCCTGCAGGAAAATAAAAGCACATATAGATGCTGCTGCTGGTTCTAAACTCATTAAAATACTAAAAGTACGCGGAGGAAGCTGTCCTAATGCTTTCATTTCTAATGTAAACGGAATAGCACTGGATAAAAGAGCCAATGCGACACCCATTCCGAAAAGTTTTGGCGTAAGATTGGTTAATCCGTTTTCAATGAAACCAAAAGGCAATACTAAAATAGCAGCAAACAACATTCCGGTTGACACTGCATGACCATCGTTCATTATTTTTGAAATTTTTCCGCCCAAAACAATATAAGCTGCCCAAAATGCCCCGGCTAAAAGTGCGCATAAAATTCCCAAAGGATCTAAGCGGTCATTTGTCCAGGGTGCAATTAGTAAAATACCAATTGCCGCCAATACAACCCAGCAATAGTCGACTAAACGTTTTGAACCTGCAATGGCTAGCAGCAAAGGACCAACGAATTCTAAAGTAACGGCTAAGCCAATAGGAATTCTTTCGATAGCAAAATAAAAAATCAAATTCATTGCTCCTAAAGACAAACCGTACGGAATTACAATTTTCCATTGATCAGGCGTTATGGTTTTCAAATTAGGTCTGTAAGCCAATAATAAAATCAGCGCCGAAACACCAATACGTATAGAAGCAGTTCCTGCTGCTCCAATTGCCGGAAAAAGTGTTTTAGCAATTGCAGCGCCGCACTGCACACTAATAATAGCTAATAATACAGCCGGAACAGGAGGGAGTTTAATTTCTTTATTTTTCATAAAAGGGAATACAGAAATATGAGTGAACCATTTCTGTTAAACAAAAGATATATTTGATTTAATTGCCCAAAGCTCGTTTGGTAACAAAGGCGCGATAACCAATTATCGCCATCTGCCATTTCTTTGCTTTTGAAATGTCCAGTCCTTGTTTTGTAAAACTAGGCAGCAGAATTTTATTTAATTTGGCTAAAAATTTATACATAGCAGATTTGTTTTTTCAAAGATATAAAAAAAGACTTTGCAGCTGGCAAAGTCTTTTTTGTGGTTTAAGAAGAGCTCTTTTACGATTTCTTTTCTGTAATCTTTTTGATTTTATCCAGCATTTCTTTGGCGTTAGTATTGTCTGGATTTAATTCTAATGCTTTTTTATAGTTTTCTTTCGAAATTTCAAGCTGATTGTTATTAAAGAATCCTTCAGCAAGACTATCAAATGCATTTCCTGATTTTGGATTTTCTTTTGTATTTATTTCAAAAACTTTTATTGCGTCATTAATTCTGCCGTAATTCATTAAAGTATAACCAATAGCATTTAAGCGATATTCAAAATCCCATTCAGGATGAACTTTTTTCAAATTGAAATAGTTTTGAGTTGATTTATCAATATCAAGTTTTAAAAAATCCTGAGTTAATTTTTCATCAGCTAATAAATATTCATCAGTAAGACTTGGATCTGCGATTGAAGCTACGTGATTAATTACCTGGCTGTGAATGTACAAATTAGAATATTTGTGTCCGTTAGATAAAAATATGATAGTCAGATCATTATTGACGAACTTTCTAAAAGCTGTTTCGTTACCGCCGCTGAATCCGTAAGATAAAATTTTGTTCAAAGGAGTAATTTCCCATCCGTACCCAAAATGATCTGTTTGATTGCCATAAGAAAAAGGTTTCCACATAGAATATTTGGTTTCCTTTTTAAGAAAAATATCATTATCCAGATTTTTATTCCATTTTATGAAATTCTGCAATGTAATATTCAGCCCATTAGACGAGTGAGCATCAAAACCGCTGTTTGTTGTACTCTTAGTATATTTTTTCGTTTCATAATTATAGTTAACATACCTAAAAGCGCTGTTAGGATGTGCTTCGCCAAAGTTTGATGAAAAATAAACACCAGATTGTATTGATGGAAATTGATTTTGTAAGATATAATCTTCAAAAGTCTGTCCCGTAATTTTTTCAATAATTTTAGCAAGAAACAAATAGTTAGTCTGATTGTAGCGATATTCATTTCCGGTTGCAAACTCCATTGGCTTTTTTGATAAAATAGCAAGTTTTTCAGAATAGGGAATTGAAATGGAAATATCATCAAACTTAACGAAATCAGGCAGGCCCGAAGAATGTGTCAGCAGATTTTTAATTTTTATATCCTGCCATTCTTTAGGAAGATTTTCTAAATATTTTGAAATAGGATCTTCTAAAGAAAGTTTTCCTTTGTCTATAAGCTGAAATACACCAACATTTGTGATTAGTTTGGTTGTAGAGAAAATTTTAAAAGCAGTGTTTTTATCCACTGCTTTATTATCTTCCAGAGAAGCTTTTCCAAAATACTTTTCATAAATGACTTTTCCGTTTTTTATTACGGCGAGTGCAGCACCGGGAATTTCATTTACTTCAATTACGTCTTTTATGTAACTGTCTATTTTTTGTTCTGTTAATTTGTTATTTGTGTTCTGGCCGAAGCTAAAATTTATAACAAACAGAAATAAGAAACCATTAAATATTTTTTTCATTTATGAAGTTTAGAAGTAAAAATTAAGATTTTCTGTTTTCTTTTTCCCATTCCTTCATATCCTTCTCATGTTGTTTCATGTCTTTGGCATGCTGCTTCATATCTTTTTCATGTTGTTTCATGTCCAATTCATATTGCTTCATGTCTTTTTCATACTGCTTCATGTTTTTTTCGTAATCTTTAGAATCTGCACCATATCTAATTTCTACATCTCTGCTGTATTTTTCCATGTCAGAACTGAATTTTTGCATAGCAACTTCATATTTAGCCATTTGTTTTTCGTAGATAGCTCCTCTTTCTGCCATAATAGCTTCAATTTGGTCTCCGTATGCAGTAAGCTGTGGTTCAATAACCTTCATTTTTTTCTCAAATTCAGCCATATCTTTTTCAAATTTACTCCAGGCTGCTTTGTCATTAATGTTTTTTGGAGCAATTGGCGCTTTTGGCATTTTCGACATATCTACCGGAGAAGGCGGAATTAATCCTGCAGGAAAAGCTGGAGCAACAGGCGCGATAGGAGCTATGGGAGCAATAGCATCATCGTCATTCTCATCATCTGAATCATTAGTATCTCTTACTGCAACCTCTCTTTTAATTACGATAGGATGCTCAATTTGGTCTGCAGTAACTAAACTAACGCTTTTTGAACCATTTTCATCTGTATTAATTACAACAGAACAGTCTTTTAAAGCTTCTGTACTGTTCATTTCGATAATCTGTACTTTACCGTTCTCTTTTACGACTCTGATCTTAATACTTGTAAGCTCATTATTTTTATTTCGTTTGATATTCGAAATTTCAAGATTAATGTTATGATCGGTTTTTAGTTTTGCCGTCAAATCTTTAAGCTCTTGATCTGTAGTTGATTTTGTGATTTTTAGAACTTCCGGATCTTGGTTTTTAGAAGTCAGCGTCGCTTTTTCGCGAAGTTCTTTTTTCTCTTGTGCGATTGTTTTAATTTGGAATGATAGCACAAATAATGCAAGTACAGGCAGTACAGCATAATATTTCCAGTAATTCCATTTTTTTGATTGATTTTTGTTTAACATGACAATTCGTTTTTTGATTAATGATTGATAAAAATGATTGGTGATTGCAACACAAGTTTCATGTGTTGTGATTTTTAAAAGTGTGTATTGGTATGCTTTTTTGTCTGATATTTTTTTAGCGGCTTCACTATCGGCGATGAACTCTAAGTTTTGAAGGATAGCTTTCTTGTACAACCAGATTATTGGGTTGAACCAGAATAAAATACAGAAGATTCTTGAAATTATTACATCAATAGTATGATGCTGATCGCTGTGCACTTTCTCATGTTCCAAAATGCTTTCTAATTCTTTTTCGCTGTACATTGATGAGTTGTACACGATATAATCAAAATAGGAGAAAGGAGCAATGTTTTCATTCACATCTACAAATTTGAAATCGGCTTGCTGTTCTATTTTTCTGCCTTTTAAAACAGAATTTAAGCTGTAAAAATCGATCCCAAATTTTATCATAAATGCAGTAAATCCAATACCGTAAATTACCAGAGAAACCAGATTCCAGTTTATCTCAAAAGATTCTTTTTCGGCAATTTGCGGATGAAAATTTGAAACATATTGAAAATTCGCAGCGGGTGTATATGAAACAGGAACCGGAACCGGATCAATCCAGACAACTTTTGTATAAACTACTAAAGGCAGTACAACCGAAGTAACTAAACCGGCAAGTAAAAACCATCTGCTGCTATTAAAGAAAGTTTCTTTTCGAAGCAGAAAGAAATAAGCAAAGTAAAATAATGCGATTAAACTGCTCGATTTAACTATAAAAATAAAAAGTGCTTCCATAATGATTATTTTTCTTCTTTAGGGTTTTCGATCATAGCCAGAATTTCCCGCAATTCATCTGCCGAAATTTTTTCTTCTTTAGCAAAAAATGAAACCATATTTTTATACGAACTATTGAAATAATTATCAATTGCAGTATTCATGTATTTTTTACTGTATGCCTCTAAGGTTACAATGGGATAATATTGATGTGTATTCCCAAAGGCATTATGCGAAACAAAACCTTTTTCTTCGAGATTACGCACAATTGTCGAAAGTGTGTTATAATGCGGCTGATCTTCGGTAATTTCTGCCTGAATCTCTTTTACAAAAGCTTTTTTGAGCTTCCATAAAATATGCATTATTTCTTCTTCTTTGTTGGTTAGTTTTTGCATTTTTTGGTTGTTAAAAGTTAAAGGCTTTTATTTTCGGGTTTCAATTTCGATTACGCCATTAGCACCTTTTTCACCATATTTAGATACTGCATTGGTTCCAGTGTAAACATTTACAGATTTAATGTCTTTTGAATTAATATCATTATAGTCAAAACCGCTTGGCATTTCATTTCCATCAACAACTATAAGTTTCTCAGTTTCATTGATGCTTACTTTTGTTCCGTTTGAAAAAGAAGCTGTTGAACCTTTTGTAGTTGTAATTACTTTGGTGTCATTATCAGAATTTACTATTACAGTAGTGCTAGTATTTGTGTTAGTATTAGTGTTAGTTTTTGCATTAACATTAGAATTATTGCTTCCATTGGTTTCTGTTTTGGTTTGAAGTTTTTTGCTGACTGTAACTTTAGGTTCGCCGTCAGTTTTAGAATTTTTTATTTCGTCATAAGTCTGAATGCCTACGCTTTTGCTGTCGTCTTTATTGGTCGTTACAATAACTGCAAAATCTTTAATAGGGCTATTTTCTCCAGTTTGAATTGACTGCGCTGTCTGTTTTCCGTTTTTGATATTAACTTTAAGAGAAGTCAAATCACTGTTGGAATTTCTTTTTATTTCAGAAACTTCAAAATCTACATTATGGAGTTTTTTTAGTTTCTCCTTAATTTCATTCAAATTTGCATCTGTTGAGTTTTTCTTGATTTTGTAAACATCCACAGATTTAATTTCTCCAGATACTTCCTTTACAGTCTGCTGTTTTTCTTTTGCGATTACTTCAATTTGAAATAATAAAACAAAAGCTGCAAGAGCAGGAATTACCGCATAGTACTTCCATGAATTTCTCTTTTTAGATTGATTTTTGTTTAACATAACTATTCGTTTTTTGATTAATGATTGAAAAAAATGATTGGTAATGGCAACACAATTTTCATGTGTTGTTATTTTTAAAAGTGTATACTGATACGCTTTTTTATCTTCTAATTTTTTAGCAGCTTCTTTATCTGCAATAAATTCCAAATTTTGAATAATTGCTTTTCTATAAAGCCATATTATAGGATTGAACCAAAAAAGCATGCAAAAAGCTCTGGAAATCAAAACATCGACAGTATGATTTTGATCGCTGTGTATTTTCTCGTGTTCAATAATGTTTTCTAATTCTGATGCCGTGTACATTGATGAGTTGTACACTATATATCCAAAATAGGAGAAAGGTGCAATATTTTCGTTTGTATCAATAAATTTGAAATCTGCCTGCTGATAAATCTTTTTCCCTTTTAAAACCGAGTTTAAACTGTAAAAATCAATGGCAAACTTTATTAAAAGCGATATAAATCCAATGCTGTAAGCAAAAAGAATCAAATAAACCCAATTGATTGTAAAGGATGTATTTGACGCGGTTTCAATTAAATTGGTTTGTGAGAAAGTCAAATCAGATAGAGAAGCAGGATTTACCCAGACTACTTTTGTGTACACAATAAGAGGCAATATTACTGAGGTAATTAAACCAAAAAGTAAAAACCATCTATTGCTGTTAAAGAATGTCTCTTTTCGAAGTAAAAAGTAGTAAGCACAATAAAACATAGTAATTAAACCTGCCGATTTTGCGATATAAATAAATAGTGCTTCCATAATGATTATTTTTTTTCTGTTGGATTTTCGATCATATCTAATATTTCGCGTAACTCTGCTGCAGATATCTTTTCTTCTTTAGCAAAAAACGAAACCATATTTTTATATGAACTGTTAAAATAATTGTCAATAGCAGTTTTCATATATTTTTTGCTGTACGCTTCAAGAGTAACAATAGGATAATATTGGTGCGTATTCCCAAAAGCATTATGCGCCACAAAACCTTTTTCCTCCAGATTTCGAACAATTGTCGAAAGCGTGTTATAATGCGGCTGGTCTTCAGTAATTTCTGCCTGAATTTCTTTTACAAAAGCTTTTTTAAGCTTCCATAAAATCTGCATTATCTCTTCTTCTTTGTTGGTTAACTTTTGCATGTTTTCTAATTTTAATTCAAACCTACAACTATTTTTTTAGTTACGCAACTATAAAAATAGTTATTTAACTAAAAAATTCGTTTTAAGCTGAATTTAAAGCATAGAAAAGCAATTCAGAATCAAAGTTAATGATTTGAATAATAACGATTTATGTAAAAAGTGGAAATTTATTATTTCTTTTCCTGAAGAAGCGCTTTTTTAATCCAGATGCAGCAAAGTGTAGCAAAGATTCCAATACTTGCCATAAAAAGCCAGTTGATCTGGTAACCAAAATCAGAGATGATTTCGAAACCCACTTTAGAACTAACAATGTGTGCAAGACTAAAACTCATCGTGTATAATGCCATATAACGACCTTCCTGACCACGCGGGGCACGGCTTAATGCAAAGGCATTAGAAAAAGGGAAAGTAAGGATTTCACCAACAGAAATACAAATCATGCTGATAACGAGAATTCCGGCCCAGATGTTAATCATTAATAAAATGAAACTAAAAGCCATTACAAACGATCCTATAATAATGATTCTAATTTTAGGAAAAGCTTTTCTTTCCATAAAACCAACAGTCGGCATTTCTAAAGCAAAAATCAAAAGTCCGTTTAAAGTCATTAACAACCCAGTCTGCAGTTCGCTTAAACCGTACTTTTCATTATGATATAAAGGTAAAGTTGTGAAAAGCTGAAAGAAAATCATAGCCGTAACAAAACTTACAAATAAGAAAACCCAGAATATTTTATCATGAAAAACCGATTTAGTATTAGAAGCACTTTCGGTTTTATCGCCATGATCAGTCTTTTTCTTTTCTTTAACCAGTAAGGCAAAAATGGAAATAGAAAGAATACACGAAGCTCCGTCAACCCAAAACAATCCGGAATATCCCATTCCCATGATAATTAAACCACCAAGAGCAGGACCAGCGGCAAAACCTAAATTTACTGCCAAACGCACTAATGTCAAGGCACGTGTTCTGTTTTCGGGTTTTGCATAAGCGCCTAAAGAAACGAACATTGCAGGACGAAACATATCTGCAATAGCCATTAAAACAAACATAGCGGCACATAAACCCAAAAAAGTAGTAATGTATTGTACAAGAAACATTGAAATTCCCGTTGTAAACAAACTAAAAATCATGATTTTATAAAACCCAATTTTATCAGAGAGTTTTCCGCCAAGCCAGGAACCCAGCATAGAACCTAAACCAAACGAAACCATAATCCATCCAACCTGATTATAAGAAAAATGAAGATCTTCTTTTAAATATTTAGATAAAAAAGGCAGTACCATTGTACCGGCACGATTTATAAAAGTAATTAAAGTAAGTATCCAAATTTCTCTTGTAAATCCTTTAAAATTATTGATGTAGTGGTTAAAAGCGGTTTTAAGCATTATATTTTAGTGTATTGCTGCAAAGTTAGGAAACTTTGTCACGTACAACGGTTGTTGCTTTGTTACTTTTAAACTATTTTTGCAGAAAATTTTCCAGATGAAAAAAAGTGTTATCCTAGTTTTGTTATTAGCATTTAATTTTGGTTTCTGCCAAATGAAATTCAGTCAGAGTGAAGCAGAAAAATTTCAAAAGCAGATTAACTCAGAATATGCTGATGCTAAGACAAGTCCATTAATGGAAGAAGATTTAAAGACTTTTCAAACTTTAGATTTTTATCCAATAAACGAGAATTTTTTTGTGAATGCAAAGTTTGAAAAAGCAAAAAATGAAAAAGTTTTCGAAATGAAAACTACTGGAGCCAGAACGCCAAAATATATAAAATACGGGACTTTATTTTTTACTTTAAATGGTACCGAAATGCAGTTAAATGTTTACAGAAACATTGAACTTTCTAAACAAAAAGAATATAAAGACCATTTATTTCTTCCTTTTTCAGATTTAACCTGCGGGAAGGAAAGTTATATTGGCGGCAGATATATCGATTTGAAAATCCCAAAAGGAGACACAATCGCTGTCGATTTTAATCAGGCATACAATCCGTATTGCGCTTACAACCATAAATATTCTTGTCCGCTAGTTCCTCTTGAAAATGATTTGAAAGTAGAAATTAAAGCAGGAGTAAAGACTTTTCATTAATGGAATTCTTTAATTTTCATACACATCAATTTACAAATCAATCTAATATACTAGAATTGGTAAATCAATATCCGCAGGAATTTGATGAATCGATTCCGTTTTATTCAATCGGAATTCATCCGTGGTATATTAAAGAAGACCAAATTGATTTAGAACTGAAAATTATTGAAGATAAACTGCTAGCCGAAAATTGTCTGGCTGTTGGCGAATGCGGTTTAGATAAACGAATCGAAATTCCGTTAGAACAGCAGATTATAGTTTTTGAAAAACAATTGGCTCTAGCAGAAAAATATAAGAAACCTGTAGTAATTCATTGTGTTGCCGCTTTTCAGGAAATTACGGCAATTAAAAAGAAATTAAAAATTTCTGTTCCGATGATCATTCACGGTTTTTCTAAAAATAAACAACTTGCTGAACAATTAATTAAAGATGGATTTTATCTTTCGTTTGGGAAATATCTATTAAAGAATCCCGATTTAAAAACCGTTTTTGAAAGTGTTCCAAACGATCGTTTCTTTTTAGAAACCGACACAATTGAAGAAGATATCCAGCAGGTTTATAATATAGCATCAGAATATAAAAACATAACAATAAAAGAATTACAAGATATTATTTCAAGTAATTGTAAAATTGTATTTGAAAGTAAGATGTGAAAAGTTTTTAATCTGAAACTTGAAACAAATAGAAATAAAACAACAAAAAATATAATATGGCAGAGTGGACAGAAAGAGCCGAGCTTTTATTTACAAAAGAAGGATTAGAAAATTTGCGTAATGCAAATGTATTAGTAGTAGGTTTAGGCGGTGTTGGATCGTTTGCAGCTGAGTTTTTGGCAAGAGCAGGAGTAGGGAACATGACAATAGTAGATGGTGATGTTGTTGATATTACCAACATTAACAGACAATTGCCTGCTTTGCATTCTACAGTTGGCGAACCAAAAATCAAAATTGTCGGTGATCGTTTAATGGATATTAATCCGGAATTAAAACTAACCCGCGTTCAGGAATTTTTATCGCCGGAAAGAGCTTTTGAAATCGTTTCTCCAGAATTTGATTATGTATTAGATTGTATTGACAGTATTACACCAAAATTGAATTTAATTATTGCCGCAAAACGCAAAAGAGTTAAAATCATCAGCAGCATGGGAGCAGGAGGAAAAATGCTGGCTTCTAAAGTAAAAGTGGCTGATATTTCGAAAACTATAAACTGTTATTTTTCTAAAACAATTCGTAAACGTTTAAAAGCAGTAAATATCAATAAATTAAAAGTTGTTTTTTCATCAGAAATTCAAAACGAGAAGAGTTTAAAATTAACTGACGGGAAAAACTTCAAAAAATCGTTCTACGGAACAAACAGCTATATGCCGGGATTATTTGGACTTCACGCTGCTGAAACGGTAATTCGTTATTTGATCAATAAATAAGAGATTAAGATACTAAGATTCTAAGCTGCTAAGGCTTTTGAATTTTAGTATCTTAAAAATAAAAGCTTTGTAAGAGTTTAATCTCAAGCAATAGACCTTAGAATCTTAGTTTCTCAGAACCTTAGTACCTTTAAAAAAATGATTAAAACAGTAATTTTTGATATGGACGGCGTAATTGTCGATACAGAACCCGTTCATCGTTATGCATACTACAAACAATTTTCAGAATTAAATATAGAGGTTCCTGAGGAAATGTACACTTCATTTACAGGATTCTCGACCCGAAATACTTTTCAAACCTTAAAAGGGCATTTTCCGGCAATTGAGCATGAAGTTGAAGATTTAATCCAAAGAAAAAGAAATCTTTTTAACGATGCTTTTGACACAAAAGAAGATTTATATCTATTAGATGGTGTCGAAGATTTGATAAAAGATTTATATACAAGCGGAATTCAATTGATTCTGGCTTCGTCGGCTTCAAAAGTTACAATCGAACGTGTATTTACAAGATTTAATCTGCATCAGTATTTTTCACATATTGTAAGCGGAGAAGATTTTCCGCAGTCAAAACCAAATCCTGCTATTTTTATTCATGCAGCTTCATTATCAATTGCACCAAAAGAGGAATGCATTATAATCGAAGACAGCACAAACGGGGTAAAAGCAGCAAAAGGCGCCGGAATTTATTGTGTGGGTTATAACAGTAATCATTCGTATATGCAGGATCTTTCTGATGCTGATATGATTATCAATCATTTTAACGAATTAAATGCCGAAAAAATATCACAGCTTAAAGCTTGAATTATATAAAATTTAACATTTGTTAGGTAATTGAATTCGTAATTTTGAAAAAAAACAAATAAACTCTATAATGAAAAAAATACTTATTGCATTAGCTGTTATTTTGGCTCCCTTTGCTGCTGAAGCTCAGGTTAAAACACCGCAGGCGAGTCCAAAAGCATACATCAAACAAACAGTTGGTTTAACCGACGTTGAAGTTACCTATTCAAGACCAGGTGCCAGAGGAAGAGCCGTTTTTGGAAATTTAGTTCCGTTTGGTAAACTTTGGAGAACTGGAGCAAACGAAAATACGATCATTAACTTTAGTGATGATGTTGTAATTGATGGTAAGACTTTAAAGAAAGGTAAATATGCAATTTATACCATTCCTAAAATCGAAAGCTGGGAAGTTATCTTTTATCTTTCTACAGACAACTGGGGACTTCCTGAAAACTGGAACGATCAGTATGTTGTTTTAAGAACTACTGTAAAAGAAGATGCATTACCAACACCGGTTGAGACTTTTACAATTGGAATTAATGGTTTAGATCCAAACTTTGCTTATTTAGAAATGGCTTGGGAAAATTCTCATGTAGCTTTAAAATTTGAAGTACCAACAGCTAAAACTGCTGTAGCAAGTATCGAGAAAACATTAGCAGGACCAACTTGGAATGATTATTTCGCATCTGCTCAGTATTTATTTTCTTCAAACGGAAATATCGAAACAGCAAGAACTTATGTTGATAAAGCTTTAGACATGAGTACTGAAAAGCCATATTATGTTACAAGATTAAAATCGTTAATCCAGGCAAAACAAGGTGATAAAAAAGGAGCAGTTGAAACTGCAAAAGCATCTTTAGCCGCAGCAGAAGCTGCAAACAATCAGGATTATGTAAAAATGAATAAAGACAGTATCTCTGAGTGGAGCAGATAATGTTTAAATCTCAATATTAAAAAAATCCAAATTCCAAAGACTTACGAGTTTTGGAATTTGGATTTTTTATTTAGAGTAATTTCTTCAGATTATTTCAAGATTAGCTGCATAAAAACAAGATCAAGCCAATGATCGAATTTATAGCCAACTTCACGAATGGTTCCGGTTGCTGCAAAACCAAACTTTTCATGAAAAGCAATGCTTCCTGCATTATCAGCGTCGATAGCACCTATCATAACGTGATAACCCTGCTCTTTTGCCAGACGGATTAATTCGGTTAATAATTTTGATCCTACGCCTTTTCCAATCACATTATCAACAACATAAACAGAATGTTCTACAGTATATTGATAACCTATTTTTTCTCTAAATTGGCCGTAACTTCCAAAACCAACGACTTCGCCGTCTAAATCGGCTACTACAATAGGAAGGTTTTTGGCTTTTTTATCTTCGAACCATTTCGTTTGTATCTCAATAGTTTGAATATCATAACTGTAATTTGCTGTTGTATGCAGAATAGAATGATTAACAATTTCAAGGATTTTCCCTAAATCATTTACAGTTGCAGGTCTAAGTATAACGCTCATTGTTTTGGTTATTTTGAAAATTCACGTCCTCAAAATCGTGAAATTCGTGTGTGCTTTTTTAGTTTATTTTGAATTTAATTCGGCGAGTAAAGCATCGACATCTTTTGTATTCCAGCCCATTTCTTTACCAATTGCCTTGGCATCTTTGGCATATTTTAATGCCGATTTTTTATCTTTAATTTTATTATAAAGTTTAGAAACCAATAAAGTTCCATCATAAGAATTATTTAGTTCCAAAGAATGCTGCACCCATGAAATTGACTTTTTTAAACTTTCTTTATCATCAATATGTTTCAGGTAAGTCTGGCCGATTTCTTTTAAGAAACTTGCATCGTTCCAAGCCAGTTTTTCAGTATCTTCAAGCGTAACTTTTTTGTAGAAATTCCATTTTTCAGTTCGTTCAGCCAGCGTCAAATCATATTTAAAAACAATAGAATCTGTTTTTTGTAATTTGATAGATTTGGCAACTTCTCTCTGTTTGTAATAATTTATCGTATCTAAATTATCAACTAACGGACGAAGCAATTCATTTACAATACTTTCTATTTTTCTGTCAACTCGATTTTGCGAAGCTACGGCAGCAAATTCTTTTTGATGTTTTAAAACATATTGAAATTCTCTCGAATTAATATCAGTAACACCATTAGCAATTACACGCCAGTTTGTTTCGCTTATTAATTGTTCATCAGATTTTGTCTGCAGATAAATATGTGTAGGAATTGATAATTCAGTCCTGTCTTTTCCTTTCTTTAAAGTATTCAAATAATTAAAAAACTTTGTGGCATTGCCTGTATCAGCCAAAAATTCTTTTTCCAAATTAGGCAGTTGAAATTTTGGGTTTAATGCATAACCTGCTTCTGCTAAAAACTCCGGGGTTTTCATTTCCCCTTTTAAAGCATACAAAAGCGTTTCATTTGAGTCTAAAAATAAAAACGATGGGAGAGAAGTCGTTTTGAACTTGTTTTTAAGAGCTATTCCTTCTTCTTTTTCGATATTCTTCCAGACACACACATAATTCTTATTCAAAAATTCCATCACTTTTGGATCGCTGAAAACTTCTTTTTTCATTTGATTACAATGCGGACACCAATCAGCATACAGCATAACAAAAACAGGTTTGCCTTCCGTTTTGGCATTTTCTAATGCTGTTTTGTATGATATTCCTTCAACAGAAAATTGATTTTGTGCTTGTACGGCTTGTAGTGAAACAAAAAGAAAAAGTAAATATAAAAAACGCATAAGGTGTTTATTTTAGTAGAGAAAATTCTGTTTTACAAATATATTCTCTTTTTCTAAAAACAGTCTTAATATCTTCCTAATATATAAGTTAAATGAGACACGAAGTTTGTAACTTTGTAATTGCAAAAGGAAATTTTTAAGTATTAAATTTTCTCAAAATATTATACACCATTTAGAATGATTTACCCCAAAATAGCGCTTGCACAAAGCATTATCGAAATTTGTTCAGCAAAAGGAATTTACAATATAATAATTTCTCCAGGTTCGCGAAACGCACCTTTGACTATTGGTTTCGCACAAAATCCAAATTTTAAATGTTACAGTATTGCCGATGAACGATGCGCTGCATTTTTTGCTTTAGGAATTGCACAGCAAACCCAAAAGCCAGCTGCAGTAGTTTGTACATCCGGATCTGCATTGTTAAACTATTATCCGGCTGTGGCCGAAGCTTTTTACAGTCAGATACCTTTAATTGTAATTTCAGCAGACCGCCCGCAGAGCAAAATTGATATTGGAGACGGACAAACCATTCGTCAGGAAAATGTCTTTTTAAATCATTCTGTTTTTAATGCCAATTTAACTGAAGATGCTTCTGTAGAAAATGATTTAAAAATTAATAAAGCTATAGAAACCGCTATTCTTCAAAAAGGGCCGGTTCATATTAATGCGCCTTTTGAAGAACCTTTATATGAAACAGTTTCAGAACTTTCTGTTGAACCTAAAATTACTAATCTGGAAGAATTCCTCGAAACAAAAATCATCGAAAACGAAGATGAAATTGTTTCAATCTGGAACTCATCCAAAAGAAAATTAATCCTTATTGGAGGAATAAACGAAGCCAATTCGATCGATGATGCCGTTTTAGAAAACTTTGCCAAAGATCCGTCTATTGTAGTGCTTACAGAAACAACATCAAATCTGCATCACCCAAGTTTTATTAACAGCATCGACAGCTTAATTACACCTTTTGATGATTCTGATTTTAAAGAATTAGAGCCGGAAGTCTTAATTACTTTTGGAGGTATGATAGTATCAAAACGCATTAAAGCTTTTCTGCGAAAATACAAACCTGTACATCACTGGCATATAGATACATTACGTGCTTATGATACATTCAATGCTTTAAGTAAACATTTTGTAATGGAACCCAATTATTTTTTCAAAAATCTGCTTCCAAAAACAGAATTTGTTACCAGTAAATATTTCTCTAAAATTGATAAAATTTACGATTTAAGAAAAATCAAAAAGCAGCAATATTTATCTAAAATTGGTTTCTCTGATTTTAAAGTATTTGAAAAAGTAATAGAATCACTTCCAAAAAACAGTCTGCTGCAAATCAGTAACAGCTCAGCCATTCGATATGCACAATTAATTGAAATTGATCCGTCAATAGAAGTTTTCTGTAACAGAGGAACAAGTGGTATAGACGGAAGTACTTCGACTGCTGTTGGTGCAGCCGTTGGAAGCGGTAAACCAAATGTATTTATTACCGGAGATATCAGCTTTTTGTACGACAGCAATGCTTTATGGAACTCTTATATACCTAAGAATTTCAAAATTATATTGATTAATAATGGAGGAGGAGGAATCTTTAGAATTTTGCCTGGGCATCAGGAAAAACCTGTTTTTAATACTTATTTTGAAACTTCGCATCATTTAACAGCAGAGCATTTGGCTAAAATGTACCAATGCAGTTATTTTAAAGCAGATGATTTATCTTCTTTAAATGAAAATTTGGAATTGCTATACAATTCTAATGAAGCACCCGGAATTTTAGAAGTCTTTACGCCAACTTTTGAAAATGATGTTATTCTAAAACAATACTTTAAAGAGCTTGCATAATTATTTGTAAGTTAAATATTGTTAAAAATTTGTTTCTGTTTCTAATATTATTTAGATTTGGTTTTATATAACCAATAATTAAATTTATTATGAGCAAAAGAGAAGAGTTAATTAAAAAGTATGCGGCAGATCTAAAAGATAAATGCGGAGTTACTCCTAATATGGATTTGCTGACAAAAGTAACAATTGGATGCGGGCCGTCTATTTATAATGCTGATGCATCAACAGTAGCAGGAACTCAAGATTCTGAGCTGCATACCGTTAAAAATAATTTTCTTATTAAGAAATTAGGTCTGGCAGACACTCCGGCTTTAGATGAAGCTATTCATTTGGCTTTACAAAAATACGGTACAGCAAATAAACATAAATACAGAGTAGTTATTTACTATTTATTGACCATACATTTTAAAAAAGAAAGTGTTTACAAATAAAAATTAAAGCGTCATTTTTGACGCTTTTTTCTTTTTTATAAGATTTAATCTGGAACATTTTCTATTTGCCATTTTCAAACTTCGTACATTTGCACTTTAGAAATTCAGCTGTTAACAGCTTAGAACCTTATTATAATGCTTGAAATAGGAAAATACAACACACTTACTATATTACGTGATACCAAAGTTGGTTTGTTTTTAGGAAAACCTGAAATAGATCCAGAAGGAAATTACGATGTTTTACTTCCAAATAAATACGTTCCAAATGAATTTGAAATAGGCGAAGAACTTGTTGTTTTTGTTTATCTGGATCATGAGCAGCGTCCGGTTGCCACAACACTTGAACCTTACATTTTTCTGAATGAATTTGCGCTTTTGAGAGTAAATTATATCAATCAGGTTGGTGCTTTTATGGATTGGGGAATGGAAAAAGATATTCTGGTTCCATTTAAAGAGCAGGCACGTCCTATGGAAAAAGGAAAACGTTACCTGGTATATTTATATTTAGACGAAAAAACAAACCGTTTAGTCGCTTCAAGTAAAACCAATCAGTTTTTAAATAACGACCATTTAACAGTAGAAAAAGGCGAAGAAGTTGACTTAATTGTATCGCATATAACGGAGTTAGGGATAAATGTAATCATTAATGAAAAGCACAAAGGACTTTTATACAAAGATGAAGTTTATGATGATTCGATAAGAACCGGTGACAGAATGCGCGGTTATATTAAAAACATTCGTCCTGATAATAAAATAGACGTTGCACTTCAAGTTCAGGGATACCAAAGTATTGAACCAAATGCAGAAAAAATATTAGATGAATTAAGAGCAAACAGAGGATTCTTACGCTTAAATGATGATTCTCATCCAGAAGATATTAAAACGGTTTTAAAAATGAGTAAAAAGACTTTTAAAAAGGCTATAGGAGCTTTGTATAAAGAAAAACTCATTGAAATTAAGGAAGATGGAATTTATCTTGTAAAAGAATAAAGTTCAATTAATATATAATAACAAGAAAGGCTGCTCATTACAAGCAGCCTTTCCCTTTTTATTCTAGTTTTAAAAAAAATTGTAATTAAAAAAAAACAGAAATAAAATAAATTCGAATTCATCTCATAAGTAACAGCTTTACGAATTTTAGAAATTACTCTGAAATGGTATGTCTTTAAACGATCAAAACGTTTATATCAAAAGCAAAAATTTAATTTCACGGCTAATCCATTTGGTTTAATAAAATAACTTTTAGAAAGTTTTAGTTAGCATTTTTTCCTCTTTTCGTAATCAATTTTTATACTAATTACAAAACAATTCTAGCGTTTAACCTTAGGTGCTACTTTCTCCTTTTTGAAGTTTCAACAAACGAATAAATCATTTGCTCATTATTAACAGGTTTACTAATTAAAACCGTAAAAAAATGAGCGACAAATTTTTTAAATTTTCTCAAAAAAATCATTTTTTAGGTTAATAAATCAGTGAAAGAAAATCAATCTTATATCAACAAAACAACTCGTATCTCGTTGATTTCTAGGGTGTAAAATTACTCATTATTTTTCTAAACTAATGTTAAAAAGTGTTATTTTTTAAATCATTGCACCAATTCTTAACATTGGAACCATTATTAATGCTGACTAAAACGAAAATCAATAGGTTAAAATGTAAAAAATGCTTTATTTTTACACTATAATTTTTTTAAAATAAAAACAAATAGAAATGGATTGGATTACTGCCAGAGAATTTGAAGATATAACCTATAAAAAATGTAACGGAGTTGCCAGAATTGCTTTTAACAGACCAAATGTTAGAAATGCTTTCAGACCCAAAACAACTTCAGAATTATACCAGGCTTTTTACGATGCACAAGAAGATACTTCAATTGGAGTAGTTTTATTGTCTGCAGAAGGTCCATCGACAAAAGACGGTGTTTACTCATTTTGCAGCGGAGGCGACCAAAACGCACGCGGTCATCAGGGATATGTAGGTGATGACGGACAGCATCGTTTAAATATTTTAGAAGTACAGCGATTAATACGCTTTATGCCAAAAGTAGTTATTGCTGTTGTTCCGGGCTGGGCAGTTGGCGGCGGACATAGTTTGCATGTAGTTTGCGACATGACTTTGGCAAGTAAAGAACACGCTATTTTTAAGCAGACAGATGCTGATGTTACAAGTTTTGACGGCGGTTACGGATCGGCTTATCTTGCTAAAATGGTAGGACAGAAAAAAGCACGTGAAATCTTCTTTTTAGGACGTAATTATTCTGCTCAGGAAGCTTTTGAAATGGGAATGGTTAATGCTGTAATTCCGCATGATGAATTAGAAGCAACTGCTTATGAATGGGCACAGGAAATTCTTCAAAAATCACCGACTTCTATAAAAATGCTGAAATTCGCCATGAATTTAACCGACGACGGAATGGTAGGACAGCAGGTTTTTGCCGGCGAAGCGACTCGTTTGGCTTATATGACCGAAGAAGCAAAAGAAGGAAGAAATGCTTTTTTGGAAAAAAGAAAACCAAACTTTGGAGAAAATAAATGGTTACCATAAATAGTTTAAATTTTAGATTGCAGCTTTTAGATTTTTGAATTTAAAACTGACATCTAGACTTTAGATTAAAAAACAATATTATTATTTAGATTACAGATTTTAGATTTTTAAACTTAAAAGAATCCTACAATCTAAAATCTAAATTCAAAAATCTAAAATTAAAACATGAAACACTGGATTGAAGCCGCAAGACTGCGCACATTGCCATTATCAGTTTCCGGAATTATAGTTGGAAGTATTTATGCACTTTCAAATCCAACAGAAACAATCAATACACCAACTGAAGTTTTCAGCTGGAAAATTTTTGGTTTCGCACTTTTAACAACACTTGGTTTACAGGTTTTATCCAATTTTGCCAACGACTACGGCGATGGTGTAAAAGGCACAGATAATGCTGACCGAGTAGGGCCGCTGCGAGCTATTCAAAGTGGTATTATTACACCACAGGCTATGAAAAAAGCCATAATACTAACTTCTGTATTGACTTTATTATCAGCAGTTATCCTAATTTATTTTGCCTTTGGAAAAGACAATTTCGGGTATTCGATATTTTTCCTTTTGTTGGGAATTGCTGCTATTATCTCAGCTATTCGTTACACTGTTGGAAACTCAGCTTACGGATATAAAGGATTTGGAGACTTATTTGTTTTTATTTTCTTTGGCCTGGTTAGCACTTTAGGTGTTAATTTTTTATACGCCAAAGAAGTTGATCCTTTGTTAATTCTTCCGGCAGTTTCAATAGGTTTATTAAGCGTAGGTGTTTTAAACCTAAACAATATGCGCGACGAAGAATCTGACCGAAAATCAGGTAAAAACACAATTGTAGTGCAAATGGGCGGTGCAAAAGCAAAAAAATACCATTATTTTTTAATTGTTACAGCAATGCTTTTAGTGGTAATTTTTGCCATTTTGAGCGATTATCGTTTCGATCAGTATTTGTTTTTAGTTGCTTATATTCCTTTAACTAAACATTTAATTACAGTTTATAAAAACCCAAATCCTAAGCTTTTAGATCCTGAATTAAAAAAACTGGCGCTAAGTACATTTTTGCTTTCTATACTATTAACTGTCTGCATGATTTCATTAATAGCAGATATTTTTGTTAATCTTTTCTTAGGCGGAAGATAAAAATCAAGTTCAATTTAAAATTAAAAAAAATGAAAATAACATTCTACGGACACGCCTCTTTAGCGATTGAAGTTGGAGGGAAACACATTATTGTCGATCCTTTTATTACAGGAAATCCACAAGCGGCAGCTATCGATATAAATACATTAAAAGCTGATTATATTTTATTGACTCACGCACATGGTGATCATGTTTTAGATGTTGAAACAATTGCAAAAAATACAAATGCAGTTATTGTTTCAAATGCTGAAATTACAAGCTATTATGCTAAAAAAGGCTTTAATTCACATCCAATGAATCATGGCGGAAGCTGGAAATTCGATTTTGGAAAAGTAAAATACGTTAATGCAATTCACTCAAGTTCTTTCCCTGACGGAACATACGGAGGAAACCCTGGAGGATTTGTAATTGAAGGCGAACATAAAAACATTTACATCTCAGGCGATACAGCGCTTACGTATGACATGAAATTGATTCCGCTTAGAACAAAATTAGATTTAGCTATTCTTCCAATTGGAAATAATTTTACAATGGATGTAGAAGATGCTATCATCGCATCAGACTTTGTAGAGTGCGATAAAATCTTAGGATATCACTTTGATACTTTTGGCTATATCGAAATCAATCACGAAGAATCAATTAAAAAATTCTTTGACAAAGGAAAAGATTTGATGCTTTTAGCAATTGGTGAATCTATAGAATTATAATAGTATACATATCGCTTTATAAGAAAGATATTCTCATTTTGTCATTGCTTATGAATGGCAGAATGAGAATAAAAATAAATAGCTATCATTCACGTTATGAATTTCAAAAGAATATTTTTAATCCTATTAATCGCTTCGGCGTACAATTCTTTTGCTCAAAAAGATGGTTATTGGGATAAAGAGCGTGCCACGACAAAAGAAATTTTAGTTTCAGCCGGAGATCGTATTGTTGTAAAAACAGAAGATCTTCCAGTAGGAACAACTGAAATTGTTTACAGAATTACACTTCTGGATAAAAACCAGCAAATGGCCAATAGTCTGGTTTCCCTTCTAAAATCAATTCCCGATCCTTACGGAATTGGACAAGGCTCAGCTGGAGCTGTTTTTTTAATGTCTAATATTTCCGGAGACGATCAATGCACTTATTCGCTTTTTACTTCCAGCGAAAGCACTAAAAAATATATAACCGACGGAAAAGTTGATAATGCCTGTTTTTCGCAAAAAGAACCAGTAAGCAAAGATGCAAAACGTATTTCATTAGATAAAAATTCTTGTTTAAAAGAAAATACAAAAGCAATTTGGTTTGGTTTTGAAAGCAAAAACTGGTTTTTAAGCCAAAAGGTAGTTTTAGAAGTTGTGCCGTGGGTTGATGTAAAATTGAATCGAGGCTGGAATCAGGATAACAAAAATGAAATTATCAGTCTTTGCAAAACCTCTACAATGGCACAGAAAATGGCCAATTCTGATGATTTTTGTGTTTGTATTTTAGAGAAAATCATGAAACAATATCGTTATTCTGAATTTCAAAAACTACTTGCCGTTGAAAAAACAAAAGTCTATAAGGACTTTGGAAATGCGTGTTATAAAGATGCCGACATTTCTAAAAACGTGTATAACGATTTAAGAAATCAGGTTTCAGGTTTAATAAAACTGCAAAAATACAATGAAGCAATTCCAAAATTGAGTACTATTATCAACGACGGAAAAGCTACAGCATTAGATTACAATTCAATTGGTTACTGCTATATTCTAACGAAACAATATGCAAAAGCATTAAAATTCCTGCAAGAAGGTGAAAAGTTAGACGAAACAGAATTACTTATAAAATTGAATTTGGCACACGTTTATTTGGTGAGTGATAATTACAGCGATGCCAAAGCAATCTATAAAAAATATCAAAATCAAAACGTTACTGACAGCATGAGCTGGAAAGACAAAACAAAATCTGATTTTACTATTTTTGAAAAAGCGGGTTTACCTTCAAAAGACTTCGAAAAAGTTTTAAAACTATACAACTAAGCAGCTAAGAAACTTAGTATCTCAGCATCTAAAAAAAAATGAAAGCGACTTACCACAAATATATGCTGGAGTTTAAACGTCCGTCTGGCACGTCTCGAGGCATTATGACCGAAAAAGAAACCTGGTTTATTATTCTCGAAGAAAATGGTAAAAAAGGAATAGGCGAGTGTGGTATTCTCCGCAGTTTAAGTGCTGATGACCGTGACGATTATGAAGAAAAACTAAAGTGGACCTGCGAAAATATTCATTTAGGTGAAAAAGCACTTTGGGAATCTTTAATGGAATTTCCATCGATTCAATTTGGAGTCGAAATGGCTTTTTTATCTCTTAAAAGTGAAAATCCATTTTTGCTTTTTCCTTCTGATTTTACAAACAATTCAAAATCAATTGTAATAAATGGTTTGGTCTGGATGGGTGAGCCGGCTTTTATGAAAGAACAAATTGAAGAAAAATTAGCTGCAGGTTTTAACTGTATTAAACTTAAAATCGGGGCAATTGATTTTCAAAAAGAACTAGAATTATTAGCGTTTATCCGCAGTCATTTTTCTGCCGAAGAAATCGAAATTCGTGTAGATGCAAATGGTGCTTTTGCTTTAAATGAAGCTTTAGATAAATTAAACCAATTAAATATATTTCAGCTGCATAGTATTGAACAGCCAATAAAAAAAGGAAATATTCAGGCAATGGCTGGTTTATGTAAAATTACTCCTTTTCCAATAGCTTTGGATGAAGAATTAATCGGTATATTTTCATTCAAAGACAAAGAAAAATTATTGCAGGAAATCATGCCACAGTATATTATTTTAAAACCAAGTTTTATTGGTGGTTTTAGAGGAACGCTGGAATGGATTACATTGGCAGAAAAATACAATATTCGCTGGTGGATAACTTCTGCATTAGAGAGCAATATAGGTTTAAATGCCATTGCACAATGGACTTATACTCTAAATTCTAAAATGCCTCAAGGACTGGGAACTGGAGCACTTTATACCAATAATTTTGATTGTCCGCTTGAAGTCTCAAAAGGTCAGTTATGGTACAGCGAATCTCAAAAATGGGATTCGGAAATTTTAAAAAAGGTGCAGAGTAACAAAGGTGCAGAGTAACAAATGTACAACCTTTGAACCTTTGCCACTCTGCACCTCTGAACCTTTTTTTACTCTTTCCCTCCAAGAAGGCTTTCCTGCCAATCTTTTAATTCCTGCCATTTTCCTTCAAAAGCTAACAAAGCTTGTCTTGCCCATGTGCTGGGATTATGAATAGCGTAATTTTCACCTCCTGCATTTAAAATTGACTGCAGTTTTTCTGTTGAAGACTGTGATAGGTCATACCAGGTTTTAATTCCTGATTCATTCAATAAAGCTTCTATTTTTGGCCCAATTCCTTCCACAATTTTTAAATCATCTTGTTTAATTTTTTTACCTAAAATGCCGGCAGCCAAAGAACTGTCAAAAACTGCTGTTGGAAGATCAGCAGCAAATGATTTAGGTATTGAAGCAGAAACTTTAGCATGTGCAGCGGCTAAATCAGCTTCTAAAGAAGAAATTTTTGCGTTTAAATTCTTTGTGTTTGCTTTACAGGCATCTAAATCTGCTTGTAAAGATGCTGCAAGAGAGTCATCTCCTTTTGAATTCAATTTTCCAAGCAGGTAACCTAAAATCCCACAGATTAAACCCACTATAATTGGTATTAAGATACATGGTAAATTCATAATAGTATATTTTTAATTATTTGATTGTAATTACGGTTCTTCGATTACTTGCTTTTCCTTCGGCAGTTGTATTATCACCCGCTGGTTCGTCAGGACCTTTTGATTCAGTTTCGATTCTCGAAGCTTCAATACCATTTTTAATTAAATAGTTTTTAGTAAAATCAGCTCGTTTTTGTGCTAGAACAATATTTGATTCTCTATTTCCCACATTATCGCTGTGTCCAACAATTAAAACAGAAGCATTTTTTACATTTTCTAAATATTTAGAAATATCAGATACTTTCTGTTTTTCATCATTAGTTAAATTAAAACTGGATTTATTAGTATTGAAATGAAGCGTCAGCGGATCAGCGTTGATTTTATCTTTTAATGCTGACCATTCATCAGTAACCGCAGAAGTTGTATCGGCAGTTTCAAATTTGTATTCAACAGGTCCAATTAAGGTATCAGCATTTGTTTCCCAGCTGTTTATGATTTTTCCTTCAGTATCTAATTGAGAAGATGCTACCCCTTTAGAAACAAAGTAATTCTTAACATTATTTGCCCTTGCGAGACCAAGATTTTCAAATTTGGTAGTATTCGTTTCATCAGATGTTGCGTAACCCGTAATTGTTACTTTTTGTATAGGATTTGAAACTAAAAAAGTTTTAAGATTTTCAATTCCAATTGAAATAGAGTCACTTATTGGCTGAATCAGGGCAGAATTATTTTTTAAGAATTTAAAATTATCATTTGTTTGATATTCAAATCCGGAGCCATTCAGTACAAAAGGGACAAAATTTTCGTTCTTAATTACCGTTGGAGGTGCTTTTTCGGGACCAGCCTTCGGTTCGGTCACAGCGCAATTGCAGCAAAACTTTATGTACAAAAAAGTACCTAAAATTATGGTGAGAGCAATGCCTAATAGGTAAAGTGCTTTTTTAGACATAAGTAAATAAATTAAGATTCAACCAAATTTAACGAAAATTAAAACATGCAACATGTTAATAATCAGGTAAATTGGTTGCATTTTACACTTGTAAAAGTTTAAATTGAAACCAATTAAAAAATTTAGATTTTATTAAACCCAATATTCTGACTGAATTAAATTGAGTAACTTGCAGTAAAATAAATTTAGAATAAAAATGCTCGAAATAGAAAGAAAGTTTCTTGTAAAATCCGATGATTTTAAAGAACAGGCATTTGCAAAAAATAATATTGCACAAGGTTACTTGAGTTCAGTTCCGGAAAGAACCGTTCGTGTTAGAATTAAAGGCGAAAAAGCTTATTTAACGATAAAAGGAATTGGGCATCAAGGCGGTATGTCGCGTTTTGAATGGGAAAATCAAATTCCGCAGGACGAAGCTGCTGAATTATTAAAATTATGCGAAAAAGGCAAAATTGAAAAAACGCGTTATGAAATTAAATCGGGAAATCATATTTACGAAGTAGATGAATTTTATGGAGAAAATGAAGGTTTAATTATGGCAGAAATTGAACTGCAGTCTGAAACAGAAAATTTCGAAAAACCTGACTGGCTGGGCGAAGAAGTTACAAATGATGAAAGATATTACAATGCTTATTTGAGTAAAAATCCATTTAAAAACTGGAGAAAAGAATAATTTATGACAGATCAATATGATTTAATTATTGTGGGAGGCGGACCAATTGGGCTGGCCTGCGCAATTGAAGCTCAAAAGAAAAACTTACGATATTTAATTATAGAAAAAGGAGCCATTGTAAATAGTATTTTTAACTATCCGTTGTACATGACTTTTTTTTCAACTGCCGAAAGACTTGAAATTGGTGATATTCCGTTTAATTGCTTAGCGCCAAAACCAGGACGTCAGGAAGCTTTAGAATATTACCGAAATATTCATCGTTATTTTAATTTCAATATTAATTTATTTGAAAAAGTAACCGAGATAAAAAAAGTCGAAAATTCTCTTTTTGTGGTTTCGACAGATAAAAGTTTGTATCAGTCTAAAAATGTAATTATTGCAACCGGATTCTATGATATTCCAATTTTAATGAATGTAAAAGGGGAGGAATTACCAAAAGTCCGCCATTATTATAAAGAAGCACATGAATATGCTTTTAGAAATGTTTTGGTTGTTGGCGCCAATAATTCGTCTGTAGATGCGGCTTTGGAATGCTGGAGAAAAGGTGCAAATGTAACAATGGTAATTCGTAAAAATGAAATCAACAGCAGAGTAAAATATTGGGTTAAACCCGATGTTGAAAACCGAATTGCGGAAGGAAGCATAAAAGCTTATTTCGAATCAAACATTACTGAAATTCGTGATAATGAAGTTGAAATTGAAACTCCAAACGGAAAAGTTACTATTGAAAATGATTTTGTTTTAGCTTTAACAGGATACAAACCAGATTTAAATTTTCTTGAAAATATTGGAATTCAGCTTTCTAACGATGAATTGAGAATTCCAGCTTATAATCCTGAAACGATGGAAACAAATGTAGAAGGATTATTTCTCGCAGGTGTTGTGTGCGGCGGTATGCAGACGCATAAATGGTTCATTGAAAATTCAAGAATCCACGCAAATATGATTGTGGATTACATAACTACAAAATAATAGCTTTGAATTATAGTATGTATTTTTTATACAATGTCAGTTCGAGCGAAGACGAGAACAAACAAGCATCTCGACTTCGCTCGGTATGACAACCTTTTATAATTAGTAAAAAAATAGTGTAATTTGTGCCAATAAAACTTAGGAACTGCAAGAAAGCATTGAACAGCCAACTTTAGATCTTGCCCAGTCTGGTCGTTTGGCAAACCATTTTTGGTATTCCGGCTGTTCGTCATACGGTTTTTGCAGTAAAGTATAAAGTTCATTTACCAACAAATAATCTTCTTTATCAGCAGCATCAATAGCTAATTGCGCCATATAATTTCGAAGTACATATTTCGGATTAATTAAGTTCATTTTTTGTAAACGTACTTCATCTGATAATACTTCTGCATTTAATCTATCAAGATATACAGAGAACCATTTCTTCCAAGCATCTAAAATTTCTCCTGAAACTTCTTCAATTTTATAAAAAGCAAATTGATTTTTTTCAATAGCTTTTTCAACTGAATCTGTTTTTTTGACAGAACTTAAATTCCTAAAAAAGATAGTCATATCAGTTTCTGTTAATTGTAAAACAGCTTCCAGATTATCAATTAAATCATTATCAGTTTCTGTTGAAGTAAAGAGCCCTAATTTGTTTAGAAACATTTCTTTATAATCTAAAATAAAATCATCCATAAATGATTCTAAGATTTTTTCTAATCCTTCGGTTTCATTAATTAAAGGATAAATAGCATTTGCCAATTGGTATAAATTCCAATGTGCAACTTGCGGCTGATTTCCAAAACGATATCTCTTGTTCTGGCTGTCTGTCGTATTTGGAGTCCAGTTTGGATCGTAATTTTCAAGCCAGCCATAAGGTCCGTAATCAATTGTAATTCCGTGAACCGACATATTATCAGTATTCATAACACCATGAACGAAACCAACTCGCTGCCAATGCAAAATCATTTCGCGTGTCGTATCAGCCACTTTTTTAAAGAATTGTAAATACTGCTCTTTGGGTTCGCCTGTAATTTCAGGGAAATAATGTTTGATGGTATATTCTACAAACTGTTTTAAATTTTTAAGCTCATTTCGGGCAGCCAGCATTTCAAAACTTCCAAAGCGAATAAACGAAGGAGCAACGCGGCAAACAACAGCACCTTTTTCATAGGCAGGATTACCATTATATAAAATATCACGCAAAACCTGATCTCCGGAAAGTATTAATGAAAGTGATCGGGTTGTGGGAACACCTAAATGATACATCGCTTCGGCGCATAAATATTCTCGTATCGAAGAACGCAAGACAGCTAAACCGTCAGCAGTTCTGGAATAGGGAGTCTTTCCTGCGCCTTTTAATTGAAGCGTATAAAATGTATTGTTATTTTCAACTTCAGTTAAATTGATTGCGCGGCCGTCTCCTAACTGTCCTGCCCAATTACCAAACTGATGTCCGGCATAACACATTGCATAAGGCTGCGTTTCAGGAAGAATTTCTTTTCCTGAAAAAACATTCAAAAATTCTTCAGAATGGATTTCTTCTTTTGAAATACCAACTAATGCCGCTGTTTCTTCAGAAGCGTGAATTAGTTTTGGATTTGAAGGTTTTGTTGGATTTACATACGAAAACGCCGTATTCTTCACCTGACGAGTTTCATTCGTTAAGTCAGGATCTGCAGGTAATTCGGCAGTAAATCGATTATTTATTTTTAAATTTTTCATTTGAGTTTTTGTTCAGCCCACAGATCAGACAGGTTAAAAACTGATCAAACGGATCTATTTAAATCTATAATCTGTCTTTTATTTGCATAAAAAAAAGAAATCCGTTTAATCTGTGTAATCTGTGGTCTATTCTTTTTAGCTGATCAATTTATCAGCGTACATTTTTTTTAGTTTTTGAACCTTTGGATCGATTACAAACTGGCAGTAACCAGCTTCCTGATTGTTATTGTAATAGTTTTGATGATAATCTTCGGCTTCATAAAACACTTCAAACGGTTTTAACTGCGTTACAATTTGATCAGCATAAACTGGCTGTACTTCTTCAAATACTTTTTCAGCAATTTCTTTTTGTGCTTCATCATGATATAAAATGATAGAGCGGTATTGCGTTCCGCTGTCGCCTCCCTGACGATTTAAAGTTGTAGGGTCGTGGCTTGTCATAAAAACAGTAAGCAAATCATGATATGAAATTATGTCAGAGTCAAACGTAACCTGAATAACTTCTGCATGTCCCGTTCTTCCTGTGCATACCTCACGATACGCCGGATTTTTTATAAAGCCGTCTGAATAACCAGATTTTATTATTTCAACTCCTTTTAAACGCTGAATTACAGCTTCTACACACCAAAAACATCCACCACCAAAAGTGGCTGTTGATAAATTTCCCATAAATGTAATGTTTAAGTTTACATGCCCTATTAATCCGATAGAATATTGTGATAATTTATCTAAAAAACATCCTTTTAACTAAAGATACCAAAAGTTTATTCAATATTTAAAGTTTATAATTGATAAATTCTCAATATTATAAAAAAGCAATATATTTGCAGTCAAACACAGGCACAACAAATGAATACCAAAAATAGTACCATCAGTCTAGAAACTTATTTTCAGGAATTTAGACATCATATCGTTGGCATAGATCAGGAATTTATGTCACCTTTTGGCAAAAAAAACATTATTTATACCGATTGGACTGCCAGCGGAAGGCTTTACAGACCAATTGAGGAGAAACTTTTGAACCAATTTGGACCATTTGTTGCCAATACACATACTGAAACTACCGTGTCAGGTACTGCCATGACAAAGGCTTACCATCATGCGAGACATATTATTAAACGTCATACTAATGCAAACGAAGATGATGTTTTGATTACAGATGGAACCGGAATGACTGGAGTTATCAATAAATTCCAACGTATTCTGGGTTTGAAAATCCCTGAAAACCTTAAAAATTTTACGACTGTTCCAGCAGAAAAAAAACCTATTGTTTTTATTTCGCACATGGAGCATCACTCTAATCAAACCTCTTGGTTAGAGACTATTGCAGATGTTGAAATTATTCCATCTTGCGAAAAAGGTTTGTTTTGTTTAGATAATTTAGAGTTACTGCTGCAAAAGTACAGCGACAGAACTATAAAAATTGCTTCTATAACTTCCTGTTCGAATGTTACGGGAATAAAAACTCCTTTTCATGATGCTGCAAAATTAATGCATCAATACAATGGAGTCTGCTTTGTAGATTTTGCCTGCTCTGGTCCTTATGTTGAAATCGATATGCATCCAAAAGATCCGGAATCTTATTTGGACGCGATTTTCTTTTCACCTCATAAATTTCTCGGTGGTCCTGGAACTTCGGGAGTTTTGATATTCAACAAAAAATTATACAACAATATGATTCCTGATTGTCCGGGAGGAGGAACGGTAAGCTGGACAAATCCATGGGGCGAACATAAATATATTGACAATATTGAGGATCGCGAAGATGGCGGAACTCCGGGATTTCTTCAGGTTATTAAAACCGCTTTGGCAATTGAGCTGAAAGAAGAAATGGGAATCGAAAACATTCTGGAGCGTGAGCATGAAATTGTAGATTTTGTTTTCAAAGAACTGGAACCTGTTGAGAATATTAAAATTTTAGCAGGACAGCATAAAAAACGTTTAGGCGTAATTTCATTTTTTATTGAGGATCTGCATTTTAACTTAGGCGTGAAATTATTAAACGACCGATTTGGAATCCAGACTCGCGGCGGATGCAGCTGTGCAGGAACTTATGGTCATTATTTATTGCACGTAGATCAGGAGACTTCTAATAAACTGGTTAACGAAATTACAATTGGTGATTTGATCAAAAAACCGGGATGGATTAGAATGTCAATTCATCCAACGACAACTGATGAAGAAATTGCTTTTGTCTGTGAGAGTATTAAAGATTTAGCTAAAAATCATAAAACCTGGGCTTTAGACTATTCTTACAATAAAAATACAAATGAGTTTGTTCATAAAAATGCAGTTTCATTTGAAGATGAATTGGTAGAAAGCTGGTTTAAATCTTAACTTTATCATTGCCTATATATAGTAAACCCGACAGATTTTTAAAACCTGTCGGGTTTGTTATTTTATGAGAAAGATGTTTTCTGCTTAAAAAAATTACATAATCAAACGTACGCCGCCAAGATCTGAAACACGATACGAAAATTTGTTTCCCGGAGAACCTATAAACATAAAGTTTTTAGGAATTTTCCATTTCTGAGATAATTCGTCTATAATTTCGGGACCAAAAACACCTTCAATTTCAAAGTATTCAATATCTATATTGTCGTAAGCTCGATCCAGAACTTCTAAATCTTTTACCAGAGCTTCGTTTATAAGGCCGTCATTTTTTACATAAACAATTTTTAGCTTTTTGGTCGTTTCGTTGCCTTCTACATATTGAAGAACTTTGTTTAAAATGGCAATATTATCACCTTTGGTAAAAAAAACAAATTCCTGAGAATTAATTTCGGCACTTAAATTTTGAAGGTAACGATTGCTGAGAATTACCATTTTGCGAAGCGGCTGATAGAAATATTCTAAAATTTCGATAAGCACTTTTATAAGCATAACACGATTGAGCATTATTCCGATGAAAATCAGAGCCGGAACCATGTATTGCAAAAAGGTGTAAAAAGCATTAATGTTTAATTTCATATTTCCGATAAAAGCGGCAATGATAAAAGAAACGGCAGCAAATACAGCCAATCCGTGCGCGCGCTCTGGTCTTGGTAATTTTCGTCTTTTAAATTTAAGAAGCAGATTCCCGATTCCGAATAAAGCCATTACGGCTAAAAATGAAAAAGTATAAACCCCGGCCAAAGATTCTAAATGACCGTTTGTAGCAAAAAGCACTGATATACAAAGAATCAAAAAGCTGATTACGATTCTATAATGTGAACCTCTTTTGTTTTGTTTTAAAAAAAAGTTAGGCAAGATTCTGTCAAGAGTCATTCGGTTTAATAATCCTGAGACACCCACAAATGAAGTTAAAACGGCACCGCATAAAACTAAAACGGCATCTATAGAAATAAGCCACGCCAGCCATGATCCGCCTGTTGTTTCTCCTAAATGTGCTAAAAGTGATTCTTTGTTTTCTCCAACTTGCGCCAGGGGAATTACGCTTATTAACAAAATTGCAATTACGGGATTAAAAAAACTGACAAGCGCCCACATATTGCGCAGTGTTTTTGGAAAAACGCCCTGCTGCTGTTCTTCTACAAAGTTGGCAGAACTTTCAAAACCGGAAATTCCGAGCATTGCTGCAGAAAAACCCAAAAAAAGAGCAGTTTTCATACTGCCAAATGCAATAGGCGTTTCCCAATTAATATGAAAAACGTTTAATCCGTGATTTAAAATAAACCAAATCGAAGCGAGAACGAGCAAACTCAAAGTGGCGATATGGGTTACAAAAATGATAACAGCCACAAAAGCAGATTCACCAATTCCGAGGATTGCGAGAAAAGTAAATAAAACTAAAACAATTACTGTGGCAATGGTGACATTTAATCCTTCAAAAATTCCGTGCAGGTAATGCATTCCTTCTGAAGCCGAAATTACAGCCGTTGCCATATAAGACAAAACGGTTAATGTGGCTGCCAGAGATGCTAAACGTTTTGTAGATGTATTTAATAGGACATTGTAAGCTCCTCCATTTAAAGGAATTGCCCCAACAACTTCACCATAAATTTTTCTGAATAAAAATAAAACGACTGCTACAATTAAAAGAGAAATCCAAGCATATTGTCCTGCATACAAAATCGTTAACGCCGATACGTAAAGACAGGATGAACTAATATCGTTTCCACAGATTGCCGTTGCCTGCAATTGATTTAACTTTTTGTGTATTATTTCTTTCATGTTTTTTATTATTACAACACGATTAATTCAGCAGCAAGTAAATTATAATCTATACAGAGGCAGATATTGAAAGCAGACTAAAATACTTTTAGTGATATTATATGCAGAAATTATTTCGATTCCTGAAATTTCTTTAAAGAAAGCAATGCCTGCTGCTGGATTTTTTTATGAAAAAAACCTGTCCAGCCCAGTAAATATCCGGTAGTTCCAAAAGCTTGTTTTGACCATTTCCAAACATCAAAACTATCTGTATGTTTGATAATTAATCCGTCTTGAAAAGTAAATTCGGCAGAAATTCTGTTTACTACTGTTCGGTTGGTTTTACTAAAATTATAAGTAGCCACCCATTTTGCAGATCCTGTAAACTCATCAGCTTTAACATCAAAAAAATCAATTTTAATGTTTCCTTTGCTTCTGGATAAAAGCATTTCCCACATTTTAGAAACTTGTTCTCCTTTTAATAAACCAAATGCCGGATCAATAAAATGAACTTTTGGATGATAACATTCAGCCATTGTTTTAAAATCAGAATTGGAAAAAGCGGTATAGAACTTTGTGATTAAAGCTTCGTTGGGAGTCATAAATTTGAAATTAGAATATAAATATAAGCTTTATTTTATAAAATGTTTTGTTTACAAAACACTAATTTCTTTCGCAGTGTCGTAACTCTTCTTAGATGTATCGTAAGCCGTTGAAAAATAATTCTTTTTGTTATGCGCAGTAAAATATCCAGTTTCGTTTCCAAAAGTATTTGAACCGCCGTTTATAATAAACCGAACAGCATAAATATCATTTTTTTTCAGTTTAGCAAATTCGGCAGGCGTAAAGTAATAATATGATGTTGTTTTTCCATCAGATGATTCTTTTACGTTTTTGTCTACACAGGCAATAACATCGGCATTAGCCAAATCTACATAAAGTCCGCCGGCAATTCTGGCTTTATCATTTGATGTTGCAATGGTGATTTTTAAAATGCCGCCTTTATCTGTTTTTGCAATCTGAATATTGGTTTCGCCTGTAAAAGCATATTTTTCGCAGATAAATGTATAATCCTGTGTTGCCGGAAATGGCTGAGAACCTTTTACGCTTATGGTTTGCTGCGCATTAACATTTACAAAAGCTGCAATAAACAGTAATAAAAGCAGTGGCATTTTTAATTTCATATAGTTGTACTTTATTGTTCGGCTATTTTGGCATCAAATTTTTCATCCCAGTCCATTGATTTTATGGCAGATATTAAATTTTCTTCGTTTACAAAAACGCGAAGTTCCTTGTTAGCTACTTTTTTACTGTATAAAGCGTGATAACGGTAAATAACTTCGTTTTTAGTTTTATAAACTCCGTCTAATTTCAAATCAATAAAACTTCCATAATATTGTCTAAATCTTGTACAGGTTTTAGTCAATCGTTCTTCTGTCGTATTTTCTCTAACAGACTGAGTAACTTCAGTTTCATTAAAAGGTTTGAACTTTGATGTGTTACAGGTTTCTAAAACTCTTTTTCCTAGTTCATAAGCTTTTCTCTGCTGTTCAGAACTAATTTCGGCATTAGAAACTTTTTTAATTTTTAAATCTTCAGTATCTCTGCTTACAGTTTTAGATTTACATCCAATTAATAATAATAGCAAACATATAATCAATCCCGCTTTCTTCATAATCATTTAAGTTATTTTTAATAATAAGTTAGGGTCGGGGCAATTTTCTATATAAAAATTCAAATCGTTTGTATTGCAGACTCCGGGATAATCGCCCCATTTGTCTTCCATGTTTTTTATAATCTGAAAGTGAACATGGGGTGCATAATCTCCGTTAACAGTTGAATTTCCTAATGTGGCAATTTGACTGCCTTTTTTAAAAATTGTCCCAACGGTAAGGTTTTCTATACTTTCTAACGATAAATGTCCATATAAAGTATAAAATTTTTCATTTTCAGCTTTATGTTCTAATATTATAGTAGGACCATAGTCTCCAAGACCTTCATTATTTTGAAAACTGTGTACTTTTCCATCAAGCGGTGCTAAAACAGCAGTTCCGGCTTTTGCCCATAAATCAAGGCCTATATGAATATTTCTTTCGGCAATAGAATCGTTTTTAAAAATGGTGCTTCTTTTATATAAGTTACGTCCTTCAATGTAGCCGCCATAAGCAACCTCTGCATTATTATCTGCTAAATATCCAAAAATAAACCGCTCAAAATCTTCAGATGTTTCAGGTTTACTTTCGACTAATTCTGTATTCGTTATAGATAAATCTAAAGGAAGATATTTTGAAAAATCAATAGAGGCATCAATAATTTTAGTAGGTGGTAAGGCTTTTAATATAGATTCAAGAGGTTTCATAAAGATAATATTTAAGGCTGCTTTTCGATTATTATTAGTTCATTATGCACTTCTATGCGGGGCAGCATTTTTGAAGTAAACAATTTTGGATTTATTTCAGATATATACTTTCTGTTCCTAACATTATGAGCTTCGTCTAAAATCATTGTATTAAATAAAACGAAGCCGAGATCTTTTAAAAGAAAACAAATTCTCTCGCTGAAAAACTTTTCAAACAAAAAGTTGGGCATATTGGTATCTTCAAAAATATCAATAATTATTAAATCATATTTATCTTTTGTTTTTAAAACAAATTCAAAAGCATCATCAATTACAATTTCGAGCTGTTGTATTTCATTTAAGTTAAAATACTGATTGGCAATCTGAATCATCTCGGCATCAATTTCAACACCCGTAATTTTTCCTTTATATTCGATTTCATCAACCAGCGTTTTGATTACACTGCCGCCGGCAACTCCCAGAACCAATATATGATCCATTTCGAGAACTTTATTGTAACCAATATTTCGAAGTCCGTATCTTAATATACGCTGCAGACTTCCGTAAGAGTAATTAGTGTTTTCAGAATCTAAAACCAGCTCTCCATTTGCCCATGTAACTTCGATAACTTTGCTTCTGGCCGATTTTTTTTTGAAGATTTTAATTGGATAAAGATAACTGAATAGTTTTTGAATCATTTTGTAATGCTTTTACTCAAAAATACCATTTTAAATCTTTTATTTTGCAAGAAATATCAATTTTAATGAAGAAAAGACTATACAAATTCATCTTTTATAAGCTAATGGGCTGGAAGATAGTAGGAATAGAAAATGCCGAAGTGAAAAAATGTATATTAATGGTGATGCCTCATACAAGTAACCATGATTTTTATATTGGTTTATTAACCAGAGGGATTTCCGGTCTGCAGATGAATTGGGTTGGAAAGAAAGAATTATTCAAATTTCCGTTTGGATATTATTTTAGAAATGTTGGCGGTGAACCAATTGACCGCACAGGCGGATTAAATAAAGTAGATTCTATCGCTGCTATTTTTGATCGTAAAGAAGTTTTTCGTTTAGCAGTTGCTCCGGAAGGAACCAGAAAAGGAGTAACCGAAATTAAAACGGGTTTTTATTATATCGCACTTAAAGCGAATGTGCCAATTGTTCCTGTAGCTTTTGACTGGGGCAAAAAAGAAGTTAATCTTGGAAAGCCATTTTACCCAACAGGGAATTATGAAGCTGATTGGGAAATTTTAAAACAGCATTATAAAGGTGTTTTAGGAAAAATTCCAGGAAACGGAATTCAGATCTAAAATTTGGATATTTTTTCTGATTCGTGAGAATCGCTTAAATGAAAAATAATTTTAAAAAATTTCAAATACGCGAAATTTTCGACTTATGGTACATAAGCCTTAAAAGTTCCGTTTTTGTAGAAAAATACAATTTTCTCAATTTCGTCTTCTTCAAAACTTATATTTGACCTTTTGGGTTCTGCGTAATTTTTAACTGGAGTTTTTTCTTCTTCATAATGTAACTGAGAAAACAAATCAATCTCTGAATTGTTTTCATTTAATGAAGCAGGGGAGTCTTCACTTTTTAGATCAGATTTAGATTCAAATTTTAAAGTTTCATTTTCAGATTTAGGGAAATTTCCTTTTCCTAAAAGCATCCAATATAAATCTACTTCTGGAAAAACATCCAGAATTTTCATGACAAAATCAAGACTTGGTTTGTTTCTTCCAGACAATAGGTGAGACATACTAGATCGCTGTACACCAATTTTATCTGCAAAAGAAGAAGCGTTTAGTCCGTAATAATCGAGTATTATTTCCAGTCTTTTTACAAAATCATCGATGTTTACCATTGTAAATTATATTTAAAATTTAACCTGTTTACAAATGTAATTAAAAAGATTCTATAATGCAATTTTACAGTTGTAAATACTCTAAATTATATACAAATAAGCCAATAATTACTTTATATAATGATATATAAATCACTGAAATATAATGTTTTAATTTTTAAAACTTAAAGTAATAACAATTGTTAACTGCTTTTTAAAGAAATACTTGAATTTAATCTAAAAACCTGTTTACATTTCTAAATTCAGTTATTTTTTCAATGTTTACAATTGTAAAAATAAAGATGTTTACTTTTGTAAACTAATCAAAACACAATGAATTTAGAAGAATTATTTAACCAATACAAAGAACAATCAATCGAAGGACGTTATCTAACTTTAGATCATATCAAACCTTTATTAGATAAATTAAATACTAATAATGAAGTAAAAGTTATTGGCAGATCTGTTTTAGGAGAACCTATATATAGTTACCAATTTGGGACAGGAAAAACACGTATATATTTATGGTCTCAAATGCACGGTAACGAAAGCACTACAACCAAAGCACTTTTTGACTTTATTAATGTATTAAACAGCAAATCTGATTTTGCAGTAAAGATGCTTACTACATTTACATTTTATGCTATTCCTATTCTAAATCCTGACGGCGCCAGGCTTTATACTCGCGAGAATGCTAATAAAATTGACTTAAACCGCGATTCTCAAAACCTTACACAGCCGGAAAGTAATGTTCTAAGAGAGGTTTTTGAGGCTTTTAAACCTGATTTCTGTTTTAATCTTCACGATCAGCGTACTATTTTTGGTGCAGGCGACACAGGAAAGCCTGCAACGGTTTCTTTTTTGGCTCCATCTTATAATGAGGAAAGAGAAATAAATGAAAACCGCCAAAAAGCTATCAATTTAATTGCCGGAATTAACGATGAATTACAGAAATATATTCCCGGACAAGTGGGCAGATTTGACGATTCGTTCAATATAAACTGTATAGGAGACACTTTTCAGTTTTTAGGTGTTCCTACTATATTATTTGAAGCAGGCCATTATCCTAACGACTACGATAGGGAAATCACTAGAAAATACATATTTTTCTCACTAATTTCAAGCTTTAAGCTCATAAGCGAAAACGATTTAGTTGTCAATAGAAATTCCGATTATTTGAATATTTCACAAAATAAAGTGGTTTTTTATGATTTTATGTATAAAAATATCAAAATAAATTATGATGGTATCGAAATTATTACGAATTTTGTCGCACAATACAAAGAAGAATTGATTGAAAATAAGATTCATTTTAATGCTTACATAGTCGAAGCAGGCGAATTGGAAAATTATTTTGGTCATTACGAATACGATGGAAGAGGAGCTGTTTATTCTGATGATTATTCTAATATTCCGAAAATGAACCAAAAAGCAGATTTTTATTTAAATAAAAACATTAAATTTGTTAACGGGTTGATAAAAAGTTAATTTTTATGTGAATTTGTTATTTTTTATATATATTTTTATACTTTGTAATAGCAATTAGTAATATTAATTAAAGAATTATGAGTAAATTTCGTTTAGATGAAGTAGATCACCAGATTTTAGATATGTTAATAGACAACACGAGAGTACCGTTTACTGACATTGCAAAAAAACTATTGATTTCTGCTGGTACAGTACACGTTAGAGTAAAAAAGATGGAGGATGCCGGTATCATCATGGGGTCTTCATTAGCCTTAGATTACGATAAATTAGGTTATTCATTTATTGCTTATGTTGGGGTTTTCCTTAACAATACATCACAAACTAAATTTGTACTAGAGCGTATCAATCAAATTCCGTTCGTAACAGTAGCTTCTGTAACGACAGGAAAATTCAATATCTTTTGTAAAATCAGAGCAAAAGATACTAAACACGCAAAAGAAGTTATTTTCATGATTGATGATATCGATGGTGTTTACAGAACTGAAACTATGATTTCATTAGAGGAAAGTATTAACGATAAGAAGCGTTTGATGCATACTATTTTTAAAAATATGTAAAAATTCCTCTTGAATGCTATATTATAAAATATACCTCAAGTTTTTCTTGGGGTTTTTTTATGACTAATTAACCAACCAACTATAACACAATTATGTACACGTTGCCAAAAATAGAACGTTTTAACAAAGACGTTCTTTCTAAATATCACATTTACAATAGTGTTTTCATAACATTACCATTTGATTCTATAGATAACACAGGAGTTTTACTTCCTTTATTTACAGAAACCTGCGAAACGGGATTTAAAAAACAGGAAACACCAAAAGAAATTTTTGATTTCTTTTCGAATAAGTTCCTAAACAATGCTTCAGAAACTGAGAAAATCGATCTTATGTTTCGATTTATTCAATATATCGAGCGTCAGATTGTATTATTTGATGCTATTGAAGATGCAGCTTTTCCTGAAGTTAATAATATGGAAGGACGCGGATCTTTGCGAGATATTAAAGAAAAATCAGATGCTAAGGAAAAAGACGATGAACTGGTAGATTTCTTAGAAAGCTTTAATGTCCGCACTGTTTTAACAGCACACCCAACACAATTTTATCCTGGGCCGGTACTTGGAATTATAAATGATTTGACAGAAGCAATACGTCAGAATGATTTATTGCAAATTAAACAATTGCTTGCGCAGCTGGGGAAAACACCTTTTATTCAGCACGAAAAACCAAATCCTTACGACGAAGCGGTAAGTTTAATTTGGTACCTTGAAAATGTATTCTATGCTACGGCTGGAGAAATTGTACATTATCTTCAAAAAAATCTTCACGATGGAAACCCAATCAAGAACCAATTGATAAAACTTGGATTCTGGCCTGGAGGTGACCGCGACGGAAATCCATTTGTTACAACAGAAATTACTCTTAAAGTTGCAGATCGTTTAAGAACTTCAATTTTAAAGTGCTATTATGTTGAAATGAGAAACTTAAAAAGAAAGCTAACTTTCTCAGGTGTAGATACTTTGGTGTCTGATCTTGAACATAAGCTTTACCGTTCTGTTTTTTATTCTAAAGGTGAAATTTTCATCACGTTAGACGAATTATTAACGCAGTTGAATACTATTCGTACTATAATTATTGAAAAACATCAATCATTATATCTAGATGAATTAGAAGCACTTTTAGTAAAAATTAATCTATTCGGATTCCATTTTGCTACTTTAGATATTCGTCAGAACAGTAAAATTCACAATGCCGTATTTAAAGATGTTGTGAATTATTATTTGAATTCTGGTTCAGATATTTTTCCTAAGAATTATTATGATTTAACAGAAGATCAAAAAATCGATGTTTTATCAAAAGTACAAGGGAATTTAAATCCTGCCGATTTTGAAAACGAAATTACAAGATCGACTTTAGAATCTGTTCAGGCTATCAAAACGATTCAGGCAAACAATGGTGAAGAAGGCGCTAATCGTTACATTATCAGCAACAATGAAAGTGCTCTGAATGTAATGGAGACTTTTGCAATGATCCGCTTAAACAATTGGGAAAACCCAACTGTTGATATTATCCCGCTTTTTGAATCTGTTGATGACTTACAGAATGCGCACCAAATTATGGAGCAGCTGTATACTAATCCGGAATATTCTAAACATTTAAAATCAAGAGGAAATGAGCAGACAATTATGCTTGGTTTCTCTGATGGAACAAAAGACGGCGGTTATTTAATGGCTAACTGGAGTATTTATCAGGCTAAAATTTCGTTGACTGAAATTTCAAGAAAATACGGAATTAAAGCTATTTTCTTTGACGGACGTGGCGGACCTCCTGCACGAGGCGGTGGAAAAACACATAAATTCTACGCTTCATTAGGACCAAAAATTGAAAATAAAGAAATCCAGATAACAGTTCAGGGACAAACTATTAGTTCTAATTTTGGAACTTTAGATTCTTGCCGTTTTAATATCGAAAACTTATTAAGTGCCGGTGTTACGAATCAGGTATTTGGTAAAGAAAAGAATGAATTATCTGCAGAAGAAACTCAAATCCTGACACAATTAGCTGATTTAGGATATGAGAAGTATTTGAACTTTAAAAATCATCCGAAATTTATTCCTTATTTGGAAAAAATGAGTACGCTGAAATATTATTCTAAAACAAACATTGGAAGCCGTCCATCAAAAAGAAGCAAGTCTGAATCATTAGATTTTGCTGATTTAAGAGCAATTCCGTTTGTGGGTTCTTGGAGTCAGTTAAAACAAAATGTACCGGGATTTTTTGGAGTAGGAACAGCTTTAAAACATTTTGAGGAATCTGGCCAGTGGGACAAAGTAAGTGATTTGTACCACAATTCATTATTCTTTAAAACCCTGCTTGAAAACAGTATGATGTCATTGGCTAAATCATTTTTACCATTAACAGCTTACATGAGAAAAGATCCTGAGTTTGGTGAATTCTGGCAGATTATCCATGATGAATTCTCTGAAACAAAACGTCTTTTATTGAAAATTGCAGGTCATAAAACCTTAATGGAAAATTATCCTGATGGTATAGCTTCAATTCAAATAAGAGAACGTATTGTACTGCCATTGTTGACAATACAACAATATGCATTGTCAAAAATAAATGAATTAAACAAAGAAAGTTCTCCAAACGAAGAGCTTATTAAAGTGTACGAGAAAATTGTAACAAGATCTCTTTTTGGAAATACAAATGCAAGTAGAAATTCAGCTTAAAATAACAAACAGAAATGAGAACAGCAGAATTATTAGATAATGAATACTCTGGTCATTTTGGTACTTATATCAAAGAAGCCGGCGATGGAATTTTAATTGAAGAATTAGAAATTTCGCTTCATGAGTTTATCAGATTTGTTCAGGATATTCCAATGGATAAATTTGATTATCGTTACGCAGAAGGCAAGTGGACTATCAAAGATATCATTCAGCATGTTATCGATACGGAACGTATTTTTGCATATCGCGCTTTAAGATTTTCAAGAAATGATAAAACGCCTCTGCCAAGTTTTGAGGAAAGTGAATATGCTGACAACACCGATTCTAACAAAAGAAGTATTCAGGATTTATTAACTGAATTTTCTGCCGTAAGACATTCAAATTTATTGTTTTACAAAAGTTTATCTGATGAACAGCTTAAACGAATTGGAACTGCTTCAGGCAACCCAATTTCAGTAAGAGCTTTAGGTTTTGTAATAATTGGCCACGCAAAACATCATCAAAAAGTTTTTAAAGAAAGATATCTGTAAAGCTTATACAAATAAAAAATCCTGTGAATATTCACAGGATTTTTTTTATGATCAAAAGGGTATTTATTGAATTGTTTGATATTTTCTTTCAACAACTGCTAAACCAAATCTAATTTTATCATAAGACATTTTTTCTTCAAAATAATCGAAATAAGGCTTTAATGCACTTGGCTTTTCTAATTCAATCTGTGCTTTTTCTATCGCAGCAATTTCTTCATCAGAAACAAACTGGCTTAAATCTAAATCGTATCCGTCTACATATAATTTTGCAATATGAGAAACTACAGTTGTCTGGCTGATGCTTCTTCTTTCTGCAATTTCTTCGACAGAACTACCGCTTTGAAATAATTCGAGCGTTTTTTTATAAGTGCTGTCTTTTTTTTCTTTTTTAACAACCGATTTGTTTCTTTGAAACTCAATAATTGCATTGATAAATTCTGCACCGTATTTTTCAAGTTTTGCTTTTCCAACACCTTCAACAGCCAGAAATTCTTCATCGCTCATTGGCCTTAAGATTTCCATTTGTCTTAAAGATGCATCGCTGAAAATTACATATGCCGGAACTTCTTCTTCTTTAGCAATTTCATAACGTAATTTTCTAAGGGTTTCAAAAAGAGAATTTTTAACAGCCTTTGCTTTCTCTTGTTTTATTTCATTTTTATCAATTACTTTCTTGACAACTGTTGTGAGTTTTACTTTCTCGCCTTCAAATAAAACTTTTTTAGCAAAAGGCGTCAATAAAATTTTATTATGCTGGTGGAAGGCAATTTCGCAATATCCTAAATTAATAAGCTGAATTAAATATTGATTCCAGTCGTACCACGAAATATCAGCGCCAATTCCGTACGTTTTTAGCTCCTGATAATTTTTTTCGTAGATATGCGCGTTTTTCGAGCCTCTTAAAAAATCAACAATTACAGCCAAAGGCTCAGACTCCTGTAATCTTGTAATTGCAGAAAGCGCTTTTTGTGCGAGAATCGTCCCATCGAAAAAAGTTGGCGGATTTTTGCAAATATCACAATTACCGCAATTATCTGTCACCAATTCACCGAAATAAGAAAGCAGAATTTTTCGCCTGCAGCTTACAGCATCGGCATATTGTTTCATTCGGTCTAATTTGGCAAGCTGCACATCTGCATTCAATCCATCAGATGCAAATTTTTGAAGCTGAATTACATCTGCATAACTTTCAAACAAAACCGTTTCAGCCGGCAGACCATCACGACCTGCCCGGCCAATTTCCTGATAATAACCTTCTATGTTTTTAGGAAGATTGTAATGAATTACCCATCGTACATTTGATTTGTCAATTCCCATCCCAAATGCAATCGTGGCACATACAACCTGACAATCGTCGTTTATAAATTCATCTTGTGTTTTGGCACGGGTTGTATTGTCTAGACCTGCGTGATAGGCTTTTGCTGCAATTCCGTTTTTTGCTAATTTTTCAGCAAGTTCTTCGGTTGTTTTTCGGCTTAAACAATAGATTATTCCGGATTCATTTGGCTTATTTTCTACAAAGTCAATAATTTGTTTTACACGGTCTAATGCAGGGCGTACTTCAAGACTTAAATTTTTTCGGTCAAAAGAAGCTACAAAAGTTTTTGGATTTTTTAAATTGAGCTGTTTTGTAATATCAACACGTGTCGCTTTGTCGGCAGTAGCTGTTAAAGCCAAAACAGGAGTAGAAGGGAAGCGGTTTTTTAAATAACCCAAATTGGTATAAGCCGGCCTGAAATCGTGTCCCCAGGATGAAATACAATGTGCTTCGTCGATTGCGATTAAACTAATAGTTAATTCGCTAAAAATGGTGTCTAAATATGATAAACTTTCAGGAGCAATATAAACAAGCTTGAAAGTATTCGTTTTTAAATTGTCTATATAATACTGCTGTTCTTCTGAAGATTGGCTGCTATTGATGTAACAAGCTGAAATACCATTTGATTTTAAACTGTCAACCTGATCTTTCATTAAAGCGATCAGAGGTGAAATTACAATCGTTATTCCTGGCAGTACAAGCGCAGGTAATTGGAAGCATATCGATTTTCCTCCTCCGGTTGGCATAATAGCCAGAGCGTCATTACCAGACAATACTGTAGTAATGATAGTTTCCTGATTGGGTCTGAATTTTTCAAATCCAAAATTTTCCTTTAGTTTGGCGTGTAGTAGTTCTGAATTCATGCGGCGAATATTTATATCTGGAACTAAATCCAAAACATAAATATAGTATTTTTCTTATAATTAAATAATTTTATTTACCAATCAAATTTCATAAAAAAAGGAACCCTAAATGAGTTCCTTAGTTTATTTTTAAAACGAATAATTAATCTTCGTCATCTTCATCATCTTCATCGTCAGCGATATCATCTCTGTCTCTATCATCATCGTCATCGTCATCATCGCCGCCGTCAGTATCTGGTTTATCCTGAGTGTCATCATCGTCATCGTCATCAGCTTCATCATCAAGATCAAGACCTTTTACTGGTTCGATTGTGTCAACATCAAGATCGATATCGTCATCTTCATCATAATTTTCGATTCTGTCAGCCAGTTTAGTACTGATTTTTACTAAATAAATAGTGTCTTCAGTACGAACTTCAACAGCTTCTACTAATTCGTTTTTAGCGTTTCTAAAACGGATAACATCCGAATCATCATAACCATCAGGAAATTTTTCAACCAAAAGGTTTAAAATTTCATTTGTCAGTTTGGCGTAGTCTACTATAACTCTTTTCATAAAAATATCCTATAAATCTAATAAATATGCAAAAATTAATGGTGCAACGATTGTAGCATCCGACTCAATAATAAATTTAGGGGTTTTAATGTCTAATTTACCCCATGTGATTTTTTCATTTGGAACAGCTCCAGAATATGAACCATAACTAGTGGTTGAATCTGAAATCTGGCAGAAATAGCTCCAGAAAGGAACGTCATGCATTTCCATATCCTGATATAACATTGGTACAACGCAAATTGGGAAATCTCCAGCAATACCACCTCCAATTTGGAAGAATCCAATTCCGTTAGAACTGTTTTTAGAGTACCAGTCAGCAAGGAAAGTCATGTATTCGATACCTGATTTCATTGTTGATGCTTTTAAGTCACCTTTAATCACATAAGAAGCAAAGATGTTTCCCATTGTACTGTCTTCCCATCCAGGAACAATAATTGGTAAGTTTTTTTCAGCTGCAGCATACATCCAGCTGTCTTTTAAATCAATTTCGTAGTATTCTTCAAGAACTCCTGATAATAACATTTTGTACATGAATTCATGCGGGAAATAACGTTCTCCCTTATCATCAGCATCTTTCCAGATTTTATAGATATGTTTTTGTAAACGTCTAAAAGCCTCATGCTCAGGAATACAAGTATCAGTAACACGATTTAATCCTCTTTCCAGTAAAGCCCATTCGTCTTCTGGGGTCAAATCACGGTAATTAGGAACTCTTTCGTAGTGAGAATGAGCTACTAAATTCATGATGTCTTCTTCTAGATTGGCTCCAGTACATGAAATAATTTGTACTTTATCTTGTCTAATTATTTCAGCGAAAATTTTACCTATTTCGGCTGTACTCATAGCTCCAGCCATACTTACCAACATTTTTGAGCCATTAGCCAGTTGTTGTTCGTATTCTTTGGCTGCATCCACAAGTGAAGCAGAGTTAAAGTGTAAATAATGTTTTTCAATAAACTGACTGATTGGTCCTTTCATTTTGTTTTTGTTTTTTTTGTTTTTTTTGAATTAAAAGTTTTTAACCTTTTTACTGTATATGCAAATTAAGAATTTTATAGAAAATAACTTTTTAATTTGCAGATTTTTTTTACAATTTTTTCTTGTAGCCTAAAATCTTTAAAACATCATCAGAAGTCTGCTGCTCAGAGAAAACCTCTGTTGCAAGAATTCCGTTTTCGTCACGATCAATTAAAATATGTTTTGGCTGCGGAATCAAACAGTGGTGTAATCCTCCGTATCCTCCAATAGTTTCCTGATACGCACCTGTATTAAAGAAACCAATGTATAATGGCTTTTCTTTATTGTATTTAGGCAGGTAAATTGCGTTCATGTTTTGTTCTGAATTGTAATAATCATCACTATCACAAGTTAAACCTCCTAACAAAACCCGCTCGTAAGTATCATTCCAGCGGTTTATAGCCAGCATGATAAAACGTTTATTGATTGCCCAGGTATCAGGCAGAGTAGTGATGAAAGATGAATCGATCATATTCCATTTTTCTCTGTCATTTTGCTGCTTTTGATACAAAATCTGATAAATTGCACCACCGCTTTCTCCTACAGTAAATGAACCAAATTCTGTAAATATATTTGGCACATCAACTTCTGCTTCTTCACAGGCAATTTTAATTTGATTGATAATTTCATCAATCATATATTGGTAATCATATTCAAATGCAAGCGAGTTTTTAATTGGGAAACCGCCTCCAATGTTTAAACCATCAAGAGTAGGGCATTCCTTTTTAAGTGCAATGTATACTTTAATACATTTTACAAGCTCGTTCCAGTAATATGAAGTATCGTTGATTCCGGTATTAATGAAAAAGTGAAGCATTTTAAGCTCTAATTTATCATTTTCCTGAATTTGTTTTTTATAAAAAGAAACAATGTTTTTATATCCAATTCCTAATCTTGATGTATAAAACTCAAATTTAGGTTCTTCTTCAGCTGCAATACGAATTCCAATTTTGAATTTACCTTTAATTTCTCCCTGAAGTAAATCCAGCTCTTCGTAGTTATCAATAATAGGAATAGTATTTTTATGTCCGTTATTGATTAATCTTGCAATATTTGAAATGTATTCGTCTCTTTTAAAACCGTTACAAATTACATAAGTACTTTTGTTGATTTTACCATTTTCTAATAAATTCTCAACAATATTAACGTCAAATGCTGATGAAGTTTCAATATGAATATTATTCTTGAAAGCTTCATTCATAATATATTCAAAATGAGAACTTTTTGTACAATAACAATAGTAATATTTTGCTTCGTATTTATTCTTTTCCATTGCTTTTCTGAACCAAGACTTTGCCTTGTTGATATTTTCAGAAATCTGCGGCAAGTAAGTAAACTTTAAAGGTGTTCCATATTGTTCTACCAATTTCATTAAATCGATATTGTGAAACAATAAGTTGTCTTTGTTTAGTTTAAACTCTTCTTGCGGGAAATAATATGTTTGGTTTATTAGATCAGAATATTTTGTATTCATTTAGTTTTCAATATTTTAATTTGTTATTTAAATTTAGTAAAAAAATCTCGGCTAAATCTTAAATTCAAACTCTAATATTGGCAAATACAATTTGCAGTTTTTCGTGTTCTGCTTTTGAGCATAAGAAAACATCAAAACAAAACGGGCTTTTGCTATTGTAAAAACGGTTCAACATCCTTAGTAAAGAACTGTTGAGACGGTTTCTGTAAGAGCTGAATTGTCTTTGTTTATTGTTTGTTTTCATCGAGGCAAATGTAAAAAATAAAATATACCAAAAGCAACGGTTTTGATTAAAAAAAAATTAAGATTTATAATCTTGAAACGCTTCCAGAATTAATTTATTTTCAACCGATTGGTTAATTTTTATTTTTCCGATTCCTTCAATTAATGCAAATTGAATTAAGCCGTATTCATTTTTTTTATCATGAACCAGTAATTCAAGAATAGGATCTATGTCATTTTCTTCAAAAATTACCTGATCATAAATAGACTGAATTGCTGTTTTAATTTCGATGTATTCTTCTTTTGAAATTAAATTTTTATGAAGCGAAATGTAACTTTCAAGAATCATTCCCACAGCAATTGCTTCACCGTGAAGTAAAGTTGTTTTGTCTTCGCTTTCTAAAAAGTAGCTTTCAATGGCATGTCCTAATGTATGACCAAAATTCAATGCTTTACGAATGTTTTTTTCTGTTGGATCCTGAATTACGATTTCGTTTTTAATTTCAACAGAGCGATAAATTAATTCGTCTAATCCGTTATAATCAATAGATGATATATCAAGGAATTCTCTCCAGTATGCAGCATCGTAAATCAAACCATGTTTAAGCATTTCAGCAAGTCCAGAACGCATTTCGCTTTGTGGTAAGGTTTCAAGATATTGTGTGTCAATTAAAACCATTTGAGGTACATTGATAACACCAATCTGATTTTTAAGGTTTCCTAAATCGACTCCGGTTTTTCCTCCAACAGAAGCATCTACCATAGACAATAATGTTGTTGGAATATTTATAAAATCAACACCTCTTTTAAATGTAGATGCAACAAAACCTCCTAAATCTGTAACAACTCCGCCGCCCAGATTAATAATAAGAGATTTTCTATCTGCACCCAGTTCTGTTAAAACATGCCAGATTTGAATGCAGGTTTCAATATTTTTATTGGCTTCTCCAGCCTCAAATTCGATAATTTCGATATTTAAATCAGTTTCAATAATAGGCAGAAGCTTAGGAAGGCAATACTCATTTGTTTCTGTATCTACAATAATGAAGATATTTGAATATTTATTTTCTTTTAAATGTTTATTTAAGGCTTCGTAAGCATTTTGGTTAAAATGCACGAGATAATTATTTGCTTGTATAGACTGCATAATTTCTTTGGTTAATTGAAAGCGCAAAAATAAAGCATTTTAAGCTAAATAATATTCAAACTTTAAGCCTTATTTGTTTTAAAACGAATGATTCTAAGTAATATTCATTTCTGTTTGAAAAAAGAAGCAGATATTATTTACAACTTTGCAGAATTGATTGATTTACCTGAGAATATTTTTTGTTCTTGGCAATATTAAAATATTTGCAGGCATTTGCTTTATCCTGTTCTCTCAAGTAACATATTCCAATAAAAAATTCTGTTTTTCCATCGTATAGTCCGGGATATTTTAAAGCATTCAACAGGTAACTTATTGCTTTTTTATCCTGTCCGGCTTTATAATAATAAAACCCAATATTTTGTAATGGATATGGACTATTCGGATCTGTTTTTAGAGCTTTTTCATAGTATTCCAGGGCTTTATCTAATTTTGATTGAGATTCAAAACTTTGGCCTTTTACAAGATAATCCGTTACAAGTAAATCTTTTCTCTTTTTTAATAATATACTGTCTGCAGGAGATTTGATTAAGCCTTTGTTTATAAAATTCAATTGTGACTTATAGTTATAACCTGCTGTTTGTAAATTTGACAAGGTTAGATTCAATTCTTCCGGATAGTTTCTATATTTACTAAATAGTGCATGTTCTTTTAAAATTTCTGTAGTGTCTTTCATTCTTGCCGCCATGGCTGCTGATATGGAGTAAATTCCGTAATTTACAGGGTATCTGTAAAATGCTTTTTTTACATATATATAAGCGCTGTCAATATTTCCTTTTTCATTAGAAATAACATGTTTATAAAAATCGATTCTGCCTAAATATGGGTTGATTTTTGAAGCTCTCGAAAAACATTTTAAAGCCATGTTGTAATTCTTTTCCCGGATATAGTAAATCCCCGCATATTCATAAAATGACTCTGTAGTATTAAAAACATTCGGATATGCCGGCATTCTCCTCATCACTTCATCGCCGTTAAGAACTCCTTTAGTGTTTACGTTTATATTATCTGTAACAATTAAATATTCCAGATTTGATGCTCTATATATTAAAAACGCAGAATAACTGGTAATTAAAGAAACCACAATTAAAGTCAGAGCTATAATCTTAATAGTTTTATTTGAAGTTTGTTGTAAATCTTTGTCTTTAAAATTATTTAGAACAGTAAAGGCCAGAATTAAACTAAAGAAAATAGACATTGTTGGTCTGTACATTGGAAAGTTAAAAAAAGAATCAACTCCATAAACAATAACCAGCATTAAGGTCAAAAGCGCTGTTAATCTTGTATGTGAATCATTTGATTTTAGAACATTTTTTAAATTAATACTGAAAATCAGTATAAAAATGGATAAATAAATCAAGCCATTTATAATTCCTGTTTCTGCAGAAATTTCAATAAAATCATTATGTGCATGAAGGGAAACAATTAAATCGTAAGAAGTAGTTTTTTCATACGGAATAGATTCTATTTGATAATTACCTAATCCAATGCCAAGTATTGGATTTTTTTTAATCATTTCAAAAGCATTTCCCCAAAATATCAGCCTTGCTTTTGACGAATTATCCTCAGCGTTAATTCTTTGAATTCTGTTTTCTAATGCAACATATCGATTGTTGTCTTTAGATTTTTCAAAAATTGAGTTTGTATAGAAAACAGCACATAAAACAGGAACAATCAAGTATATAATTTTTATAAAACCTGGTTTACTGAAAGTGTTTTCTTTTAGCAGATAAACGATATAAATAAAAAATATTAAAAACAGGTTAATTAATGGAGTTCTTGCTCCTGTTAAAAAAATAACTGATACCGCACAGAACAGGGTAACTGTAAAAAATATTTTCTTATAACTATTAAAATGTGTAATCCCCAGTAATAGAAATGGAATTTTAATAGTAAGACTGGCAGCAAGTATATTTATATTTCCCGTATTTCCTTTCATGCCCCAAAGAAGATCGATAATCGAAGTGTTTTTAGGAATGATGAGAAAATTTTGTAATTGCTGCAGCGATTGAAAAAAGGCGCTGATACCAATTATCAATACTATTTTATACAGCAAGTCTAATTTGTCTTTAAGCAGAATAGTGAGATTTATAAAAAGACAAAATACAATTGCTATTTCGGTGAATTTTGTAAAAACTAAAGAAGAATTTTTTGCTGAAAACAATGAAATTCCGCATAAAAAAATAAAAGCCAGATATAATCTAAAAATATAACTGCGTTTTAATAATGAAAAAACAGTATTAGAAAGTACATTGGTGTTAAAGTAAAAATAAATACCAAGGATTAGATTAATAACCGATAAGTAGAGAAATTGCGGATTAATAATTTCCAGACTTTTGAAATAAGGAAGAAAATCGATTATAAGCAATAAAACTATAAATGAAAGAGTTACAAAATTTGAGATCTTTTTCTTATCCTTTGTTTCATTAATTATCTGGTCAATTTTTACGGTATTCATGACAATATTATATTTTTTGCAAATATACAAAATAAAGTAAATTCCTACTTTAACATAATGACGTAATTATTCCTTAATCAGTTTACAAAACGTATTAATACTAAATTTCTTTAACATTGATAATTTGTAAAAATTTCACACGATTTCGTAAAGAATATTCAAAACACTCTATATCTTTGCACAAAAACTAAATTTAATGGAAAAAATATTCGATAACACTCAAGTTGCTTTTTCACTTAAAAGTGACACAGAACTTGACAGGGCTTATTTTCTTTTTAAAATGATTGACAGTGAACCATTAGTAAGAATTGGGACAGCTGTTACCAATTTTGCTATTAAAGCACATCTTCCGGTTGAAGGGTTAATTCGTGCTACTGTTTTTGATCATTTTTGCGGCGGTGTAAACGAAAATGACTGTTTAACTGTAGTTGATAAAATGTTTACAAAAGGCGTTTCATCTGTACTGGATTATTCAGTTGAAGGTAAAGAAGAAGAAGAGCAGTTTGATGCCGCTTTAGAAATGACCTTAAAAACTATTGAATTTGCAAAAGAACGTTTAGCGATTCCTTTTGCTGTATTTAAACCAACAGGTTTAGGACGTTTTGAATTGTATGAGAAATTAGGCGAGAAACAAACTTTAAGTCCTGCTGAACAAGAAGAATGGAATAGAGTAGTGGCTCGTTTTGATCAGGTTTGCAGTGAAGCTCATAAAAAAGATGTGGCTTTATTAATTGATGGTGAAGAAAGCTGGATGCAGGATGCCGCTGATGAATTGGTTACCGAAATGATGCGCAAATACAATAAAGAAAAAGCGATTATTTTCAACACACTTCAAATGTACCGTTGGGACCGTTTGGATTATTTAAAAGGACTGCACGAAATCGCTAAAAAAGAAGGTTTCTTTATTGGAATGAAATTAGTTCGCGGTGCTTATATGGAAAAAGAAAACAAGCGTGCAGAAGAAAAAGGGTATGTTTCGCCAATTTGTGTATCAAAAGAAGCTACAGACATAAACTATGATGCTGCCGTTAATTATATGTTAGATCATATCGAAACTATGTCAATTTTTGCAGGAACTCATAACGAATTAAGTTCTTACAAACTTATGGAAAGTATGGCTCAAAAAGGCATTGCTAAAAATGACAACAGAATCTGGTTTGGACAATTATACGGAATGAGCGATAATATCAGCTACAATCTAGCTGAAAACGGTTATAACGTAGCGAAATATCTTCCGTTTGGACCTGTTAAAGATGTTATGCCGTACTTGATTCGCCGTGCTGAAGAAAATACTTCGGTAGCTGGGCAGACAAGCCGTGAATTATCAATGATTAAAGCAGAACGTAAACGTAGAAAAGGGAAATAATTAGTTTTCAGTTTTCTGTCTCAGTTTACAGATTATATAAAAAAGCTCCAATAAATATTGGAGCTTTTTTTATTCATTTTTATTTGAGTATTAAACCCGACAGGTTTTAAAAAACTGTCGGGTTTGTTGTATTATTTGAATTTGGAATTTATCTAAGAATTACTAAACTGTAAATTACTTAAGTTTTTATAAATTCCGTTTTCCAGATTTATTAATTCCTGATGTGTTCCTTCTTCTGAAATTTTTCCGTTATCAAGAACTAAGATTTTATCAGCGTTTCTAATTGTCGAAAGACGGTGAGCAATAATAATACTTGTTCTTCCTTCCATTAAGACCTCTAAAGCTTCCTGAACCAGTTTTTCGCTTTCGCTGTCTAAAGATGAAGTTGCTTCGTCTAAAATCAAAATACTTGGGTTTTTAAGCAAAGCTCTTGCAATTGCAATACGCTGGCGCTGTCCGCCTGAAAGTTTAACACCGCGTTCTCCAACTAAAGTTTCAAATTTTTCCGGGAAACCGTCAACAAAATTAAAAGCATTGGCTTGTTTTGCTGCCTGGATAATTTCTTCATCTGTAGCATCCGGTTTTCCGTAAGCGATATTTTCTCTGATAGTTCCTCCAAAAAGAATTACATCCTGAGGAACAATGCTCATATTGCCGCGAAGATCTTCAAGATCGTAATCATAAATATTTTTACCATCAACTGTAATTTCTCCCGAAGTAATATCGTAGAATCTCAATAATAGAGAAGAAATAGTTGATTTCCCGGCGCCGCTTGGTCCGACAATGGCAATTTTCTGTCCAAATTCAGCTTTAAAATTAACGTCTTTTAAAACTTGAATTTCCTGACGTGCAGGATAGCTGAAAGCAACGTTATTAAATGTAACGTTTCCTTTGATTTTTTCTTTATTCTGGTTTGAATTTGAGTTGATTTTCTCTGGGTTTTCGTCTAATAATTCAAAAACTCTTTCTGTTGCACCAATCGCTTTTTGGATTTGGGCATATAATTCGGCAATTCCACCAAAAGAAGCTCCAACAAAAGTAGAGTACAATACGAATGAAATTAACTGGCCAACGCTCATTTCGCCGGCAATACTTAAACGAACACCAAACCAAACTACCGCCACGATAGCGCCAAATAAACAGAAAATGATAAATGAAGCAAAATAACCGCGGTATTGACCTCCTTTAATAGCCAGTTTTACAACATCGCTGATTTTACCTTTATAACGTGCAATTTCATACCATTCGTTTGCAAAAGCTTTTACAATACTTATTCCCTGCATTGTTTCTTCTACAATTACCTGACTTTCGGCAACCTGATCTTGTACTTTTTTAGAATATTTTCTAATAAATCTTCCAAAAACTACAGCAGCAATGGCTACTAACGGAACTACAGAAAGCATTAATAAAGTTAATTTTAAACTTTCTGTTGCTAACAAGATTACACCACCAATAATCAATATAAACTGACGCAGGAATTCTGCAATTGTAGTGGTTAAGGTATCCTGAATCTGTGTAATATCAGCGCTGATACGGCTGTTTAATTCTCCAACTCTTTTTTGAGAAAAGAAAGTCATTGGCAGTTTAACCAAATTGGTATACAAAGCCAGACGCAGGTTTGCCAGTGTATTTTCGGTAAAGTTTACGAATAATGACAATCTGAAAAATGAGAAAAAAGACTGTAAAAACAAAATAGCAATTAATCCCAAAGCTATTGTATTTGCTTCGCCGTTGTCTTTGTTTTTAACGCAGTCTACCAGCATTCCCATCAATTTTGGAAAGGCAAGGGCAGTGGCGCCAGTTAAAAGCAGAAAAATTAACCCAATGAAAAATTTCCATTTATGGTTTCCTGCGTATGTAAATATTGTTTTTGCTTTATTAAGTGAAGTAGCCGTTATTTTTGATTTTGGTAAATCATTTTCTTTATATCGTGCCATTAGAATTTACTATTTTTAGGTATGCAAATGTATAACTAAGTCGAATCACTACAAAGGAATATTAAGAATTAGGAGTCTCAATTTAACTTTTTAACTAAATTATAAGAAATTAGTAAATTTTATTTGTTTTTTAAGAGTCTGAAAAATAGATTTCTAAATAAAAACTTGAAAAAATATTTCATTTTTTTTCAAAATATGCTTGTAAATACAAAATCTAGGTGTAGATTTGCACTCGCAATCACAAACGATAGCAGCCTAGTAAAA
>NZ_JBQEMU010000014.1:0-157658 GCF_052044235.1 Flavobacterium sp. 22659
TATATATCGCTCCGCTGGAGCTTGAAATCTGCGTGTACATCATTGTTATAAATATTATGCTCCTCCGAAGCATTTTTTATTGAACAATCTAATTTCAACAAAGACACATTGTTGTTGCAAATTTTCATTTTCCTGTAACTTTCTTGTAAACCTTTTTTTATATTTTAGCGATTCGAAATACACCTAAATCGCAATTCAAAAACATGAAATTCAAAATTTTACTTTTATCCGCCTTTATTTTTATCTCTTGCAAAAAAGAATCAACAAACGAAAAAACACCAGTTGCTTTAAAAGACACAGTTGTAACAGTCGAAGAAAATGAAATTATAAACGACGACTTCGATACAATTGTAATTTCTGCAAAACATAAAACAAACAAAATTCTATGCGATTTAGACGGAGATGGAAAAAACGAAACTGTTGAAATTGTTCGAAGTACAAATAACGATAAAAGCGGTCTGAGAATAATTTTTGGAAACGGAAACCGCACAGATTATTTCGGAATGGGACATAATATTCTGGGACAGGGTTTTGACGAAATTGACTGGGCCGGAGTATTCGAAAAAGCATCAAAAGGAAACATTGTATGGAACAATGTAAATGAAGACGGCGAAATTATGGGCGATGAAGAAATAAAAGAAGAAAACAAAATAAAACTTCCAAACGACGGAATCTTTATTCACGCCGACGAAAGCTGCGGAGGCGGGATTATTTACCTAAATAATGGTAAATACGATTGGGTTCAGCAGGAATAAAACTGTAAAATAACTTCCTAAATAATTTTGAATATGAAAAGTACAATAGAAATTGCTAGTCGTTTTAAAGAAATTATCCTAAACGGAACCTGGGTTGCAAACACAAATTACAAACTCCAGCTCGAAAATCTGGATTGGAGAATCGCAGTAAAACCTGTTCAAAACTTAAATACAATTGCAATTCTGGCACAGCATATTCATTATTATATTAACGGACTTAATCAGGTTTTTAAAGGTGGAACACTCGATATAAAAGACAAATTCAGTTTTGACTTTCCTCCTATTCAATCACAGGAAGAATGGAACAACTTTTTAGAAAAGTTCTGGAACGACAGTCAGGAATTTGCTTCTTTTGTTGAACAAATGCCAGATGAAAAACTCAATGAACCCTTCGTTGATGAAAAATACGGTACTTATAGAAGAAATATTGACTGTATGATCGAACACAGTTATTATCATTTAGGGCAGATTGTATTGATAAAAAAGCTATTAACGGATTAAAAAGTAAAATCCTAAATTTCTGAAACCAATAATTTCAAAACCGGTTTTTAACTCAAAAAAGTATAAATAATAGTCTCTTACAAAAATGTTTTTAAGCAGAAAAACATTAATTTATCATGCTATAAAGCACACGCAACTCAAATTATCGATTTTAAAAAACAAATACATCTTTGTAAGTATTTTTATAATAAATTAGCGGTCTAAAAACCTTTACCACTAGTTAAATTATAAAAATGAAAATCAAATCTTACTGCATCTCATTAAAAAAATTCTTACCCTTCTCCGTCTTATTTTTTCTTCTATTTTTAAACTGCAATAAAAAAGAAACTAAAACAGCCGTATCTATTTCTAAAACGCAGGCAGATTCTACATATTCGGAAGACCAAACCGATGGAGACTATACTTCTGATGAAGAACGTCAAGAACGAAAAAAATACATGGCCTTTTTAAAAGATTTTTTAAGCAGAAATGAAAGTCAGCAGTCAATTGATACTTTAAACGCCAGAGTCGAAAAGGCAATGGACATATATGCCAATGGTTATGTCTATAAAGATGAAGATTTTACATCAATTAATGATGAATTAACAAAATATGTAGAAAGCAAAAACAGTTTAAAAATAGCCGAAAGTTTTTATACCTCAGGATTATTAGAATCTTACGGATATTTTAGCTTTGCCGACGGGCATCCAATTATTGAATTTAAAAAAGGAGCCAAATTAGGAAGCACAAACTGCATTAAATACCTGGCAATCATCTATTTTGAAAGAATACTCCACAAACACAAAGCTAATTTATTGTGCGATCCGGTTTGTATGACTCATCGCGGCAGAAATTATATTGAAGAAACTCATTTGGCAAGTTTAAGCAAAAGCGATATGCTGAATTTAACATCTTCATCGGATAATTTATTATTAAAAACAATTTACGATCAACTGCAATTTAAGATGTCTGACGCAGAAATTTTAAATTATGTCATACATCTGCGTACACACAATAATCCGCTTTTTAATATTAACAATACACAAGTTTTTGATGCTCTTAATTCATTAAAAACACTTTCTAAATCAGAAGATGAAATTGCAGGTATTGATGTTTTTACAAAATTAATAGATCATAATCCTACGATAGAAATCAGTGATATAGCAGAATTATTTACTTTTAATTACCCAGCATACCAAAACGATTCGCAATTCTTATTTTGGGTTAAATTAGACCTCCAAAAAAGAGGAATAGAAACCTACGATCAATGTGTTGAAAATTATAACCTTGATCAACTTTACGGAATTGTAGATTTTGGTTCTCCGGCTATTTATAAAGGTTTACTAAAGTATTTTGTTGAAAAGGGAGATCAAAAGAGTGAAAACCTTTTAAAAGATTATGCTAAAAGCTAAAAAAGAAAATATCGTTAAAAAAAAATGTTTATGAAAAATACCATCATTTTATTACTCTCTCTTGTTCTCTTTTCAAGCTGTAAAGAAGATAAAAAAGAAGAAATTAAGCCCACAGCAAAAACTGAATCAGAAGCAATTGAAAACAAAGATTTTGTTTTAACGGTAGAAAAAATCGATTCGACACAATTTCCAAGTTCAATAAAATACGAAGGTTTTATTAAAAATGCCGTTCGATGGAAAGATAAATTGGGGGATAATATTGTGATTACAACCGAAACAGGTTATCATATAAACAAAAAATTTCAACATGAAACCGACGGTTCTGATGCCGAATTGTTTGCGTATCATTTTATAGTTTCGGGAAATGAAGCAAAACAAACCTGGAAAGTTTACGATTATATTTCTGATTGTCCGGTTGATATTGTGGCTTCGTTTGTAAAAAACACATTTCAGGTTACAGACTTAAACAAAAACGGAATTGCCGAAACATGGCTGATGTACAAAACTGTATGCCACGGAGATGTGAGTCCGTGCGACATGAAGGTTATCATGTACGAAGGAAATCAAAAATATGCCATGCGAGGCGAAAGCAAAGTTGCTGTTGGACTTCTTGACAATGGCAAAGAACAATATATAGGCGGTGAATATAAACTGGATGAAAACTTCAAAAAAGGCCCGAAAGTTTTTAAAGAGTTTGCTCAAAAATTATGGAACGATAATTTAATTGAAACCTGGGAAGATTAAAAATGGAAAAGAAATATCTAAAATACTTTAAAGATTTCATCGAAGGAAAAGATGTCGCAGCCTGGAAAATCTTTTGGAAAGAAAATTCTAAAGAACTCGAAAAAGAATTATCAAGAACAGAATTTTTAAAATTAAAATTTGAGAAAATTAGTTTTGGTGAAGAAATTTTAAAAAGAGAAAATATTTCTTTTAACTGGACTCCAAAAGGAAAGCAACAAAAAGTCTGGGCAGATCTGCATGATAGCGTTTGTGATGAAAACGGAAAACCTTTATTGTCATTTAGAAGAAAAATGTTTTCGGGAGCTTTTGGAGCCTATCTAGACAATAACCAAGCACAAAGCATTAATTTAATAAAAAAGCATATAAATGGTATTTTAAAACAGAAAGATGCTATCGAAAAATCGAATTCATTAAATGATGCTGAATTTGATGCAGAAGCTTTATTAGAAGAAGGTTATAGCAAATTTGCTTTAATTGTACTGAAAGAAATAAGCGAAATAAATACGGATGATGATTTATTGACTGCCGCCATAAATTATGCGAAATTATGTGTTATAAATAACAACCATTTATTTTAGCCCCAACAGAACCGATATTCTCGAAGATATAAATGCAAAAGCGGGAGTAAACGTTCTTATAAAAACACCTTTTTATACTCTTCAAAATATTTAAAAAAGGCATAGTTGTTGAAAGTTAAAAAAGATATATTTACACCTTCAATTAAAGAATGCCATGCAAAAAATTACCCTTTTATTTTCTATACTATTTTTAGCTCTTTCGTCATGCGGAGTTAAAACAACACAGTCGATGCTGAGTGACGGAAATTACGACGGCGCCATCGACAGAGCGGTCGAAGCACTTCGAACTAAAAAAGATTCTAAAGGAAAACAAGATTATGTTTATCTGCTGGAAGAAGCATTTGCAAAAGCCAAAGACAGAGATTTACGCAATCTTGAAATGATGACAAAAGAAGCAAATCCTGCAAATGTAGAACGTATTTACAATACATATTTACAACTTAATAATCGTCAGGAAAAAATTCGTCCTTTACTGCCTCTGCCTTTATTGAAACAAGGAAAAAACGCTTATTTTCCATTTGATAATTATTCAGATCAAATTGTAAGCAGTAGAAATGCACTTTCAAAATATTTATATGAAAATGCTTCGGCTCTTTTAAAATCTAACAACAAACTCGATTTTAGAAAAGCCTATGATGATTTTGCGTATTTGGAAAGCATCAACCCAAATTACAAAAACACTAAAAAACTGATGGACGACGCTCAGTTTAAAGGAACTGATTTTGTAGATGTTTACGCGAAAAATGAAACCGAAATGGTGATTCCGAAATTGCTTCAGGAAGATTTACTGGATTTTAAAACTTACGGATTAAACGATAAATGGACTGTTTATCATAATGCCAGACAAAAAAATATAGTGTACGATTACAGCCTGATTATCAACTTTAGGCAAATCCTCATTTCGCCGGAACAGATAAAAGAAAAGGAATTCATTAAAGAAAGACAGATAAAAGATGGTGTAAAAACACTTGTAGACAGTCGCGGAAGACCTGTAAAAGACAGTTTAGGCAAAGAAATAAAAGTTGATAATTACAGAACACTTCGTGCTAATATTTACGAATTCAGACAATTTAAATCCTGCCAGATAACAGCAAAAGTTGATTATATTGATATAAAAACAAATCAGTTAATCCAGACTTTCCCGGTAAGCAGTGAATTTGTTTTTGAAAATATATATTCGACTTACAAAGGCGATAAAAATGCATGCGAAGACAGTTATATCTCTTATTTTAATAAACGTGCTGTTCCGTTCCCTAATAATGAACAAATGGTTTATGATACGGGAGAAGACCTAAAAGCGAGACTTAAAGATATTATTGTCAAAAATAAATTTAGAAGCTAAATTAAAACTACGAAAAAGGTGCATTTTATGCACCTTTTTTGTTTCTATAAAAAATCCTCAATTAAAAAAATCATAAAAAAGAATTGCGCAACCAAAAAGTTGCTTATATTTGCAACTGATTAGTTGCGTAATTTATATTTAAAATGAAACGAGATATATTTCAGGCTATTGCCGATCCAACCCGAAGAGCGATTTTAGTTTTAATTTCAGCCAATGCATTAACTCCTAATGCCATTGCAGAACAATTTAATACTACACGTCAGGCAGTTTCAAAACATATCAAAATTTTAAATGAATGTGAATTATTAGATGAAAAAAAAGTGGGCAGAGAAATTTATTATCAGCTCAAAATCGAAAAAATGAAAGAAGTTGACCAATGGCTCGAACAATTCAAAAAAATCTGGGAAAGCCGTTTCAGCCAGCTGGATCAAGTATTAATGAATCTAAAATCTAAAGAAAATGAAATCTAACCTGTTAATGAATTTTACTGTAGACAAAGAAAATAAGACTGTAAACATCAAACGTGAATTCGACGCATCGTTATCGAATGTTTGGTCAGCCTGGACAGAACCTGAAATTTTAGATCAATGGTGGGCGCCGGCTCCGTATAAATCTAAAACCACAAGTATGGAATTTAAAGAAGGCGGAAAAAGATTGTATGCGATGGTTGGTCCTGAAGGCGAAGAACGCTGGAGTTGTTTTGAATATACTTCGATTTCTCCAAAAACAAATTTTAAACATTCTTCTACTTTTTGTGATGCCGAAGGAAAACCAAATTCTGCTTTTGCAAGTTCATACTGGGATTTAACCTTTTCAGAACAAGGCGACTTAACAGTTGTAGACATCGCCATAACACGTGACAGCTTTGAAGAAATGGAAAAATTAATCGAAATGGGTTTCAAAGAAGGAATCACAGCAACAATGCAAATTTTGGATAAAATATTTGAAGCAAGAAAATAACAGTTAAATAAAGTAGTAATGAATTTAAAATCGAGAGAATTATGAAATCAAATCTTTTAATGAATTTTACTGTAGATAAAGAAAATAATACTGTAAATGTAAAACGTGAGTTTGATGCTTCATTAGCAAACGTTTGGTCAGCATGGACAGAACCAGAAATTTTAGATCAATGGTGGGCACCGGCTCCGTGGAAATCCAAAACAAAAAGCATGGATTTTAAAGAAGGCGGACGCAGACTCTATGCCATGATAGGACCAGAAGGCGAACAACACTGGGCAATTGCCGATTTTACTTCTATCAGCTCGAAGACTAATTTTAAATATCTGGATGCATTCAGCGACAGCGAAGGAAATTTAAACACCGAATTTCCGCGTTCAGACTGGAATGTAAATTTTTCTGAACAAGACGGTTCAACCTTCGTTGATGTTGTAATAAAACACGAAAAACTATCTGATTTGGAAATGATTATTCAAATGGGCTTCAAAGAAGGTTTTACCATTGCAATGGAAGGATTAGACAAAATTTTTGCAGAAAAAGCAAAATAAATAAGTTTGAATGCTATAAAAGACGAAAGCTGCAAAAAATAAATTGTAACTTTCGTCTTTCTTTTTACAAATCATTTTTACTTCAATCAATGAACAAATTTTTAATCACACTTTTAATTTTTTCCTCTCATTTCCTTTTCAGCCAAAACAATAAATCTAAAACTACAGAAACAACTAAACCTTTTGTATTAGGCGTTATCGACGAAATTCAGTCAAAAGAATTAGGAGAAAACAGAATCCTCAACATTTATCTGCCCGAAGGCTACAACCCAAAAGATGCAGAAAAATATCCTGTAATTTATTTATTAGACGGTTCTGCCAATGAAGATTTTATTCACATTTCAGGTTTGGTGCAGTTTAATAGTTTTGAATGGATCAATCAGGTTCCAAAATCAATTGTGGTAGGTATTGCAACGGTCGACAGAAAAAGAGATTTTACTTTTGCAACAACTCTTGAAAAAGATAAAAAACGTTATCCAACAACCGGACATTCTGATAAATTTATTGCTTTTATCGAAAAAGAATTACAGCCTTTTATTGATAAAAAATACAAAACAACTGAATCAAAAATGATTATAGGACAGTCGCTTGGCGGATTATTAAGTTCTGAAATACTGCTTAAAAAACCATCGCTTTTTAACAAATATGTTATTGTAAGCCCAAGTATATGGTGGGATAATGGTTCTATACTGAATATAGATTCACAAATTCTTCAGGAAAATTTTAAACAGCCAACAGAGATTTATATCGCAGTGGGCAAAGAAGGATTAACTCCAACCGAAATTCCAAGAGTTATGGAAGTCGATGCCAATTTATTAGCCGAGAAAATACAGGCTTCTAAAAGCAAAAACATTAAAGTCTTTTTTGATTATTTTCCTAATGAAAACCACGGAACAATCCTGCATTTGGCCGTTTTTAATTCTTTTAAATTCTTTTATCCTCAAACAAAAGAATAAAGGGGATTTTAGAAGTATTCTAAAAAATTGTAATTTTATAATCTATTGATTCATAATTTCTTATCATGACACCAAATAAACAAACTGTAAACGAATATATGGCTGCTTTTATGGTAAGCGATCATGCAAGAATTCTTGCCTGTCTTACTGATGATGTTGTTTGGGAAATGCCCGGAATTTATCAGCATGTGGGCAAAGAAGCTTTTGACAAAGAAATTGAAAATGACAATTTTGTTGGAAGTCCAACAATTCAGATTATTAAATTAATTGAAGAAAATAATATTGTAATTGCCGAAGGTGCAGTTCAGGGAAACATGAAAAACGGCGGCAAACTGGATGCCGTTTTTTGTGATGTTTTTGAAATGGAAAACGGAAAAATCAAAAAGCTTACCTCCTATTTAATGTCAAAAAATGCCAATTTAAAATTTGAGTAATCTGACATTTAAATCTTAAAAAATATTTTTTATATCTTTGCATCACTAAATAAACCGCACAAACTCTATGTGAATAAAAATTTCTTTCGGACAATTTTAAGGTAAGCTGAAAATCGGCTTACATATTTGTTTATCTCCTAAAGAAAGAAATCATGGTTATTTTACAGAATATCTCATACCTTCATTCAAACAAAGATTTGTTGTTTGATAAAATTACTTTTACAGTTAACCATCACGAAAAAATTGCTTTAATTGGCAATAATGGCGTTGGAAAATCAACTTTATTAAAAATTATTGCAGGCGAATTACAACCTGCCGACGGAATATTAAAAACCGATTCTAAACCTTATTATCTGCCGCAGATATTCGGGCAATTTAATCATCTTACAATTGCTCAGGCTTTGCAGATTGAAGATAAACTGAATGCTCTTCAGGAAATTCTTAACGGAAATGTTTCCGAAGAAAACCTCAACACTTTAAACGACGACTGGACAATTGAAGATCGTTGCAATGAAGCATTACAATATTGGCAATTACAGGATTTAAATTTAAACCAAAAATTGGAAACACTGAGCGGCGGACAAAAAACAAAAGTTTTTCTGGCCGGAATTTCAATTCACGAACCTGAACTTGTTTTGCTTGATGAACCGAGTAATCATTTGGATATTTCGGGCAGAGAATTATTGTACAATTTTATAAAAAGCACTTCTTCAATTTTAATTGTTGTGAGCCACGATCGAAAACTGCTTAATTTACTGAATCCGGTTTTTGAATTATCGAAACATGGAATTACAGTTTACGGCGGTAATTATGATTTTTATGCCGAACAAAAACTAATCGAAAATAATGCTTTAAGTCAGGATATTCAGAGCAAAGAAAAGGCTTTGCGCAAAGCGAAAGAAAAAGAACGCGAAACTCTTGAACGTCAAAACAAACTCGATTCTCGCGGTGAAAAGAAACAAAAAAAAGCCGGGGTTTCCAGAATTATGATGAATACTTTACGCAATAATGCTGAAAACAGCACGGCAAAAACGAAAGGCGTTCATGCTGAAAAAATTGGCGGAATCTCAAAAGATTTACAAGAATTGCGATCGTCTTTACCAGATATTGATCAAATGAAATTTGGTTTTGACAAAACGAATTTACATAAAGGAAAAACACTTTTTACAGCCACTGAAATTAATCACAGTTACGAAAATCAGTCTTTATGGAAAAAACCGCTTAGTTTTCAAATTCTGAGTGGTCAGCGTTTAGCACTAAAAGGTTTAAACGGTTCTGGAAAAACGACACTAATTAAAATTATCATGGGCGAATTGAGGCCCAAGGCTGGAACTTTTCAAAAAGCAGATTCTAAGATTATTTATATCGATCAGGATTATTCGCTTATAGAAAACGAAATTACAGTTTATGAGCAGGCTCAGAAATTTAATTCATCAGGTTTACAGGAACATGATGTAAAAATGAAACTCAACAAGTTTTTGTTTTCGCAAAATGACTGGAATAAACCTTGTGCAGCTTTAAGCGGAGGAGAAAAAATGCGTTTAATGCTTTGTTGTTTAACAATTAACAATCAAGCTCCTGATATTATCATTTTAGATGAACCTACAAACAATCTTGATATTCAAAATATCGAAATCCTGACCGCTGCAATTAATGAATATACAGAAACTTTAATTGTGGTTTCGCATGATGTTCATTTTTTGGAAGAGATAAAAATTGAAGATTTTATTGAACTGAATTAAAAGTGCTGCTTGCCATTCCCGCTAACTTTGTCAAAGTTCTAAACTTTGACAAAGTTATTTTCTAATGCATCGAATCTAAAATCTGAATTCTAAAATCTAAAATTAATTTATCCCAGCCATCCCTCACGATCCAGACTTCGATATTGAATTGCTTCGGCGATATGCTGCGAAATTATATTTTCTGAATTGTCTAGATCGGCAATTGTGCGTGCTACTTTCAGAATTCTGTCATAAGCTCGGGCAGAAAGATTTAAACGTTCCATTGCGTTTTTAAGCAGTTCTTTTGACTGCTCGTCTAATGCACAAAACTCACGGATTAGTTTACTGCTCATTTGTGCATTGTAATGGATATTTTCTACATCGGCAAAACGTTTAGTTTGAATTTCACGCGCTGCAGTTACACGTTTACGAATTTCTGCACTGCTTTCGGCTTTTCGGTCGTCTGCTAATTTATCAAACGGAACAGGCGTAACTTCAATATGAATGTCAATTCGGTCTAAAAGCGGACCGGAAATTTTACTCATATAACGCTGCATTTCGTGCGGAGAAGAAGTATTTGGCATACTTGGATCATTAAAAAATCCACTCGGACTCGGATTCATACTTGCCACCAGCATAAACGATGACGGATACGTCACCGTAAATTTTGCTCTGGAAATAGTTACTTCACGGTCTTCTAACGGCTGTCGCATTACTTCTAAAACATCTCTTTTAAATTCCGGAAGTTCATCCAAAAACAAAACACCGTTATGTGCCATCGAAATTTCTCCTGGCTGCGGATAACTTCCTCCTCCAACCAATGCGACATTTGAAATTGTATGATGCGGACTTCTAAATGGTCTTTGATTCATCAACCCAACTTCTTTTAGTTTTCCGGCTACACTATGAATTTTAGTGGTTTCAAGCGCTTCACGTAATGTCATAGGCGGTAAAATACTCGGAACTCGTTTTGCGAGCATTGTTTTACCTGCTCCGGGCGGGCCAATTAAAATAATATTGTGTCCTCCGGCTGCAGCAATTTCCATACAGCGTTTTATACTTTCTTGTCCGCGAACGTCAGAGAAATCAAATTCAGGAAAATCCAGAGTTTTGTAAAATTCAGCTCTGGTGTCAATTACCGTTGGCTGAAGAGTTCCTTTTCCGGCAAAAAAATCAATTATTTCCTGTAAATTAGAAACTCCGTAAACATCTAAATCAGATACAATTGCTGCTTCTTTCACATTTTGAATCGGCAGGAAAAAACCTTTATAACCTTCCTCTTTTGCTTTTATGGCAATAGGTAAAGCACCTCGAATAGGCTGTAAACTTCCGTCAAGAGAAAGTTCACCCATAATAATATACTGTTCGATTTCGGGTGCTTTTATCTGGTCAGAACCCACTAAAATTCCCATTGCCAGTGGTAAATCATACGCAGAACCTTCTTTTCGAAGATCGGCAGGCGCCATATTTATAGTGATTTTTTTTCCGGGAAAACTTAATCCGTTATTTTTTAAAGCTGCTGCAATTCTATAACTGCTTTCTTTTATGGCATTATCGGGAAGTCCAACTAAATGATAACCAATCCCTTTATCCATATGAACTTCAATCGTAATGGTTGTGGCCTCAACTCCAAAAACGGCACTTCCGTAAACTTTTACTAACATAAAAACTCATCTATTATTAAAGAGTAAAAGTATTACAATTAGAAATAAATCTAATTATATTTGTAAATATTTTATTACTTTTATTTTTTGCAAAAATAGATTTTTAACTTAGATAATATATTTAAATTTACTTTTCTTTTAAAATCAACTGGCAATGGATGAAGTAGAAAAAATAAAAAATGTACTGGCAAAAAATGCGACTGAATTTATAGCTGGCGGGTTCAAGCCAACTAATTCAATTACTGAAAGCTGGATTGGAAAAGTTTATTTATATAATGAAAACGAACAAATTCCATTAGATCAAAAAGGGAACTTAATGCTTCCTTTATTTCAATTATATTTCGATCAGTTTCCTTTTGTACCCGACATTTTAAAAGAAACTAAAATTATTACTGTTTTTATATCTCAGGATTTCCCAATGGATTTAACGCCTAACGGAAATAATTGGGTTTTGCGCGAATACAAAAACACAGATAAAATTGTTATAAAAGATTTACAAAATGATGCATCATTTATAAAGGCTTTTCCTTTATCTAATAAATTAATTGAAGAAGATTATCCGGTTTGGGAAGATGCTTCTGGGATTTCAGATGAAATCACAGACAAAATACTGGAACTGGAAGACTCTGGCACTATTGGCTCTTATTATGATTTTTTTGAAAACAGTAATGGTCATAAAATTGGAGGATATGCAAGCTATCGTCAGTCAGGAGTTGATTTTGGCGAAGATTATGAATTTGTATTTCAAATTTCTTCTGATAAAAAAGCAAACTTAAATATTATTGACAGTGGTAACTTCTATTTTGCTAAAAATAGAAAAACTGGTGAATGGAGGTATTATATTGATTTTTATTGATTATGATTTATTCTTAACTTCTTCCACTATCTCACTCAAATCCAAACTATTTTGATGCGACCAAAGTTTACTTTCAATTTCATTATTCAAAATACAATTTTGGCATTCGATTATTTCATGTGAATATCCTTTTCCTAAAGCAGGTAAAGTAAATGTAGCTTCTTTTTCCTCATTTATAAATAAAGAATAACCATCAGCAATAAACCACGGAGCATTTAATTCTATTCTTCCTTTTGTTCCAGAAATAACCGCTTTCATATCAGATTCTGAAACAATAGAAGCATGCAAAACTGATTGTGCCGATTCGTATTGTAATATCATAGAAGTCTGCAGATCGATATCATTTTTATGTTTGACTGCTTTTGCTGCAATCTCTTTTGGTTTTCCTAATAGTATATAAGACAGAAATAAAGGATAAACACCAATATCAAATAATGCGCCGCCACCTAATTGTTTGTCAAAAAGCCTTTTGTTTTCTGTTTCACTTCCGTGAAAAGCAAAATCAGCTTTTATATAGTTTACGTTTCCAATAATTCCGTTATTAATTTTCTGCAAAACATCCTGAACCGATGGAATAAACCTGGTCCAAAAAGCTTCCATAAAAAACTTATTGTGTTTTCTCGAAGCTTCGATCATTCTTTGCGCATCTTGAAAAGATAACGACATTGGTTTTTCGCAAAGCACATGTTTTCCTTTCTCTAAGGCTTTTATTGTCAATTCGGCGTGCGAATTATGAGGAGTTGCAATGTAAACGATTTCAATTTCTGAATCTTCAAAAAGCAGCTCATACGAATTATACATTCTTGATGCATTAAACTTTTCTCCAAACTGCTCTGCTTTAGTAAGATCTCTGGAAGCAACAGCTGTCAGTTCAGCATTTTCAACCAATAACAAATCTGATGCAAACTGATGTGCAATATTTCCAAGCCCTACAATTCCCCATTTAATTTTTCTATTTTCCATCCTTAAATTATAATCATCAAAATTGTTAAAAAGATTAAAAAAACTTCTTCGTTACAAAACTTAAGATGTTTTTAAACAACAAATATCTATTATCCTACAAAAAATAGCAATCAATTACCCCAAAAATTATCAAAAATGACAGTAAGTGAAAAAAAATTGCTGCCAAAATGTAAATTTTAAGTTTGTTTTAAGAAATTCACGCAAAATCATAGGGGTTAAATTTTAAATTTAACAAAAATTAAACAACTACCCCTATTTTTTTATGGGGTATTAAATGATTTTATACTTTTATCAAAAATTTTAAAACTAAATAACTATGCGAAAAATTATTTTAAGTGTGATTCTTATCACTATTTTGGTACTAACCTTTATATCAAATTTCATCATTGCCGATAACCCAATTCCGGCTGAAGCTGTAAAATTTGATACAGGAGATACAGCTTGGATGATCGTTGCAACTGCTTTTGTTTTGTTAATGACCCCAGGATTAGGATTTTTCTACGGAGGTATGGTAGGTAAGAAAAACGTAATTAGTACTATGCTTCAAAGTTTTATGGCAATGGTAATTGTTACTATCTTATGGACTGTTGTTGCTTTTGGACTTGCTTTTGGACCTACTATTGGAGGAATTATAGGAAATCCAACTTATAATTTATTCTTTGAAGGAGTTGGAACTAACACTGCATGGAGCCTTGCACCAACTATTCCATTTATATTATTCGCATTATTTCAGGCAAAATTCGCTATCATTACTCCTGCTTTAATTACAGGTGCTTTTGCAGAACGTGTACGTTTCTGGGCTTATTTGTTATTCATGGTTTTATTTATCTTATTCATATACACACCACTTGCTCACATGACCTGGCATCCTGATGGAGTTTTCTTTAAAATGGGAGTATTAGACTTCGCCGGAGGTACAGTAGTACACATGAGTGCTGGATGGGCTGCATTGGCTGGAGCTATTTTCTTAGGAAAAAGAAAAATTCAAAAAGTTAACCCTGCAAGAATTACTTATGTATTATTAGGAACTGGTTTACTTTGGTTTGGATGGTTTGGTTTCAACGCCGGATCTGCATTAGGAGCAAATGGTCTTGCAGCTCAAGCTTTAGGAACAACTACAGTTGCTGCTGCCGCTGCTGCAATGGCTTGGGTTTTCCTTGATAAAATTTTAGGACACAAACTTTCTGCTCTTGGAGCTTGTATTGGTGCAGTTGTAGGTCTTGTTGCTATTACGCCTGCTGCTGGTTTCGTAAGCATTTCTCACGCAATCTTCATTGGTTTATTCTCTGCAATTGTGAGTAACCTTGTAGTTAGTAAATTCCCTAAAGGAAAAATCGACGATGCTCTTGATGTATTTGCTTGTCACGGTGTTGGTGGTATGGTAGGTATGTTATTAACTGGAGTTTTTGCTTCAAAAGCTATCAACCCTGCCGTTGGTGACAATCAAGGTTTAATCTTCGGAACTCCAACTTTATTCATCAACCAGTTAACTGCTTTAGTTGCTGTTTCAATCTTCGCTTTTGTTGGTTCTTACATTTTATTCTTTGTAGTAAATAAAATTACTCCTCTAAGAGTTACTGAAGAAAAAGAAGAGTTAGGATTAGATATTTCTCAACACGGTGAGTTCTTATAAGAATTAATTTTCCCCTTTTTCCCTTAAATAAAAAAGCACTCTAAGATAAATTTAGAGTGCTTTTTGCTTTGAATTAAATCCCTTTTATATTGTAGATTTTAGTCCCGAAGCTTCGGGATAAATTTTAGATTTTTAACTATAATCTTAATTCTTAATTCTTAATTCTTAATTCTTAATTCTTAAATAATTATTTAAAGTTAGAAATTCCTTCTTTCAGCCAATGTAAATATTCATCGGCACTTACATAACTTATTGTCGGTTTAGAAGTATTTAAATTGTTTCCTTCTAAATCTGTAATCACATATAAAGGCTGTGTATTGGTTTTGTATTTAGAAATCATGAAATCTGTCCATTTATCTCCAACTGTAATGATTTTATCTCCGGATTTCGTAACAAATTGTTCTTCTTTTGGCAATTCACGTTTGTCATCTACATAAAGCGAAATCAAAACCACATCATTTTTTAGAATTGGAAGAATTGTTGGTTCTGACCAAACATTGTTTTCCATTTTTCTACAGTTTACACAAGCATAACCTGTGAAATCGAGCATAATTGGCTTTTTAATTTCTTTTGCATAAGCTAATCCATCTTCATAATCATGAAAAACCATAATACCATGCGGACCTAATTCTGCACCTTCAGGAAGTCCTTTTATTGATTCTGAAGAAACAGCTCCGTTACCAGAACCTCCTACTCCAAAAGGACTTTCGCTATATTGTGGCGGTGGTGGAAATGCGCTGATTAATTTTAACGGTGCTCCCCAAAGTCCAGGAATTAAATACATTGTAAACACTAAAGTAAGTAATCCTAAATACAATCTTCCAACCGAAATATGGTGCGTTGGACTATCATGAGGCAAAGTTATTTTTCCGAATAAATATAAAGTCAAAGCTCCAAAAATTGCAATCCAGATTGCGATGAAAACTTCTCTTTCTAAGAAATGTAATTGAAGAACTAAATCAGCATTTGATAAAAATTTAAATGCTAAAGCTAATTCTAAAAACCCTAAAACTACCTTTACGGTGTTTAACCATCCGCCAGATTTTGGCAGTGAATTTAACCAGCCCGGGAACATAGCAAATAACATAAATGGAAGCGCTAATGCCGATGAAAAACCAAGCATTCCAACTACGGGAGCAATTCCTCCGTTTGAAGCTGCTTCAACCAATAAAGTCCCCACAATTGGTCCTGTACAAGAGAATGATACAATTGCCAAAGCCAAAGCCATGAATAATATCCCGATCAACCCGCCTTTATCTGCCTGTTGATCTGCTTTATTTGCCCATGAATTTGGAAGCATAATTTCGAAAGCACCCAAAAATGAAGTAGCAAAAATGATTAAGATTACAAAGAAAATCAGGTTAAACCAAACATCTGTAGACAAAGCATTCAAGGCATCGGCACCAAATATTTTAGTTACTATAAGTCCTAAAATCACATAAATTGCAATAATAGAAAGTCCATAAATAATAGCATTTCTAATCCCTTTTGCACGACTTTTACTTTGTTTCGTAAAGAAACTAACCGTCATAGGAATCATTGGAAAAACGCAAGGTGTTAACAAAGCTGCAAATCCAGATAAAAATGCAATAAAAAAGATTGACCATAAACTTCTTGCTGGTGCAGGAGCCGGAATATCTTCTTTAGCTTCATTTTCAGCTTTTACAGTTTGATCTTCAGCTGCAGCTGTTTCTTTTTTAATAGTATCAACTGCTAAACCAGCCGTTTTTGTTTCATCTAATTTTGCTTCTGATACAACAGGAAGGGCTTCATCTATTTTGAAAGTTGAAGGAACAGCAATCGAGAATTTCTTGCTTGAATTGATACAAACTTCTTTACAAACCTGAAAATCAAAATCTACATCTACTGTTTTTAAATTCGGATTAATGATTTTTATTTCTTGTTCAATATGTGCTTTTCCTTCAAAAAAAGTTTCATCTACTCCAAAAACGTCATTATAAGCCGTTCTTGTTTTGCCTTCTTTTGCTTTTCCAACTAATTCGTAGTTCCCTTTTTGGTTTTTAAAAGAAATTTCAAGTGCAAGAGGTCCGCCGTCTGGTGTAAACTGCGAATACATGTGCCAGTCTTTTTCGATTGTTCCATCAAAAATTAATACGGCATTGTTTCCTTTTTTTTCAATTTTAGAAGTCCATTTTACAGGCTCTAAAATTTGAGCATTTCCTGCCAAAGTAAAAAAGAACAGCAGTAAAAAGGCGGTTATTTTATTCCAGATACTTCTTGAAAGTATCGCTCGATGATTTTGATTAAAGTTCATTATTGCAATTCTATTTTAAGTATTTTATTTGTGGTATTTTTTATTTTAAAACGTTCGTCCTGTCTAATTCCAACAATCCAGACTATTTGATCATCAGAAGACAAAATCCATGTTTTTTCTTTTTCGATCAGGGACATTTTTTCGTCTTTAAAAAGTTTGCTTACTTTTTTAGACTTACCATTCATTCCAAAAGGCTGAAAAACATCGCCTTCATTCCATTTACGTAATTTCAAAGGAAACTGGATTTTTTCAGCGTCGACAAATATAGTTCTATTTGAACCGAATGTTGTGTGACCTACGTTACAAAGTGTCATTTTTAAGGGAAAATTAACTTCTGTATCGTTTTCATAAATTTCAAATTCTTCTTTTTCTGATGTTTCTGAAATTGGAGTCAAAATCAAAATTTCGCGATTTTTCAGCAGTCTGAATTCATCTGAAAAAACTTGTTTCCCGGATTGTCCTTCAACCAAATCATAAATATCTTTCCATGCCGAAAAACCAAATTCATTCAGCCATTGATACAAATACGATTTATAATTTGGAAGTTTTTTAAGCTGGTTTAAATCAAAATGAATGTCGTCTCCGGCTTCTTTCGCAACTTGCTGATAAATCACAATCGAAGCATCTTCTACCATTTCTTTTGATTCCTGCAGAAAAGATTGTGTTTTTTGAAAAGCATCCAAAAAATTAGGATTGATTTGTTTTAAAACCGGAACCAAATCATGACGAATTTTATTTCGAACATATTTAGTCGAAGCATTACTGCTGTCTTCACGCCATTCTATATTATTTTCCTGAGCGTATTTTAAAATTTCTTCTCTTGAAAATGAAAGTAATGGACGAATAATTTTATCGTTTTGTTCCGGAATTCCGGTTAAGCCGTCTAATCCGGTTCCGCGGGTTAAATTGATGATAAAAGTTTCCAGATTATCATCGGCATGATGGGCTGTTAAGAGATAATCGAAGTGTTTTTCTTCTAAAAGCTCATAAAACCAACTGTATCGAAGTTCTCTTGCCGCAACTTGTATCGAAAGCTTATAATCTTCTGCAAACGCCTGAGTATCAAATTGAGTAGTAAAAATTTTGATATTGTTTTTATCACAATAGTTTTGAATAAATTCCTGATCGCCAAAACTTTCCAATCCCCTAAGTTGAAAATTACAATGCAAAACAGCAATTTCATAGTTTAACTGCTTAAACAAATGCAGTAAAACCATACTGTCTAATCCTCCGCTTACAGCCAGAAAAAGCTTTTTCTGTTTTAAGAAAGGAAATTTGGATACGATATGATTTTGAAATTTTGAAAGCATTCGATAAAAGTAAAAAATTAAATTCGATCTATTTTTAAATGAAATGTTAAGCGGATTTTTTCTGCCGCGAATTGCACAAATTTTCACGAATTTTTCCCTTTAAAATACAGGCAATAAAATTAGCCGCAGATTAAATGATTAAAAAATCTGTGTAAATCTTTTTAATCTGTGCAAAAAAGTAATTTTTGCAAATTCGTGCCATTAGCAGCGAAAAAAATTATCGCAAAACTTCGTGCATTGCTCTGGCTTTCAGCAAACATTCTTCGTATTCTTTTTCAGGGATCGACTTAGATGTTATAGCGCTTCCTACTGAAAACGAAACATATTGTTTTTCCTGATTGTATAATATGCTTCTAATTACCACATTAAAATCAAAATCGCCTTCCGGCGTAAAATATCCTACAGCACCACTGTAAAGTCCGCGTTTAGTTTCTTCCAGATTTTCGATGATTTTCATTACCGAAATTTTTGGTGCTCCAGTCATGCTTCCCATTGGAAAAGTAGATTTTAAAACATCTACAGCCGAATATTGTTTGTCTAATTTTGAAACAACGGTCGAAATCATTTGATGCACCTGCAGAAATGAATAAATACCGCAGAGTTCTTTTACCTCAACCGAACCTTTTTGAGCTGTATGCGAAAGATCATTACGTACTAAATCAGTTATCATAATATTCTCTGCACGTTCTTTTTCATCTGAAGCCAGCATGGCTTTTGATTTTTTGTCTTCTACAGGATCTGCAGCTCTTTTTGAAGTTCCTTTTATGGGCTGGGAAATAATAGTTTCTCCAACTTTTTTTAAATAGCGTTCCGGAGATGCCGAAAGCAGAAAATGTTTATGATTTTTAAAGAAAACCGAAAATGGCGCCTGCGAAATTTCATTTAGTTTTCTGAATTTTTCCTGAGGATCTATAACAACATTTTCAGCATAAAATTCCATACAGAAATTGGCTTCATACATATCACCAATATGAATATGATGAAGCATTTGGTTTACTTTTTCTACGTATAAATCTTTTGAAATACGCTGTTGAATTTTTAAAGATGCAGAACTTTCAGCTTTTGACTTTTGACTTCCGACTATCTCATTAAAATCATCTTCTAATTCATCATCACAAAAAAGCAGATATTGTATTTCCAGTTCATTTCCTTTAAGCAGAAATACTTTTTTGGGCTGAAAGAAAAACAAATCCGGAAATTCTAATCCGTCAAAATTGTTGGATTTTAAATCTTCAATATCATTTTTTAAGTCATACGACAGATAACCAAACAACCAGTCCTTAGTGGTTTGCTGGTATTGTTTTAAATCTTCGAATGCATTATGAAAATCAGTTTTAATTGATGTAAAAGCATCAACAGCAAGAATACAGTCAAAACTTGAATATTGTTCAGGATAGCCGTTACCTTCCAGAAAAACAACCTCTCGAAACTGCTGTGACCAGCTTAATAGCTGTTGTTTAAAATCAAAAGGATTTGAAATATGTTTATGAATAGAAACTCTCAAAAATGATATTTTTTAAACTTCAAAATTACAACAAAAAAAATCCTTCAATAAAAAGAATATCTTAAAATTATTGGCACGCTTTTTAGTATATCGTTTTTGAATCGATTCATAAAATATTTTACACAATTAGAAACCTTTAACCAACAAACGTTCATTTTAATCAAATTTTTAACCTTTATGAAAACAATTGTAAAATTAGGATTGACCGGCTTAGCCATCATAGTGCTGCTTTTTTCCTGTAAAAAAGCCGAAAATACATCTGCTGAAAATGCCTATGCAACAGGAAAATCAACAGCTGATTATGCCTCAGCAGACAGCACAGCAGTTTCATCATCTGCAGCAGTCGAAAACAAAGACAGTAAACAAAAATTTATCAGAACTGCAGATCTTAAATTTAAAGTCAAGAATGTTGTAAAATCAACTTATGCAATCGAAAATGCAGTTCAAAAATTTGGAGGTTTTGTAACCTATACGAATCTGCAAAGCAATATTCAGGACCAGATCAGCACTAAAATCAGTCAGGACAGCACTCTGGAAACAACTAAATTTACAGTAGAAAATAACATTACAATCCGAGTTCCTAATACGCAGCTGGATACAGTAATTAAAACAATTGCAAGACAAATTGACTTTTTGGATTTTAGAGTTATTAAAGCCGATGATGTCTCTTTAAAACTTTTAAGCAATCAGCTTTCACAAAAAAGAAACAGCGAAAGTGCCAGCCGAATAGAAAAAGCAATTGACAATAAAGGCAAAAAAGTAAATGATATTGTTGATGCCGAAAATACATTGACAAATCAAAAAGAAGCAAGTGACAATGCGTTAGTAAACAATCTTTCTTTAAAAGATCAGATTAATTTCAGCACAATTACTTTACAGCTTTATCAAAACCAGACAATAAAACAGGACGTAACGGCAAGCGAAAAAGACAGCAGCAGCTATAGACCTAATTTAGGAATTCAGATTTTAGATGCCTTAAAAAACGGCTTATATATTATTGAGGCAGTCTTTATATTTTTCCTTAATCTTTGGCCGTTTATACTGATTGGCATTGGAGGTTATTTTGTTTATAGAAAATATTTCAAAAAATAATCAAAACTGTTAAAATACAACATTTAGTAAGAAAAAAAATCATTATATTTGATATAGCATTAAACTAATCCCAAAATAGAATATTATTGATTGTTAAATTCTCAAAAAAAAGCTGGCTTAAATAAATTTTCAGTTTTAATTGATGAATATAGATTTTGCGTTTTCAACCCACTAATTATATCATTTAACCTATTTTAAATTCTAAGTATTATGAAAATTGCTACTATTATTGTCCGCGTTTTAATCGGCCTTCTTTTGCTGTTTGCTTCAATTTCGTTCTTTTTTAAACTCGCGCCGGAACCAGAAACAACAGGTAATTTTAAGGCATTTAATATGGGATTAGTTGCTTCGACTTATTTATTGCCTTTGGCAAAAACAGTTGAATTGCTTTGTGGTCTTTCATTTGTTACAGGTCGTTTTGTGACTTTGGCAAATATTCTGATTTTACCTATTACAATCAATATTTTGTTTATTAATTATTTCCTTGCGCCAGAAGGTCTGCCAATTGCTGTATTGCTTTTCCTTGGAAATTTATTTTTGATTTACAGATATTGGGATAATTATAAAACTGTATTTACTCCTTGATTCATACAGATAAAAATAAAAAACGCCGATATTTAAAAATATCGGCGTTTTTTATTTAATTCAACTTATCATGTTTTACCCAAACCAAATCAGTTACTTTATATCCGATTTCCTGAGCTTTGATAAGAAAATCTGCTTTTACACTTTCCGGAATTGTTTTTTCTCTGGAAAGTATCCACATATATTTTAAACTTTCTCCAGCTACAAGTGCATATTTATAATCAGGATCGATTGCTACGACATTGTAACCAGAATAAAAAGGACCAAAAAATGAGACTTTTAGCATACCAATGTTGTCTTTTTTGACAAATTTAGCTTTCCCGACACTTTGTTCCCATTTGTCTTTTTTGACATTATAGCCCTTATTATCGACTTTTATAGTTTTATCTTCGTTTAAAGAATACTCGGCTGTTACATTGTTCAAATCTCTTTCCCATTTGTAATCTAATCTGGCAATTTCATACCATTTTCCGAGATATTTTGCGCTGTCAAAGTTTGTTACAGCTTTTGCTTTCTCTGGAATTCCTCCTCCGCAAGAATACAATGCGAGACCAATTCCTGCTCCAATCAAAACTGGAACTATATATTTACTTTTCATAATACTATCTTTTTAATTATCATAAAGATAGCACCTGAAATCTACATCTAATTTACAAAATTATTTTTGATTATTATATTATATAACGCTTAAAAATATTGCATAAAAAAACCGCCAGACTGCTCTGACGGTTTTAAATATGATTCGACGTAAAAATTATACGTGTAAAGCTCTATTTTCTGTAGCTGCTAATGCTGCTTCTTTTACCGCTTCCGCGAAAGTTGGGTGCGCGTGGCTCATTCTAGAAATATCTTCAGCAGAAGCTTTAAATTCCATTGCAGTAACCGCTTCAGCAATTAAATCTGCTGTACGAGCACCAATCATGTGAACTCCTAAAACCTCGTCTGTTTTTTCGTCAGCAAGGATTTTTACGAATCCGTCTAAGTCAGCACTTGCTCTTGCACGTCCTAACGCTTTGAATGGGAAACTTCCAGATTTGTATTTTACTCCTGCAGCTTTCAATTGCTCCTCAGTTTGTCCAACTGCAGCAACTTCTGGCCAAGTGTAAACTACACCAGGAATTAAGTTGTAATCGATATGTGGTTTTTGACCTGCTAAAATCTCAGCAACCATTACTCCTTCTTCCTCTGCTTTATGCGCTAACATCGCGCCGCGAACAACATCACCAATTGCGTAGATATTTGGAACGTTAGTTTGTAAATGATCGTTTACTTCAACTTGTCCTCTGTCTGAAATTTTTACTCCAGCTTTGTCAGCGTTTAATCCGTCTGTGTAAGGACGACGACCAACAGAAACTAATGAATAATCTCCTTCAAGAGTAATTGTTTCTCCTTTTGCATTTTCAGCCTGAACTACAACAGCATCACCATTTCTTTCAACTGATTTTACTTTGTGAGAAACGTAGAATTTCATTCCTTGTTTTTTCAATACTTTAGTCAATTCTTTAGAAAGAGCTCCATCCATTCCTGGAATGATTCTGTCCATGAATTCTACTACAGAAACCTGAGCTCCTAAACGAAGGTAAACTTGTCCAAGCTCGATTCCGATAACTCCTCCACCAATAATTACTAAGTGTTTTGGAACTTCTTTTAAAGCCAAAGCTTCAGTAGAAGTAATGATTCTTTCTTTATCAATTTTGATGAATGGTAAAGAAGATGGTTTTGATCCTGTAGCAATTACAGTATATTTTGCTTCAATAGTTTCTGATGTTCCGTCAGCTTTTGCAACAGCAATGTGAGTTGCGTCTACGAATGAACCTAAACCATTGAAAACAGTAATTTTATTTTTTTCCATTAAGTAGTTAATACCACCTACTGTTTGATCTACAACAGCTTGCTTGCGTGCGATCATTTTCTCTAAATTGATTTTTACATCGCCGGAAACTTCAATTCCGTGATCTGCAAAATGAGCAATTTCAGCATAATGATGAGAAGAAGATAATAATGCTTTTGAAGGAATACAACCTACGTTAAGGCAAGTTCCGCCTAATGAATTATATTTTTCTACAATTGCAGTTTTGAAACCTAATTGTGCGCAACGAATTGCTGATACATATCCTCCAGGACCTGAACCTATAATGACTACGTCAAATGAACTCATAGTATTTTGTTTTTATTTTAGCGGTTACAAAATTAAGCAATAAAGTTCTGTTTAAAGTTTAATTTTCAATGTTTTTTGCGTGAAATTTTGGGTGTGAGTTTTACCGGAAAGGGCACTAAGAATTACGCAGAGGTTCGCAAAGTTTTGTTTTAAGCAAAGATTATAACGCTCTATTTGTCATCTAGACAAAGGAGACTCAAGCGATAACAAACTGGCTAAGCAAATTTCCACGAAAAGCTCTACAAAGATTAGATTCTTGTTATGGAGTTACTTAATGAGATTTCTTCTCAGGATCTCTTGAAGTATGAAATACTGAATAAATGATTATTTCTGTTTCAATAATCTCGTAAATGATAACAAAAGGAAATTTAACCAAAGTCATTTCACGATAACCTGGCTTTTTTTTAATTTCGAATAATTCTGGATTTGTTTTTAAAACCTTGAGATAAGATCTTAAATAATTTAGAAATTGCTTTCCTAAGCCTTTACTTCTTCTTTCGTAAAATTCAATCGAATCATCAATTTCTTTTTCTGCTAATGGTAAAATTTTGATTTTAAAAACCATACTTAGCACTCAAACGTTTCTCTGCTTCTTCCCAAGTACCTGCCTCTATTTTTCCAGACAAATATTTCTCTCTTTCTTCAGAAACCAAATTGTAATGTGAATCTGGAACAACTGACTCTTTTTCATCGTGATTAATAGCATCAAAAACGCTTTCTAAAATCTCTAATTTTGAATCGTCGTCTATGAATTTTCCAAAGTCTTTGATAAGCTTACGTCTTAATTCTTTCGTTTCCATTTTGTTTGTATTTAAACTCAAATTTAAGATTTTTTTGCTTTGAATTTTGTTAATGTTTTCAGCTATGTATTTAACATAGTGTTAAACGCATTGTGGTGCGTCGCTACATGAAAACCTTTGTCTCGATAGCTATCGGGATTACCTCTCTGAACCTTTGAACCTCTCAAAAAGAAATCACCGTTGAATTCTTCACTTCGCTAATCATAAACATGCTTTGTGTACTTCCAATGTGCTGTAATGAAGTCAGTTTTGTTACTAAAAATTCCCTGTACGCTTCCATATCTTTTACCAGAACTTTTAAAATATAATCGTAATCGCCGCTTACATGATGGCATTCTAAAACTTCATTTAGTTTGATGACTTCACTTTCGAATTTGGTTAAGAATTCTTTGGTATGCTGAATGAGTTTAAGATGACAGAAAACTACAAATCCTTTTTCGATTTTGGATTTATCGACTAACGCGACGTAGTTTTTGATTATTCCTTCGCGTTCTAACTTTTTAATTCTTTCATATACCGCTGTAACAGAAAGATCAAGTTTTAAGGATAATTCTTTGGTTGTTTTTTTACTATCGGTTTGTAGTAAAACCAAGAGTTTTTTATCTGTAGCGTCTAAAGCCATTATAGTTGATGGTTTTTGGTTGATTGTTGATAGTTTATCTAAATGATAGAAAATCTATTTAAATGCTTTATATGAATCAAATTTAGATTAAAAATCATTACAAATACATTTTTATAGTTTTAAAATCTAATTATTCATTTTATGATTGATTAATTTTCTAATTAGATCTTATTTTGAATAGAATTTATTTGAAAACGAGAGTCCTAGCCCTGATAGAAGCGGCATCCTTTTATGGTGGGGTTCACCATATAAGATACGGATAGCAGGAAATAGCTCCTAAACATTAATACTAACTAGAGGATGAGATTGCTTCGTTCCTCGCAATGACATAAAAATGAAAAACTTCAACCCAGCAGATAAAATTCAGGATTTGCAATATTTTGGAGAATTTGGCGGTGTGAATCCGTCGATTTCTGATTCTTCGACTTATACTTTTCTTTCGGCTAAAACCATGTTCGATACTTTCGAAGGAAATATGGAAGGCTGTTATTTATATTCTCGCCATTCGTCGCCAAGTAATTTATATCTGGATCAGGCTTTGGCTGCAATGGAAGGAACTGAAACGGCAAATGTTTCTGCATCAGGAATGGGAGCCATTACGCCTACTCTATTGCAATTGTGCGGTGCTGGCGACCATATAGTTTCAAGCCGAACGATTTATGGCGGAACTTATGCTTTTCTGAAAAACTTTACACCAAGATTTGGGATTGAAACGAGCTTTGTTGACATTACAAAATTAGACATTGTAGAAGTTGCGATTACGCCAAAAACGAAAGTTCTGTACTGCGAAACGGTTAGTAATCCATTGCTTGAAGTAGCTGATATTGCTGGTTTGGCTAAAATTGCCAAAAAACACAATTTGAAATTGGTTGTCGACAATACATTTTCACCGCTTTCTGTTTCTCCTGCAAAATTGGGGGCCGATATTGTGATTCATAGTTTAACAAAATACATTAACGGAAGCAGTGATACAGTTGGCGGTGTAACTTGTGCGTCGAAAGAATTTATTAATTCACTGAAAAATGTAAATTCTGGTGCAAGTATGCTTTTAGGACCTACAATGGACAGTCTGCGTTCTGCAAGTGTTATGAAAAACCTTCGCACGCTTCATATTAGAATTAAACAGCACAGTCATAATGCACATTTTTTAGCTGATCAATTTGAAAAAGACGGTTTAAAAACGGTTTATCCAGGTCTAAAAAGTCATCCAAGTCATGAACTGTACAAAACGATGATTAATCCGGAATACGGTTTTGGAGGAATGCTGACGATTGATGTTGGAACTTTGGAAAAAGCGAATGAATTAATGGAGTTAATGCAAGCCAGAAATTTAGGTTATCTAGCAGTAAGTTTAGGTTTTTATAAAACATTATTCAGCGCGCCGGGAACCTCAACTTCGAGTGAAATTCCGCTTGAAGAACAAAAAGAAATGGGATTAACAGATGGTTTAATTCGTTTTTCGATTGGTTTGGATAATGATATTGACCGTACTTACGAAATGATGAAGCAATGTATGATTGAACTTGGGATTTTGAATTCCGCAAAAAATCACAAAGAAGTTTTCACAGAGATACACTAAAATTTTTCTCGCAGATTTGGCTCGATTATATAGATTATACTAGAGATTTAATAAAAAATCTGTAAATCTGCAGAATCTGCGCGAGAAAATTTAAATGAATCTTTACATAAAAAAGCCGTTCTGATTAATTTTCAGAACGGCTTTTTCATTTATAATTTATAATTCACAATTAATAATTACCTACGTTTAGTTTACTGTTTTTTCTACTGTAAGTAAAGTAGATTAATAGTCCAATTAATAACCAGATTGTAAAATAAATCCAGTTCCAAACGCTTAATTCGGCCATCATATACAAACAACAGATTAATCCTAATAGCGGAATTAAAGACAAGTTTCTTCTAAAAGCCCAAACAGCTAATCCAACTAAAACAAATAGGAAAATCCACATTGGTATTTTGTGTTTGAACAAACCAAAACCTGATTCGTATTTTGCAGAATCTGCAATTGGCAATCCTTTTACCACTTCAGCATATTTCACTTCGTCGTCTTGGTATTGTCCTAATAAATGCTCTAAATCTGATGTTTCAGCAGTTTTATTGTTTACTTCGATACTTTCTAAATATTTAAAAACCTGCTCTGATTCTGATTTATCTAAAGAAGTAACAATTGAAGTTGCATCGTAAATCTGCGGATCGTTATTGATAAACGCCATTGTTGCTTTATTGTTGAATGCAAAAGCATAATACAATCCCGCAATCATTAAAACTGGCAGAATAAATTTTGAATTGATATAAGGCGTTTTGAATTTTCCTCTCGGAATTTCTGGTTTGTTTTGCAAAACTAAAACTCCTGCACAAACTAATACAAAGGCAAATAATGTTCCGATACTGCATAAATCAGTTACCATTGTAAGATTTAAGAATAATGCCGGAATTGCCACTACAAAACCTGTTACAATTGTAGCAAAAGACGGAGTTTTGAATTTTGGGTGAACTGTAGAAAATTTCTTTGGCAATAAACCATCACGGCTCATACTCATCCAGATACGAGGCTGTCCCATTTGAAAAACCAATAAAACACTCGCCATTGCCACTACTGCACTCACAGCAATAATTCCCGACATCCATTTCAAGTCTAATTTGTCGAAAACAAATGCAAGAGGATCTCCAACATTTAATTCGTGATATTTTACCATTCCGGTTAAAACCAAAGCAATGGCAATATAAAGAATTGTACAAATAATAATAGCCCACATCATGCCGCGTGGTAAATCTCTCTGCGGATTTTTACATTCTTCTGCGGTTGTAGAAATTGCATCAAAACCAATATAGGCAAAGAAAACTGCTGAAACTCCTTTTAAAACCCCTCCAACTCCATTTGGAGCAAACGGATCCCAGTTTGCTGTATCAACATAAAATACACCAACTGCAATTACTAAAAGTACTACGCATAGTTTTATAACCACCATTAAATTACTGGCGTTACGAGATTCTTTCATTCCTCTATACACCAAAGCTGTAATCAAAATAATGATAAATAATGCCGGTAAATCAGTTACAAAATGGAAAGATCCTATTGTTGGTGCTGTTGTCCAGGCTGTATGGGCTTGTTGTAAAGCAGTGCTTAAATTTTCGAATGATTTTCCACCTCGCATTAAAGCTTCAGCATCTTTAAATCCGTTTGACGCAGTTAAATAATCCATCTGAATCCATTGCGGGAGATGAATACCGCCACTCTGGAGCAGTCCGGTAAAATAATCACTCCACGATATGGCAACGGTAATATTTCCAACGGCATATTCCATAATCAAAGCCCAGCCGATTATCCAGGCAATTAATTCTCCAAAAGCAACATAAGAATACGTATAAGCACTTCCTGAAACCGGAACCATCGATGCAAATTCGGCGTAAGCAAAGGCAGCAAAACTACAAGCCAAAGCAGTAAATAAGAACAAGAAAATTACAGCTGGTCCGCCGTCTGCACTCGCTTTTCCAATGGTGCTAAAGATTCCCGCTCCAACAATCGCAGCTATTCCGAAGGCTGTTAAATCCTTAGTTGTCAAATGTTTTCCTAAGGCATTATGACCGTCTGTTTCATTCTGAGCAACCTGCTTCAGAATATCCTGTACTGTTTTCTTTCGGAATAAACTTGATAATGCCATATATGTTTTACTGTTATAAATTAATTTAATTCAGTCGTTTTTGTTTTATTTTGCAAATAATGCAAAAAATATCCTTATTTCAAATATATAAAACGATTTTGTTTTACGTTAATATTTTTTGCCCGCGGATTGTACGGATTTAACTGGTTTGTGCAGATTGTTTTTTTGCCCACCGATTTTACAGATTGAACGGATTAACACAGTTTTTAATCATTCTGTTTGCTTATTTTTTTTATAACCCTGCGTTAATCCGTTCAATCTGTAAAATCAGTGAGCCATTTCTCAACGCAGACAATTCCTCAAAATACTAACCGGATGCTGTGCTTCTCGCTTTGTTCCGTCATAAATTTGATGTCGGCAGCTTGTTCCTGCAGCGGCGATTTTTACATTTTCGGCCGTGCTGCGTACTTTTGGAAAAAGTGTATCCTCTCCCATTTGCATACTTACCTGATAATGTTCTTTTTCGTAGCCAAACGAACCCGCCATACCGCAACAACCAGAATTGTAAATCGTAACCGTATTATTTTTAGGCAGATTCAGCATTGCAAAAGTTGCTTCAACAGAACTTAACGATTTCTGATGACAATGTCCGTGAATTTTAATTTCTTTCGTTTCTTCAGAGAAAGAATCCGGAGTTATTTTTCCGTCTATGATTTCTTTTTTAAAGAATTCTTCAATTGTAAAAGCATTTCGGGATAGTTTTTCTGCAGCTTCTTTATCATCGGCTAAACGAAGGTATTCATCTCTAAAAGTTAAAATCGCCGAAGGTTCAATTCCAATTAAAGGTGCATTCGCCAAAATCAAATCTTTAAAAATATTTACGTTGTGATTGGCAATTTTCTTGGCTTCTTCTAAAAATCCTTTTGAAAGATACGTTCTTCCGCTTTCTTCATGATCTACAACCAAAACCTGATACCCTAATTTCGTCAATAATTCAAAAGCATCGATCCCGATATTTACGTCGTAATAATTTGTGAATTCATCTACAAACAAATACAATCTCCCATTTGGAAAATCTGATATCGCAGGTTTATTATTTTGATACCATTTTCTAAACGTCTTTTTTGCTAAAAGCGGTACTTGTCTTTCTGGCGCAATTCCCATTGTTTTTTTAACCAAAGACTGATTCGAAATAAAATTCGTAATCGACGGGAATTTGCTTCCCATTTTGTTCAGTTTGGCGTTGTTGGCAAAAATCTTGTTTCTAGTAGAGAATCCGTTTGCTTTTTGATATTGATATAAAAACTCCGCTTTTAGAGTTGCAACATCAACATTACTCGGACATTCGCTCGCACAGGCTTTACAGCTTACACATAACTCAAAAACTTCGTATAATTCTTTCTGGTCAAATTTGTTTTCTTTTTCAGAATACGTCAAATATTCTCTTAAAGCATTCGCTCTTGCACGAGTCGTTTCTTTTTCATTTCGTGTCGCACGATAACTCGGACACATTGCGCCGCCTGCCGATGGCATTTTTCGGCAATCGCCAGAACCGTTGCATTTTTCGGCTGCACGCAAAATTCCTAAACTATCTGAAAAATCCTGAAACGTTTTAATATCAGGTTCTACTCTTCCTGAAATCACACGATGGTTTTCGTCCATTTTCAAAGCGTTGACAATCTTTCCGATATTTAAAACCGAATTCGGATCAAACGCTAATTTGATTCTTTTCAGCAATTCGTAATTCTTGTCACCAATCATAAACGGAATAAATTCTCCGCGCACGATTCCATCTCCGTGTTCACCGCTCAACGAACCTCTGTATTTTTTCACCAAATGCGCCACTTCTGTTGCAATGGTTCTGAATAATTTTAGGTCAGATGTTTTTTTCAAATTCAAAACCGGACGCAAATGCAGTTCTCCCGCACCGGCATGTGCATAATAAATAGCTTCCTGTCCGTGACGTAACATCATCGCCGAAAACTCCGCAATATAAGCAGGTAAATCGCTTAATTCTACCGCTGTATCCTCAATCGAATCTGCAGCTTTATCGTCGCCTACAATACTTCCCAAAAGTCCAAGACCTGCTTTTCTGAGTTCGTTGGCTTTGTCAATATCATTTCCGTAGATTTTTACTTGCGCGTAACCAAAATTGTTTTTCTCTAAATCAGCAATCAAAGCATCAGCTTGTTTCTCTGCATCTTCTAGAGTATGAGAAGCCACTTCAAACAACATAATCGCTTTTGGTTCTCCAACCAAAAAGAAACGGTTTTTAATATGCTCACGATTCGTTTTCGTACAATCTAAAATCGTATCGTCGATCATTTCGCAAGTGTACAAATGATGTTTCATTGCCACCACAACCGATTCTAAAGATTCCTGAATGGTATGATAATGTCCGACAACCATAATGCTGTGAGGCGGAGGAAGATCGTCTACTTTCAACGTCACTTCGGTTGTAAAAGCCAGCGTTCCTTCGCTTCCGCAAAGTAATTTCCCAAGATTGATTGTGGGTTCAGTTCCGCCAAATAATTCTGATTTTAACAGAATATCAACGGCGTAACCTGTATTTCTTCTATGAATTTCCGGTTTTGGAAATTCTCTTATAATTTCTTCCTGATTCTCTTTTACCGAAAGTTCATCGTAAACGCTTTTATATATTTTATTTTCTAAAGAATCGCCTTTGGTTTTCTCAATAAATTCTGCCGAAGTCAATTCGCCAAAAGCCACTTCTGTTCCATCGCTCAAAATAGCTTTTACCTCGGCAATTTTATCACGTGTAACACCATAACGAATAGAAGTCGTTCCAGATGAATTATTTCCCACCATACCGCCAATCATCGCTCGGTTTGAAGTTGATGTAATTGGAGCGAAAAATACACCGTGAGGTTTCAAATACAAATTCAGTTCATCTCGAATAACGCCGGGCTGAACCGTAACCGTTTTTTTCTCGGCATTGTAACCTAATATTTTGGTGAAATTTTTCGAAACATCAATTACAAGCCCGTCTCCAACTGCTTGTCCTGCGAGTGAAGTTCCGGCAGTTCTTGGTGTAACTGAAATATTATGCTGCGCCGCAAAGCGAATTAACCTGCTGATATCGGCCGTAGATTTAGGCAAAGCCACCGCATTTGGCCGAATCCGATATACTGATGCGTCTGTCGAATAAAGTGTTTTATGAAGATCATCGTACAAAAGTGTGCCTTCGAGTTCGCTGGCTAATTGATCTAAATGAGATTGGGTCAACATGTTAAATGGTGCTTTTAATAAAAATATTTCCTGAAAAAACTCAGATCACAAAGATAAAAATATCGCAGGGCAAAACGATTCTATTTTTGGATTTTATGTAACAACTCCGCCATATTTTATAAAATTCTGAGAGAATCCTGTAAAGCGTAAAACTTATTAAAAAGTAATTTTATTGTTTTGCCAAGTTGGGTAATATTTTCAAACACATAGAAACATAGATTTATTTCTTTAAATTCTGAGAATAGTTGAAAAATCTAGATTTTAACACATAGAATTACAAACGCAACTATGTGAATTTAAACAAATGAAATGCCTTTAAGTGCAAAGAAAAACTATGTTTCTATGTGTTTAAAAATTCACTCAACAATTTTAAACATTTTACGCTTTTTACAATTATGGAAAATTTCTTTCAGGACGTCATCAACCATCTCGAAGGTTACTACAATAGCATTGTCGATCTTACGCCAAAATTTATTCTGGCCGTTTTAGTTGTTCTCGTTTCGTGGTTTATCGCAAGCCGAGTGGGCATTTTTGCCGGAAACCGACTCAAAGTGAAAATGCACGATCGCCTTCTGGCAGTTTTTATTGCACGTTTAATAAAATCGGTTTTAATTATTATTGGAATCTTATTTATGTTCCGAATTATTGGTCTTGACGGCGTTGCTCAAAGTATGCTTGCCGGAGCGGGGATTTCGGCTTTTGTAATTGGTTTTGCACTTAAAGATATTGGAGAAAATTTTCTTGCCGGAATTCTTCTGGCTTTCAAACGTCCGTTTTCTATTGGCGATATTATTGAAAGCAACGGCGTAAAAGGCGAAGTCATCAACCTCAACCTGCGTGATACCGAAGTAAAAAGCGATTCGAAAATTATTTATATTCCAAACGCACTTCTTATAAAAAATACCTTAATTAACTACAACAGCGAAGGTTTTCTGCTTCAGACTTTCACCGTCGGACTCGAATATGGTTCTGATTATACCCGCGCCATCGAACTCGTAAAAGAAGTTCTAGGAAACAGCGAAGATGTAACGGAAAAAGACCACGAAAATGCAGCCGTAATTACCGATGTTGCCGCTGCAGGAGTTATTCAGCTCAATATTCGGTATTGGGTTAAAACGGCTTCAACGACGGAAAATTCAGAATGCCGCTCTAAAATTATTGCTGCAGTTTTAAAGAAATTGAAAGAAAATGAGTTTGTGTTGAAATAAAAGGTACAAAGGCTCAAAGTTGCAAAGGGACAAGGTTTTTTCTCTAACTCAATTGTCACCCTGAGCGAAGTCGAAGGCTTCTGAAAACAATTTTTGAATGTTTTCTTTTGGAATTTGGTACTCAAAAAATTTAGAAGTTTAATAAGGAGCTATTTCCTGCTGTCCGCTATATCTTTTACGCCGAACCCCGGCGCAAAAGTATGCCGCTCCCATCAGGGCTAGGGCACTTGGTTTCATTAGATTTTTTTCCTTATTGTTTTATTTACATGTAAATGGTGGCAATACCTCTGAATAAGTACCATATAATTCGCCTCCTCGATCTTTAAAAGCCTTTATACTAGGATGATTACACATAATAAAACTATCTAAATAGAGCCTAGTAAGTTTGCTATTTGGATCTACAATAATTACAGTATTACGTAGATTATCTTTACAATTCAGTTCTATCAATCCTTTGTTTTGTCTAACGTCCAAAACAGAAAGTTGATTATATGGACAATAAATTTCTCTTAAAACATCATTTTCCCCAAACTTAATAGTAGTTATCAAATTACAACAACAAAAAAGCTCGATTAAATTGTGATTTTTACTAACATCAAGAGTAATAAGTTTATTATTACTGCAGTCAACTTTTATTAAATTTATATTCTTACTTACATCAATATGTGTAAGCTTATTATGCCCACAATAAAGATTCGTCAACGCCAAATTTTTGCTTACATCAATAGTTGTCAACTTATTATCTAAACAATCAAGTTTTGTTAGGGATGTAAAATATTCAATACCTGATAAAGAAGTTATATTTTTATTTCTGATACTCATTATCTCATCATAAGAAACAACAGAGGGATGATTTGATATAAATTTACCATCAGCTGTAAAAGCCAATGGCACTATCTTTCTTAAACAAGCTTTAAAATTTGCGTCTGGAATTTCAGCATAAATAGGAGCAACATTATTTTTTTCTGAACAACTATAAAATACACTAATTAAGAATAATGCTTTACAAAACAAAGCAATACGTATCAAAATTCTATTTTTCATTATTTGATTTATTTGGATATTGTTTTTTGTAAAAATAACGTTTTACATTTACCATACGAAGACAATTAACTGCAACAAACAATTTGTTGTTTTAAATTAAAAAATAGCCTTTTTCTTACTTTTAAATATTTTTTTAATACCTTTACAGTCCTAAACACAAAGAATAAACTAATATAAACTTGACCACAGATGAAGTGAAATGTAAAATTCATTAAACTTCAAGGGTTATTATTCTAAAATTTAGGAATATGATTAACAACACTCTTTCCAAGGAAACCGAAATCAAGCTTTTGAATTTTTTCAACGACAGAATTGATCCTGTAGAAATGGCTAAAACTTTAAGGCAAGTAAATTTTACACTCGCTTTATGCGTTTTGAGCGAACACGAAACATTTCAAAGCGAAATCATCAAATTAAGAGATGGTCTTTACTGGCTCAATGAATTAGCAGAAACTTTAAATCCTTATTTGGAGTTAGAATAAAGATTAAAAAAAAATAAAACCTCAACTTTTAAGATTGAGGTTTTTATTTTAGTAATTGATGCTCTTTGTGGGCACGAGCGGGACGCTCGCGCTAGCGGAGTATCTTACAGAAAACCTTACTTTGAAAAAAAAACGCTTAATAAATCTTGAATAAATCAAAATCTATTAAACGTCTTAAAATATTTTATAAAAAAAAGAAACTTTACTCCTTCCCCCAAATCCTTGTATTCAAATCCAGTTCATGAACAATATCGTGCATAAACTTAACGATTGAAAGATCATCAGTAAGCAAATCTGGCGCTAAAAGCGACGAATGAATAGGCGCTTCAAAATAATTTTGAGACAATGGAAAAGCAATATACATTTTAGAATGTATAAACGAGATCGAAATTGTTTCGTCGCATTTTTTGTTTAACTCCAGAATCCTTTCCATCATGGCAGGCGTTAAAATATATCGCGCTTCAATTTGGTTTTTAGAATAGGTTACAAACTTATTATCAAATTCGGCGTTTTCTAATTGTACAACTTCGGTGTTTCCAAAACTGAAAACATTTTTAGAAAACCACGCTCCAAGACTAGCACCAAAACTTTTTGGACGAACAACTGTCGAAACATTAAAGTTTTTATTGAAGTCGGCTGCAAAAATAATTCCCTCAAAAATAGTATGCCATTCTGTTCGCGTTCCATTTTTGGTTTGAGTTTGGGTTTTATATTCAGCGTGTACTTCGGCAAACCAAAAAGAAGTTTTATCGGTCGTTCCGGTTATTAAATCCTGCGTTTTATAGCGATCCGGTTCGGTTGTAAAAAGCTCCGAGCTTACAAATTCATATTCAGGAAGTCCGCTTAGTGGTGCAAAAACAAAACTTTCGTTAACCGTTTTTAATGCCGATGCCACAACATTCGTTTTATAGTCTGCTTTGTATTGTTTAACATCATCGTCTATTCTAAAGTGCATTAAAATAGCAATCAACGCAGATACTAAAAAACCAATAAACCCTAAAGCAGGAAATCGAATTAATAACCCTATAACTAAAATTACTATTGCAAGGCCAAATAATATATAACAGGTTTTATACGTTTCGGAAATTTTTTTCCGATCAACTTCTAAGGTATTCAGTATTTCCTGCAGATTGACTTTCGAATTTAATTCTGAATCCATTAATTATTGAATAGTTCTTTTGCACTAATATTTTTACGCTCTTCTTCTGGAGTTGCTAAAACCTCAATTTTAGTGTAGCCCAGCATTCCGGCAAACATATTGCCAGGAAACATCATAATAGCGTTGTTATAATCTGTTACGGCTGAGTTGTAAGTTCTTCTCGCCGCTGCAATTTGTTCTTCACTTTCTGTCCATGTAGTCTGCAGATTTAAGAAATTAGTATTGGCTTTTAAATCTGGATAATTTTCTACAGTAACCATTAAACCTTTTACAGCTGAGCTCAGCTGAGTGTCTAAACTTGCTTTTTCTTCATCTGTCAAATTTCCTGAAGTCGCTTTTGCACGAAGTTCTACAATTTTAGTTAAAGTACTTTGTTCGTAATTTGTATATTGTTTTACAACTTCAACAAGATTTGGAATCAAATCAAAACGTTTTTTCAGCATAACATCAATCGCTGAGAAAGCATTGGTAACCTGATTTCTTTTTCCTATAAGTGAATTGTAGATTATAATTCCGATAATAAAAAGGAAAGCAAAAAGTCCTATAATAACAAACATGGTTTTATTTTTTTTAATTGGTTATGAGCAAATATATAAATAAGAGATATAAGTTTTTAGTTAATTTTTTAATTATAGCTTAAGCTTCGGAGAAGTACAATATATATAGCTGTTTTGATTCGTTTCTGAGAAGCTCCAGCGGAGCGAAATCTTTTTAAACATCAATATTTCAAGACAATGAAATACTTCTTGACTGAATTAATTTCTCTATAAATATTTCATCTCGATGAGATTTTTGTTAATTCTTCCAATTCAAAACAATAAAATTTCTTTTTTCTAAATTTATATGCAAAATAATCCCATTTTAGCGTTATCAAATTAAATGTGTTTTTTAAGATTACTTGAAAATGAATAAAAATATAAAAGTCCTTTACGAAATTGCTCAAAAAGAGACCAGAAAAATACTAGGTTTAATGTCTGGAACTTCTCTCGACGGACTCGACGTAGCTCTTTGCGAAGTTTCTGGTGAAGGCGGAAACACAGTTGTCAAAATCCAGCAATTTGAAACCATTGATTACAACGACGATATAAAAACCGAAATAAGAAAGGTATTTGCGCAGAAAACAATCGATTTTCAGCATTTGGTTTTGCTAAACGAGTGGATTGCAAACCTTCATGCAGGAATGATTAACGATTGTCTTGCTAAATGGAATATTCCCTCAAGTGAGGTAGATTTAATTGCATCGCACGGACAAACGGTTCTGCATGCTCCAAAATTTTTACATCAGCAGGAAAAATTTCCCAATGCAACTTTGCAGATTGGGGATGGTGATCATATTGCGGTAAAAACCGGAATTATCACATTATCTGATTTTAGACAGAAACACGTTGCCGCGGGCGGTGAAGGCGCGCCCTTAGCTGTTTATGGCGATTATTTATTATTCAGCAAGAAAGGCGAAAACCGAATCATGCTGAACATGGGCGGTATTGCAAATTTCACTTATTTACCTGCCTCACAAAACGCCGAGGAAGTTTTTGTAACCGATACCGGAACAGCAAATACTTTAATTGACATTTTTACCAAACAGTTTTTTCCTGAAAAAAGTTTTGATAAAGATGCCGAAATCGCTAAAAAAGGAACTGTAAATCAAGAACTTTTAAGCGAATTAAAAAGTGATCCTTTTTTCAAGCAAAGCTTTCCAAAAACAATTGGCCAGGAATTATTTAATCACGAATTTGTAAACTCAGCTTTGGTAAAATTAGGTCTGGAAAACATTTCGGCACCAGATTTGCTGGCAACTTTAACACGACTTAGTGCCGAAACAATTGCTGAAGCAGTTTTGTTTGTCGTACAAAATACTAAAACGCCAATAGAAGAGTTTACGGTTTATATGTCTGGCGGAGGCGCACGAAATCCGTTATTGGTGAAATGGTTACAGGAATTATTGTCTTGTAAATTTGAAAAAAGCGACGTTCTGGGAATTTCAGGTGATGCAAAAGAAGCCGTTTTATTTGCCGTTTTGGCTAATGAAACCGTTGCCGGCGGAAATTATAATTTTGGTTCACAAAAAGGAATTCCATCTGTAACAATGGGAAAAATTTCTTTTCCAGATTAAAGAATAAGTTTACCACATATTATAAGGAGTAAAAGATTAATCTAAATAATTCATTTATCCCAATGGCTATCGGGTTTGGTAAAAAAAGGATTACTGCGAATTATTTTTTTATAGTTTGAGAAAATAAAATTCGTGAATTCGCGGCAGAAAAAAAATTAAACCTATTTTTGGTTCTTGTTAAAATAAACATTTGAAATGCATAAAAATCAGTACTTACTATACTCTATAATATTTTTATTTTTCTTTGGAGGGAAAGCCTTTTCACAGGAAAAAATTATATATCCTAAAAATGAATTTAGAGGAGTCTGGATTGCAACTGTAGTAAATATTGACTGGCCAAAAACGGCAATTGATAATGTCGAAAAGGAAAAGGCTGATTATCTTGAAATTTTAAATACCTATAAAAAACTAAATTACAACGCTGTTATTGTTCAGATCAGGAGTGTTGGTGATGCATTTTATCCTTCAGAATTTGCGCCTTGGTCAAGATTCTTAACAGGAAAAGAAGGCACTGCGCCAAATCCGTATTACGATGCACTAGAGTGGATGATTGAAGAAGCGCACAATAGAGGCTTTGAATTTCATGCATGGCTGAATCCGTATCGTGCTACTTTTGATTTAAATAAAAATCTTTTGAGCCCAAATCACGATATTTTTAAACATCCGGAATGGATGATAGAATATGGCGGAAAATACTATTATGACCCTGCCCTTCCTGAAGTTCAGACACATTTAACCAAAGTAGTAAAAGAAGTAGTTGATAAGTACGATATCGACGCAATTCATTTTGACGATTATTTTTATCCTTATGCTGTTCCCGGAAAAGTTTTTAACGACACAGCGTCTTACAAAAAATACGGTTCTGGCTTAAGTCTTGCAGACTGGCGTCGTGCTAATGTGAGTAACTTTGTACATACCATTTCTACAACCATAAAAGCAAGTAAGCCTTGGGTTCAATTTGGAATTAGTCCGTTTGGAGTTTGGAGGAACAAATCGCAAGATCCAAAAGGTTCTGAAACACAATCGACTTCTAATTACGATGATTTGTATGCAGATCCTGTTTTATGGATGGATCAAAAATGGATTGATTACATTATGCCGCAATTATATTGGAGCATGAATAATCCTAGAGCTTCTTACTCTAAATTAGTAAAATGGTGGTCTGAAAACGCAAACAACACAGCCATTTATATTGGTCATGCATCCTATAAAATTAGAGGCGACGGTGATAAAAGCTGGTATTTTGCAACCGAAATTCCAACTCAGGTTGATTTTGCCAGAAGTTTTAAAAATGTAAACGGAAGTGCTTATTTCAGCGCTAAATGGTTTATGAGCAAAAATTTAGATGTTGTTCGTCTTTTAGGAGATAATCAATATAAATATCCTTCGATTCCAGCTGCGGTTCCAAATTTAAAACGCATAATAATCGACAATCCTGTTTTTACAGAATTTACAAAAGATAATTCAACATATACTTTCAGCATTAAAAGTCCGCTTAATACAAAGGTGCGTTATATTGTAATTTATGGAGGCGAGCATATTTCAAAAATCAATACAAACGACGCGACAAAAATAATCGACAAAGTTAGAGCTGTTGAAAAAGACGGTGTTATTTCATTTTCTATTCCTGCAGAAAAAATCAGCATGTATAAAGCTTGTGCTGTAACATTTATTGATTATTTTGCAAACGAAAGCACACCCGCTGCTGCCGACATAAAAAAGAATTTTAAAATATATTCACCTGCTCAGCCTAATGAAAACAGATAATAAACCCTGGTTTTGGATTCCGCTTCTTAACTTCGCATCCGGACTGCCTTATGCCGTTATAATTTCCGTTTCGGTAATTATGTACAAAAATCTCGGAATCTCAAATGAAGATATTGGAGTTTATACCAGTTTATTATATCTGCCGTGGGTTATCAAACCGCTTTGGAGTCCGTTTATTGAATTAACAGGAACCAAAAGAAAATGGTTTTTATCCATGCAGCTGCTTATTTCAATAGCCTTTTTATTAGTTGGTTTTACGATTCCAACAAATGGATTTTTCGTAATGACTCTGGCTATTTTCTGGGTTGCTGCTTTTGCTTCGGCTTCTAATGACATTGCCAGCGATGGATTTTATTTATTGGTTTTACCCGAAAATCAGCAGTCTTTTTTCCTCGGAATCAGAAGTACTTTTTACAGACTTTCATTATTAGCCGGAAACGGATTAATTGTACTTTTTGCAGGATATCTGGAACACAAATACGGCGATAATACTAAAGCATGGTCGTATACTATGATTGCAGTTGGTTTGTTAATGACATTTATTACGATTTACAATTTCATTTTTACTCCAAAAAATGAAATAAACGCTGTCGAAAAAAATAAAGAAACCCATCACCAAAGTTTTGGAACTATATTTATAAGCTTCTTTAAGAAAAAACAAATTGGTTTAATTCTGGCTTTTATTCTGGTTTTCAGATTAGGAGAATCACAGCTGCTTAAAATGTTAAGTCCATTTTTATTAGATCCAAAAAAATTGGGCGGAATGGCTTTAGATACCGAAGCAGTTGGAATTATTTATGGAACCTGCGGTGTTGCAGCCTTAACCATTGGCGGTATTTTAGGCGGAATTGCTATTTCCAGACATGGTCTTACGAAATGGATGTTTCCAATGTTTTTAACAATGCATTTACCTATTATTGGATTCATTTTATTAGCATTTTTTCACCCCGCATCAATTTATTACATTTATGCCGTCGTGATTTTAGAACAATTTGGTTATGGTTTTGGATTTACTGCTTTTATGATGTATTTAATTCATGTTGCCGAAGGAGAATCAAAAACAGCGCATTATGCACTGGCAACCGGTTTTATGGCTTTAGGAATGATGCTTCCGGGAATGCTGAGCGGTTATATTCAAAAATATTTAGGCTATGACAACTTCTTTATCTGGGTTCTTATAGCTACAATTCCAGGTCTTATTTTATCACGTTTTTTAACTTTCCCGAAAGATTTTGGGAAAAAATCTGAAGAAGTTTAACCCCAAATCAAACTCTTACAATATGGAAATCAATGAAAATTTGCAGGCCGAACGCAACTTAAAAGGAGCTGAGTTCGAAAAATCCGGAAATCTTGAAAAAGCTATTGAATTATATGAGGAAAATGTCGCGGAAGGCTTTAAAGGAAATCATCCTTACGATCGTTTGGCTACGATTTACAAAAACCAAAACGATCTGGAAAATGAAATCCGCGTTTTAGAAAAAGCCATTGTGGTTTATGAAGAAATTACAATCGAAGACCGATTGGAAGGTTTACCAAAACTTTTCCGTTTTAAAAACCGATTGGAAAAAGCAATTGAAACCAAAAAACAATTAGCTAAACAAAAGAAAGCAAAACTGAAATAAGTAAATTTAAATTAAGCTTAATTTTCTTTTACCATTAAGAAATTAAGTAATTTAAGCTCTGCTTTATGAACTTTATAATGGTAAAAAAGTAAAACCGAAGAAACTAAATTTTAAACTAAGCTTAATTTTCTTTTTACCATTTAGGGATTGAGTAATTTAAGTCAAGCTTTATGAACTTAATATCTTAATGGTAAAAAAATCGAAATGAGTAATTTAAAACGAACCAATTCAGACGATCCCGATTTTATAAATCTGGTTGCTTTATTAGATAAAGATTTAGCCATTAGAGACGGTGACGATCATGCGTTTTACAATCAGTTTAATAAAACCGACAAAATAAAACATACTATTGTTTATTACGAAAATGATGTTCCTGTTGGATGTGGTGCTTTTAGAGAAAAAGAAAGCGACAAAACTGAAATTAAAAGAATGTATGTGCATCCTGATTATCGAAAAAAAGGAATTGCTTCTGCCATTTTAAAAGAACTCGAAATCTGGGCAAAAGAAGTCGGTTATACTTATACTATTTTGGAAACCGGAAAAAACCAGCCGGAAGCCATCAACTTATATCAAAAATTAAATTATACTATCATTCCAAATTATCCGCCTTATGAAGAAATGGATAATAGTGTCTGCATGAAAAAGACTTTATAATAATGAAAATTACAGCCGAAGCATTACGACAAAGAATAGGACAATTCTTTTTCCCTGCCGTTTTTATCAATGATACCGAAGAAAATATTCAGGAAACTGAACGCCTTATTAAAGAATACAATATTGGCGGATTGACCTTTTTTCATAGTCGTGCGAGCGCTGCAACCAATTATGAAAGCAAGAAAAAAGTAGTTTTTAATGACGACAGCTACGAGAAAATCAAAGCTTTAATTGTTCGTTATCAAAAAGCAGCTTCTACACCGCTTTTAATTAGTATTGATGCCGAATGGGGATTGGCAATGCGAATTGAAAAAACACCTCAATATCCGTACGCAATTACGCTTGGCGCTTTGCCAGAAAACAAATCTCATTTGGTTTATGAAGCTGGAAAACAAATTGGTTTAGATTTAAAAGCAGCCGGAATTCAGTATAATTTATCGCCTTTGGCAGATATCAACAACAATCCAAATAATCCCGTTATTGGCTATCGTTCTTTTGGTGAAAACAAAGAAAAAGTAGCCGATTTTTCGATTGAATATTTAAAAGGAATGTCAGAAGTTGGCGTTTTAGGCTGTCTGAAACACTTTCCCGGACACGGAAATACGAACGTTGATTCGCATTTAGGATTGCCGGTTTTAAAAGAAACTCTAGATGAGTTGATGGAAAACGAATTATATCCGTTTATCAAAGGAATTGAAAACAATGTCGATTCTATAATGATTGGGCATTTGGCTGTTCCTAGTTTAAATGACGGAAAAGACACTTCTGCAACATTATCAAAAGCAGTGATTCAAGATCTTTTGCGTGACAAATTAGGTTACGATGGTTTGATAATTTCTGATGCTTTAAACATGCACAGTGTTTCTAAATTGTATGAAACCAAAGGTCAATTAGAATGGGAAGCTTTTAATGCAGGAAATGATGTTTTATGCTTCGCCGAAAATGTGCCGGAAGGAATTGAAGCGATTTATAAAAATGCCTCACCAGATCGTATTTTCGAAAGCTATAACCGAATTATGAAAGCCAAAGAAAAAGCAGGAATTCTTTCTGGAAATACTGCGGCTTCGGGTGAATTAGATTTTGAAAAAACATCAAAAATAAACTTAGAAATTGCTCAAAATACAATTACTAAAATTATAGATGACTCAAGCGCTGAACTAGTTTTTGAAGCGCAGAAAAACAATAAACTTGCGAAACTTAGTTTATATAAAAATACTGAAAATACCTTTTTCAAAACGCTGGATACAAAACTTGATTCTCCAGAATTTGCTTTTGAAAATCCAGAAGTTTCAGATATTACAGCAATCAAAAAGGGATTAGAAAATTTCGAAACTATTTTAATTTCATTATTTGTTCCTAAAGCAAAACCGCTGAATAATTTCGAAATTGATAACGAAGTTTTGAATTTACTTTCTGAATTATTGCAAACTAAAAAATGCATCGTTTTTGTTTTTGGAAATCCGTATGCATTACCTTTAATTCCAAATCTGAAAAAAGCTTCAGGGCTAATTGAGGTATATCAGGATTTCGAAGAATTTCAAAAAACAGCAGGAATTCAATTTTTAGAAAAAAATACTTTCAACGGTGTTTTACCCGTAAATATTGACATTCAATAAGTTAAAACACATGATAATCAAAATTTATCAACTTATAAATTTTTATAATCACATCTTATTGTAAGAACCTGTACTTATACCCTACTTTTGCACCAGAAATAAATATTTAACGTAAAACGAAAATTATGTCTTTAGTAGGAAAAAAATTCCCAAGTATTGCAGTAGATGCTATCTCAGAAATGGGTGACAATTTAAAAATCAACATTTTTGAAGAAGCAGTAAACAACAATAAAAAAGTACTTTTATTTTGGTACCCAAAAGATTTTACTTTTGTATGTCCAACTGAATTACACGCCTTTCAAGCTGCATTACCAGAATTTGAAAAAAGAAATACTATCGTAATTGGTGCTTCTTGCGACACAAACGAGGTTCACTTTGCTTGGTTAAATACTCCAAAAAACAATGGTGGAATCGAAGGTGTTACTTACCCAATCTTAGCTGATACAAACCGTAACTTAGCTAATATTTTAGGTATTCTTGATATCGAATCTACAAGCTACAGCGAAGATACAGATTCAGTTATCATCGAAGGTTCAAATGTAACTTACAGAGCTACTTACCTTATTGACGAAACTGGAAAAATCTTCCACGAAAGTGTAAACGATATGCCATTAGGACGTAACGTAAACGAATACTTAAGAATGGTTGATGCTTACACTCACATCCAAACTAAAGGTGAAGTTTGTCCTGCAAACTGGGAAGCTGGTAAAGAAGCTATGTCTGCAGACAGAATCAGTACTGCTGAATACTTAAGCGCAAACTAATTTTTTTTATAAAGGTACAAAGGTTCAGAGGTACAAAGTGGCAAAGACTTTTTTGCTGCATATAAACAAAGTCAAAGACTTTACCCCTGAACTTTTGTTACTTTAAAAATCTTTTCTAATTAAACACATACAAAGGTCAAAATGCAAAACAACCTAGTTTTGCAAAAAATTTACACATAAAGTTTCCAAAAACTTTGTCCCTTTGAACCTTTGCAACTTTGAACCTTAAAAAATAAAGAAATGTTAATCGACTTAAACGAAGATACATTAGCAGATTTAGTTGCTAAAAACGAAAAAGTAGTAGTACAATATTCAGCTTCATGGTGTGGAAATTGCCGTATTATGAAACCAAAATTCAAAAAACTAGCAACAGAAAATGAAGCTGTCACTTTTGTTTTGGTTGATGCAGAAAATTCTCCTGAATCTAGAAAATTAGCTAATGTTAGTAACCTGCCAACATTCGCAACTTTCGTAAACGGACAATTAGTTGGCGAAACGCAGACTAACAAACAAGAAGTTTTAATTGACTTAGTAAACGCTATTGTTTAATTGGTTATTTGTTTATTCGTTTAATCGATTAAACAAAAAAACGATTTAACGCTTAAACAAAGAATTATGAAATTACCAGTAATTAAGCATTTAACACAATTCATCGAAGAAAACGATCAGGATTATATCATTGAAACGATTGAAGTTCTTGAAGCGATGACTGAAATTCCTTCTCTTAAAGATGAAGAATTAGACGTAATTGGTGAATTGATTTCAAATATGTATGGTGCTCTTGAAGTACAAAAATTGGTTGCTCAGGGAACTGATAAAAAAGAAGCTTTAAATACGTTTATGAAACGTGTTTTAGGTTCAATCGATAAATAAATCGGCCTCTTTTTTCAAAGAAAAAACAAAAAAACATGACGAAGAAAGCGTTTCTATTTTAGGAGACGCTTTTTTTTATAGTATTCAGTCACAGTTTTCAGTCACAGTCTTAGTTCCCATTTTTAGGCAATCTTTCTCAGGCTGAACAAATCTAAAATCTACCCTCTAAAATCTAAAATATTTAAATTCAAGGTCGCCAAAAAGCCAATCTTAATCTCTCCTTAAACGCATAACAAATACTTTTAGATTCAAATATTAATCCTTACTTTTGAGCCTCATTAATTTTAAACAAAAATCATGGCATCTATCACATTAGGAGGAAATCCAGTTCATACATCAGGCGAATTACCAGCAGTTGGTTCAAAATTAGCTGATTTCAAATTAGTACAAAATGATTTATCAGTTGCTTCTTTAAGTACTTTCGCTGGTAAAAAATTAGTTTTAAACATTTTCCCAAGTGTTGATACAGGAACTTGCGCAACATCAGTTAGAACTTTCAATGCAAGTGCAAGCGGATTAGAAAATACTACTGTTTTATGTATTTCAAGAGATTTACCTTTCGCTCAAAAACGTTTTTGTGGTGCTGAAGGTTTAGAAAATGTAGTTAATTTATCTGATTTTCAAACTGGTGCTTTTGGTAAAGCAAACGGATTAGAAATTGTTGACGGACCATTGGCTGGTTTACACTCAAGAGCTATTATTGTTGTTGATGCTGATGGAACAATTACACATACAGAACAAGTTGCAGAAATTGCAAACGAACCAAATTACGAAGCAGCTTTAGCAGCACTATAATATTTTCCAATAAATGGAGTTTCAAAAAGATAATACTTTTGTTACAGGTCGTTTAAAAAGCGTTACCTATGCTTTTAAAGGAGCTGTAAAATTGATTAAAACAGAACACAGCGTTATGGTGCAATTCTCATTGGGAATTATAATGACTATTGCCGGGTTCTATTTTCATATTTCTCAAACCGAATGGCTATGTCAAACCTTAGCCATTGGTTTAGTTTTAAGCGTTGAAGGATTAAATACGGCAGTTGAAAAAATCGCCGATTTTATCCATCCTGATTACAGCAGACGAATCGGATTTATTAAAGATATTGCTGCAGGAGCGGTATTTTTTGCCGCAATGACAGCAATTGCAATAGGTTTAATTATTTATATTCCAAAATTTATATAGGACAGGAACGTAAGAATGGCAAAAAGTAAAAAAGAAACTGTAGACAAAAAAACCGAATCAAAAATTGCAGGCATTAGATCCTGGAAATTAAACAAACCGCAAAAATTTGTTTTGGGATGCCTTTTGGTACTCTTTTCTATTGCATTGTTAGTAGCATTTATTTCATTTTATGTTAATGGACAATGGCAGACTGATCAAAGTGCTGTTGACAGCCTTGGAGATCGCAGCGAAGAAGTACAAAACTGGCTTGGAAAATTTGGAGCTTATCTTGCTGATTTAATTGTTTACAGAGGCTTTGGTCTGGCTTCTTTTATATTAGTTCGTTTATTTTTCTTAACCGGTTTGTTTTTAGCATTGGAACTTTCAACCAAAAAACTTAAAAACACCTGGTTCTGGGATATATTTGCCATTATTGTTGTTTCAGTTCTGTTTGGATTTTTCGCCACTTCGGCCCCAGAATTGGGAGGAACTATTGGTTATGAGCTGAATATTTTTCTTCAGGATTACATTGGAAAAACCGGAACTTTATTAACTCTGCTTTTTGGATTGATCGTTTATTTAATCTTTAAAATAAAAGTATCTCCAGAAAAAATTCAGTCCTATTTTGATTCTACTAAAAAAGAATTCAAATCAGAACTCAATTCTATTAAAAAGCCGCAACAACAAGATCTGGAGCCCGAAAGCGCTTATAACTTAGAAGAATTTGCAATTGAAGAAGATCCTGAATTGGATAACATTCATTTAAAAACTGATGATTCTAAATTCGAAATCAATAAAGAAGCTTTAAAACCAACAATCAATCATTCGTCAGAAATTGAATTAAATCCGATTTTAAAGCCAATTCAGCCAAAACAAGAACTTCCATTAGTTACTCCTGATGAAGCATTTGTAATTGAAAAAGCCGAAGAGGAAGATATTATAGAAGAAAATCTTGCTTCGCGTTTGGTTGCTGATTTTGGATTATTTGATCCAACTTTGGATTTATCCAATTATAAATTTCCAACCATCGATTTATTAAAAGAATACTCGACTGGAGGAATTACAATTAATCAGGAAGAATTAGAAGAAAACAAAAATAAAATTGTAGATACACTTCGTAACTACAAAATCGAAATTGCACAGATTAAAGCAACCGTTGGTCCATCGGTCACTTTATATGAAATTGTGCCGGAAGCCGGAATCAGAATTTCTAAAATTAAGAGTTTAGAAGATGATATTGCATTGTCATTATCCGCTTTAGGAATTCGTATTATTGCACCAATTCCAGGAAAAGGAACAATTGGTATCGAGGTTCCGAATAAGACTCCAACTATGGTTTCTATGAAAAGTGTTATTGGAGCCGCAAAGTTCCAAGAAGCCGAAATGGAACTGCCAATTGCTTTAGGAAAAACCATTTCAAACGAAACTTTTGTTGTCGATCTTGCTAAAATGCCTCACTTATTGATGGCAGGAGCAACAGGACAAGGAAAATCTGTGGGATTAAATGCTGTTTTAACTTCATTGTTATACAAAAAACATCCGGCAGAAGTAAAATTCGTTTTAGTCGATCCGAAAAAAGTAGAGCTTACACTTTTCAACAAAATTGAAAGACATTATTTAGCCAAACTTCCTGACACGGAAGATGCTATTATTACTGATAACGCAAAAGTAGTCAACACTTTGAATTCACTTTGTACCGAGATGGACAATCGTTATTCTTTATTAAAAGATGCGATGGTTCGTAATATTAAAGAGTACAACGAAAAATTCAAATCAAGAAAATTAAATCCCGAAGCCGGACACCGATTTTTACCTTACATTGTTTTGGTTGTGGATGAGTTCGCCGATTTAATTATGACTGCTGGAAAAGAAGTCGAAGTTCCAATTGCCCGTCTGGCTCAGCTGGCACGTGCTATTGGTATTCACTTAATTATTGCAACACAAAGACCATCTGTAAACGTTATTACCGGTTTAATCAAAGCCAACTTCCCTGCCAGAATTGCCTTTAGAGTAACTTCAAAAATCGACTCAAGAACGATTTTAGATACTCAGGGCGCTGACCAGTTAATTGGACGAGGAGATTTATTATACACGAATGGAAATGATGTAATTCGTGTGCAGTGTGCCTTTATTGACACGCCTGAAGTTGAAAAAATTACAGATTTTATTGGTTCACAAAAGGCGTATGCCACAGCTTATTTACTTCCAGAGTTTGTTGGAGAAGAAACTGGCATTAATCTTGATATGGATATTTCTGAAAGAGATACCTTATTTAGAGAAGCTGCAGAGATTATTGTCAATGCACAACAGGGTTCTGCTTCATTATTGCAAAGAAAATTAAAATTAGGTTACAACAGAGCCGGTCGTTTGATCGATCAGCTGGAAGCAGCAGGAATTGTTGGACCATTTGAAGGCAGTAAAGCAAGAAGCGTGAATATTTTAGACTTAAGTGCTCTTGATCAATTTTTTAATAATGAACAAAATTAATCCAATCATGAGAACAAAAATTCAGGAAATCAACAACAATTCTATCTTTAACATGACTAAAAAGTGTTTTCAAATAGCAGTTATTTTGCTTTTGAGCTTCACTTCTATTCAGGCTCAAGATAAAAAAGCTAAAGATTTATTGAACGAAGTAACTACAAAAATAAAAAGCTACGATAACATCGTAATCGACTTTAAATATTCTTTAAATAACGCCAAAGAAAACATCAATCAGGATAGTAAAGGAAATGTTACTATGAAAGGAAATCAATATGTATTGAATTTTATGGGCGTTACTAAAATTTTCGACGGACAAAAAACCTATACAATTGTTCCTGAAGACGAAGAAGTTACTGTTTCTAAAGTAAACGAAAAAGACGATAATGCTGTTACGCCTTCAAAAATGCTTACGTTCTTTAATTCTGGTTACAAATACACTATGGATATAGTACAAAATGTGAAAGGAAGAAAAATCCAGTACATTAAATTAGTGCCGACTACAGGAAAAGACCAAAGAAAAGAAATTTTGTTAGGTATTGACGTTCAGACAAAACACATCTATAATTTGATTGAAACTGGAAAAAACGGAACAAAAACAACTTTAACCGTTAATTCTTTTAAAACCAATCAGCCATTATCAAAAAATCAATTTACCTTTGTAGCGAGTAAATACCCGAAATACTACATCAATAAATTAGATTAATCAGAAGGTTGAAAATTCTAGACAAATACTTATTAAAAACATTCTTATTTACATTTACTACGGTATTTGTAATCTTATTTTTCATATTCATACTTCAAACAGTATGGCTATTTATATCAGAACTAGCAGGTAAAGATCTCGACTTATTACTGGTCGTGAAATTCCTGCTTTTTTCTATGCCTCGTATTATTCCGCTGGTTTTACCGCTTTCGGTTCTTTTGGCTTCGATTATGACTTTCGGAAATTTAGCCGAAAATTATGAATTCGCAGCCATGAAATCTTCCGGAATTTCGCTTCAAAGAGCGATGCGGGTTTTAATCATTTTTATATTTGTTTTAAGTATTGTAGCGTTTTGGTTTGCCAATAACGTTATCCCTTATGCTGAATATAAATTTGTAAACTTCCGTAAAAATATTGCTCAGGCAAAACCTGCGATGGCAATTGCCGAAGGCCAGTTTAATGATGTTGGAACTTACAACATTAAAGTGAATAAAAAATCCGGTGAAAACGGTAATATTTTAACCGGCGTTACCATTCATGAAAAAGCAAATAACATTGGTGAAAACAAAACTGTTATTAAGGCCAAAGACGGTGAATTAATCAGCAGTGAGAAATCGAGTATTTTGAAACTTGTTTTAAATAACGGTTTTTACTATCAGGATGTTACTCCAAAAAAATACGAGGACCGCGCTAAACTTCCTTTTATAAAAGCTGCTTTCAAAAAACACATCATCAACATTGATTTATCTGAATTAAATAAAGTCGATGACAGTAAAGAAAGTATTGAGGGCACAAATGCCATGCTGAACGTAAACGAATTGCGTTATACATTAGATTCATTGAACAAAAATCTTGACAATGAAATCATTTCATTCTCTGAAAATATAAACCAGCGTGTTGGAATTAGAAAATCTATTCCTCAAAGCGAGATAGAAAAAGCCAAAAAGAAAAAAAATCTCCCAAACGATCTTTTAACTTTATATACAAACAAAGAGAAATCTGATGTTTTAAAAATGGCAAGCAGTAATGTTACGAGCAACATTTACTCAATCGAAACAACACAAAAAGACTTAAAAGACAAACAACGTGAAATCAACAAGCATTTAACTGCATTGTATGAAAAGTTTGTTATTGCTTTTGCTTGTTTCTTAATGTTCTTTATTGGTGCCCCATTAGGCGCTATTATCCGAAAAGGAGGACTTGGTCTGCCAATCGTTTTTGCGGTTTTAATTTTTATTACTTTTCATTTCATCAATACTTTTGGAAAAAGATTATCACAGGAAGGCGGTATGAGTCCTTTTATGGGTTCATGGATGTCTTCATTTATTCTTTCACCATTGGCAATATTATTAACGTATCGAGCCACAAATGATAACGGATTAATTAATTTTGATGCAATAACCACTCCTATTTCACAACTGTTTCAAAAAATTTATGAGCGGTTTAAACCAGCTCAAAACAAACAATAATTATGTCAACAAAAATCCAACTGAATACCATTGAGGAAGCTATAGAAGATATTCGTCAAGGTAAAGTAATCATTGTAGTCGATGATGAGGATCGCGAAAACGAAGGTGATTTTTTGGCCGCAGCCGAAAAAGTAACACCGGAAATGATCAATTTTATGGCTACACACGGACGCGGATTAATTTGTACACCGCTTACTGAAAGCCGCTGCAAGGAACTTGATTTACGCGCAATGGTTACCAACAATACAGATCACATGGAAACTGCTTTTACAGTTTCTGTAGATTTAAAAGGACATGGCGTTACAACTGGTATTTCTGCTGCTGACCGTTCAAAAACTGTTCAGTCATTAGTTGATCCAAATACCAAACCACACGATTTAGCCCGTCCTGGACATATTTTCCCTTTAATTGCCAAACAAGGAGGCGTTTTAAGAAGAACAGGACATACTGAAGCTGCTATAGATTTTGCGCGTCTGGCAGGATTTAAACCTGCAGGTGTTATCTGTGAAATCTTAAATGAAGATGGTACAATGTCGCGTTTACCTGAATTAATAAAAGTGGCCAAAAAATTCAATTTAAAGTTAGTTTCAATTGAAGATTTGGTTGCCTACAGAATGCAGCACGACAGTTTGATTGTCAAAAAAGAAGATTTTGATATCGAAACCCGTTTTGGAACTTTTAGACTAAGAGCATACGAGCAGACTACAAACAAACAAATTCATATCGCTTTAACAAAAGGAACCTGGAATCTTGGTGAACCAATCTTAACGAGAATTCACTCTTCACAGGTTAATAATGATTTATTGGGTACTTTAACGAATAATGCCGAACAGCAGTTAGATGACATGTTTAAAGTAATAAATGAAAATGGCAAAGGTGCTGTTATCTTTATTAATCAGGATATGACGGCCGTAAATCTGTTAAACCGAATTTCTGAACTTAAATCATTACAGGCGCAAGGAACTTTGAAAGCACCAAAAGTAATCATTGATAGTAAAGATTACGGAATTGGAGCTCAAATCCTTCATGATATTGACATTTCTAAGATTAGATTAGTTTCTAATACTGAGCAGACAAAACGTGTTGGAATGATTGGATATGGCCTTGAAATCACTGAATATGTAACTTACTAATATGGGAACTGTAGAAGAAAGAATTTTAAAATCGGAAACACGTATTTTTAAAGCGGTTTTCCCTAGCACAACAAATCATTACGATACTTTATTTGGCGGAACTGCGCTTCATTTAATGGACGAAGTAGCTTTTATTTGCGCTACTCGTTTCAGCCGTAAAAAAGTAGTTACAATTTCTACAGGTCAAATTGACTTCAAAAAAGCAATTCCAGCAGGAACCTTAATTGAATTAGTAGCAAAAGTAGACAGTGTTGGAAGAACAAGTTGTAAAATTCATGTTGATATTTTCATGGAACAAATGTATTCTGAGCTTCGCGAAACGGTAGTTTCTGGAACTTTTTCGTTTGTTGCAGTTGATGAAAATAAAAAACCAACACCAATTTTAGACGATTTAGAATAATTTTTTAAAAAAGCTCATCTTCGGAAATACTGATAACTAGATACTTGAAAATTATTTAAAAAAAGTTTCAAAAAAAGTTTCAAAAAAAGTCTGAAAAAAGTTTTTAGAACCGAAAAACCGTCTTATATTTGCACCCGCAATCAGGCTATGAGAGCGACATACTGGAGAAATGGCAGAGCGGTCGAATGCGGCAGTCTTGAAAACTGTTGACTGTAACAGGTCCGGGGGTTCGAATCCCTCTTTCTCCGCTTAATGAAATTTCGAAAGAAATTTTTAAAAAACAAAAACCTTTAGATCTTAAGATTTAAAGGTTTTTCTGTTTTTACTATAAATTACCAATGAATGACACGCAAGTATCCTAAGTATTCGGTACATTTATCTTTAAACTAAGCAGTTTTAGAGAACTGGCAGCTATCAAAAAAATCTGGTATCATAATTATAATAAGATATACAAACTGCCTGTAGTTACATTATTAAATGAATTTAATCATTGGAAATTCATTTAATATTTGTGGAATGACCAATGTCAAGAAGTCTTTTTCCTGATCCAGCAGAACTTAATTCCTTTAAAGATAAAATATTTTCATTACCACGTTTGTAAAAATTAAAGTGGTATTCCTTTTCTGGTGTTATTAATAGTTGTTTTTTACTTATTTGTAAGAAGATGTCATTATATTTGAGGAATATTCTTTTTAGAATTCAAAAAATACCAATAAAAAACTTTTGCAAACAAAATAAGTAGAATTGTAAAATATAAAAAATGAAATTCAAATTATTAGCTTTTTTATCGCTATTATCTGGAAGCTTATTCTCTCAAGAAATGAATAAAAAAATAGATGAATACATTAATTACATAGAAACTAATAATGGCGGAATTGGCAGCTTGTCAATCTATAAGAACTCACAAGAAGTTTATAACAGAAGTTTTGGACAAGATAAATTAATTGGTGTACATTATAACAAAAATACGGAATATCATATTGCTTCTGTAACGAAAATGGTTACCGCGATTTTAGTTTTCAAATTAATAGAAAATGACAAATTAAAATTAGATACTAAATTATCTGATTTTTATCCAGAGATACCTAATTCAAAAGTGATAACAATTAAAAACATGTTAGAGCATACAAGCGGATTGGGAAATTTTGCAATAAAAGATGGTGTTGTCTGGGTAACCCAAAAAGTAAGCGAACAAGAAGTTTTTGACGAAATAAAAAGACAGGGTGTAAGTTTTCAGCCAAATGAAAAGGTTGTCTATTCAAATTCTGCTTACCTCCTATTGAGAATGATAATTGAAAAAATATATAATACACCTTATAATAAAATTGTTGAACAGGAAATAATAAAGCCTTTAAAACTTAAAAATTTTGCATCAGTAAAATCAAATCCAAAAAACACTTTTAATTCCTATAAATTCACAGAAAACTGGACTGAAATTAAAGATATTGAATACTCTAATGTAATAGGCGTTGGAGACATTTCAAGTACGACTAAAGACATGAACATTTTAATTAATAATTTGTTTCAGAACAAATTAGTGAAAAGGGAAACTTTAGAAATCATGAAACCCATTGGAAAAGATGAATGGGGAAGAGGTTTAGCGCTGTACCCTTTTAAGGAGAATATTTTTTATGGACATAGCGGCGATGTACTTGGTTCTCATTCAATAGCTTTATATAATGAGAAAGATAAAATATCCATATCATATTCTACAAATGGAGAAAGAATTCCCACTAATACTTTTATAGAAGTCCTGATAAATATTATTTACGACAAAGAGTTTAAGCTGCCTGAAATTAAATAGAACAAGTCAAATTATTTCTAAAATAAAAATCGAAAATTACATTGAGATCATAGTATTAACTATGTCATATTTAACTAGTCCTGAAATGAGCAAAACTTTCAGGACTAGTTAAAAAATTAAAGAATCTCAAATACAATTGCTTCTACTGCACCTGTAGCTGAATTAATAACACCAACATCTGTTTTTACTTCTGACATTCTCACCCAGACGCCTCCATAAAAATCTCCAAATCCAAATGCTCCCCAAATAAGTTTATGCGGAGTCCATTCATTGTGCCTATTGGGAGCTGCGAAGTCAACAGAATCACTAAACTCCTGAGCTATAAAAGCACCATTTTCCAAAGCTTTTTCTAACACTTCTTCCCATTCATCCGTATTGGTAAATTTGCCAATAAAAACATCTTTTCCCTGATATCCTCTTGCGGCTTTTATCACGAATCTGCTTTTATTTTTTTTGAGTAATTGTGAAAGATTATATTCTACACCTTTAAAAATAGTAGTCTTGTTTTCAACTGGCGAAGTCCAGGGAATATGTCTAAGCATTAATTCATTGTCTCTTGGTGAGAATTTTCCAGACTGAGCTAATTCTCTCAATATGGCCAAATTTCTTTTATCGCCAAGCATCCTTAAACCTACATGGTCTGGAAAATATATTTTATCCATTATGAATGCCCTGAAAATTGCAGGAGTAATTTCTACATCTAATGCTAAAATTATAACTCCATGAATAACCGTATCTTCAAAATATAAGTCTCCATCGATAAGTTCTAACGAATTTATATTAGCCGAATATGCCTGTCCTTCTAATCCTTGATTCTTTAATTCCTGTCTGTAGAAATTGTCAAAAAAAGATAAGTTTTTCTCTCGGTCTACAGTTTCAATATCTCTCATATCAATAAACAAATTGAGCTTCTTTTTGTCTCTTCCTACTTGTTTTCTGATCTGTTCAATAAGATATTCCATGTAAATTTTAAGAGTATTTCTTGTCTTATAATTGTCTGACTTATCTTCATCTGACAATTCAGGATGATTTCTTCTAATGACAGATTCCAAGCTATGTATCTGCCATCCTCCTAATGAAGATCCCATGTTGGCTTCTAAAACTTTAAAGCCATCCTCTGTGTAAGTCAAATCTAATCTGCAGCCAACTTCAATGTTTTTTTCATGGCACATCATTCCAAATTCGGCAAGTATTTCATTCCCATCAAAATAAAATTCAGCAATTTTTTTTATGTCATTATTAAAATATAGAGACGGAATTTTATTCAGCAGTTTTGGCAGTCTATGACAAAGCTCATTTAGCTGTTCAGTCATTTCTTTATTAATGAGTATGGGCCATGATGTAACAGGATACTCATAATTTTTGAAAACTTCAGGAACTGATTCATCATTAGTATCAATCCTTGAAGGAAATTGATCATTGTATCTGAATTTTGAAAATTTATCCGAAAGGATCGTATATTCTTCTATTATATTTTCTAGCATAATAAGTTCTTTTATTGTTATTTTTTTATCGAATTATGTTGAAGATTCTACTGGTTGTTTTTTAGATGATTCCCCAATAAAATAAATAAGTGGCAAGCAGTATGTTTGAAAAGATTACTGAAAAGGCAATTCCTCTTTCTCTGGTTTTTTTAACCGTAAAAACAAAATATGCCAACGTTAAGATCAGACAGCCTAAAAACAAGAAAACCATTGAGAATATATAATTGAAATTTTCCGGCAGTCCAAAAGCCAAAATAAAAAAGTTTTGTTTTGATACTTCTATTATTGCCATAATCAGATTTACAAAAAGAGCTAATCCAATGATCGAAGTAGTAATTAAACATATTCTCATCACTTTATCCTGTATTGCAGGGTATCGTTTTTTGATTATTTTTATGAAATACGTTAAAATAAAAACCAGCATAATTATTAAAGCTATAATAAGTGGAAATAAGAATATTAAATTAAATTGTCCAATACTGCTTCCTGCTTTTGATACTCCTTTATTGATTATAACTCCGGTTACAAGTTTAATTTCTTTTGCTTTCTTAAAAGCATCCAAATCGGGTTTTTGCTGAGGATTATTAATAAACTTCTCTGCCACTTCACGTCCAATTGCTGTAAAGCTTGGTACATGTCCATAGGTTTCTGCATTAATATTATAAGCATTTTTAAATTTTTCGGCTGTCTTTTTTCCATTTGCCTGTGGTGTTATGGGATCAAACTCACCTGAGAAAACCAATACTGGAAATTTAGCTGCAGAAAGATTTGAGAGATCGTAATGTTTTACTGTACTTTCATTTCTTTTTTTATTCCATGCTTCACATACTTTAAAATCAGATTTATAGAAAGAAATTCCCCCGCTTAAACCTCTAAATTTTGACGCTTCGCTTTTATATAAAGAAAAATCGTTGTTAGGCAGTGCTTCATTACAGCTTACACAATAGTAAACGCCATAATCCATTTCTAATAAATTTGAAAAAGCACTTACCAGATTTCCTAATGATTCTCCTTTTCTTTCATGAAACTGATAAATTAATACCGGAATAACTTCTACAAGCTGTTTATTGTACAATGCCTGCTGAATTGCTACTTTAAAATCTTCCGGATTATAAGTAAATGTGCCTGTTGACACGAGTGATTTGTCGACTTTTACTGTAAGAGGATTTTTCTCCAAATCGGCAATAACTTCGTAATATACTTTTTCTAAATTAGGATATTCTTTGTTGTAGTTTTTGTCATTTTTACAAATATCAAATACCTTTTGCAGACTTGTCATATAATTAGAGGTATTGTCTACATAATACGTTGAAATATCATTTACAGCAGAATCTAAAACCAATGATTGTATATCTTTTGGATAAGTACTGGCATAGACTTGTGCAATGTAAGTTCCATACGATACGCCATATACATTCCATTCTTTATATTTTAAGGCCGTTTTTAAGGCATGAAGATCATTGGCAATAGAAAAACTATTATACGAATCGATATTTATTCCCCTATTCACAAGATCCTGTCGGCATAACATTGCAGCATTTGTCTTTTGTTTTTCATCATCTTCTTCACTTTGATTCCTTGCCAGAATTTCTAAAAACTTTTTACCCAGATTTTCAGATAATCTTGGTTTACAGAATCCTGTACCGCGAACATCAAACACTACAATGTCATTATTTTCCCGAAGAGGATGATTCATCCAGGTCCATACATTTGAGATACCAGATGCGCCCGGGCCTCCTTGTATAAAAACAATTGCTTTTGAAGATTTCTCGTTCGAAGTTTTCTTTAAAACAGTTACAGCAATCTTTATGGTCTTTCCATCTTCAGATCCCCAGGTTTCAGGAACATTAAGATATCCCCAGACTATTTTAGAATCAGAATCTTTAAATTGAGATAAATGAGGTGCGCTTTTTTCAAAGGTCACAGTTTGTGCTTGTAAACCGCTCAAAATATTTACCACTAAAAAAAGAATAAGGATAATTGTCGCTTTTAATTTCATAATATTTCTTTTTAATGTTGTTTTTAGAATCGTTGTTTAGAAATTTAAACCAATCTCAATTTTCCTTTCTTTTTCAAAAGATAATTCGATATCTAATGAGCTTACAGGAACGTTAGGGTTTTTAATAATTTCAGCTATTATTTTTTCGTATTTTAATGTGATTAATTCAATTGTTTCAGCGCTGTAACTTGAGGCCGAGTAATTTATATTTCCAGTCAAATTTTTGCTGTTTACAGTAAAAGTGATCAACAATGGTAATCGGCTGTAGGCTTCTTTTATTGGCGCTATCTGCAGATTAAGGTCTTTATTTATGTAAATGTTATTATAATCAAAAGATGGATTTTGGAGTACTAACAAAGTATCAAACCTTAATTTTGACTGTATAACTGCCGGTATATCCTGATGTTCATCAATCAATAATAAATTTTGATGCATTTGATTCATGATTTCGAGAACAGTTTGGTTTGAATTTATTTGTGTTCTCAATGGTAATGTTTTTACATACATTCCTAATTGATTATGCAATTCAGAATTTGTTCTTCCAGAATTAACTGTTCCTACACAAAAATCATCTTTCTCATACATTTTGTAAATCAAGACATTAAATGCATTAACCAAAAAAGTGTGAAGTGATACATTATACTGATGAACAAAACTTTTTAATTGTGCATTTTCAACTGATTCATACCTAAAATCATGGCTGCCTTTTAAATCTTTTTCTTCGATATTTTCATAATCAAAAGGCACATTTTTATTCCATGAATATCCTTTGAGATAGTTTTTCCAGAAATCAAAGTTTTTTTCGTGATTACTTTTCAGCTCTTTTTCATGCCAAACTGCATAATCTTTAAACTGAAATTTTAATTCTGATTCTTGTTTTATAACTTGTTTTTCTCTGGCTTTGTATTTGCTGACAAACTCTTCAATTAATATCTCCAAAGACCAGCCATCCATTATAATATGATGTGTCGAAAAAACAAGGTAAGACTGCCCGTCACTTCCGTGAAAAAATGAAACTCTAAAAAGAGGTTCCTTCTCCAGATCAAATTCTGTATTTATATACTCATTCAGCGCATCAGTTATGTGTTTTTCATCATAAAAGAATTCATTAATCAAGATATTCGCTTCTTTTTTACTTGTAATTATCTGGTGCGGAATCCCTCCTATCTCAATAAAATTTGTTCTCAATACTTCATGTTTCTTTTGGATTTCATGAAATATCTGATCGAATAGGGCTTTATTCAGTTCTCCCTGAATTTTAAATACTGCCGACATGTTGTAAGCTGTCGATTTCTCTTGTTGCTGCGATGCCAGCCAAATATTGTATTGAGAGGGAGTTATTGCATAATAGGGCTCTTCATTACTAGTCTGGATATTTACATCTTTTACAACTTCTTTATTATCAAGATATTTAGCAAGTTTTTGAACTGTAGGATAATCAAACACATCTTTTAGGGTAATTCTATAATGCAGTTGTTCATTAATTAGATTTATTAGTTTTACTGCATTTAAGGAATGTCCTCCCAGTGCAAAGAAATTATCTGTAATACTAATTTCTGCTTTTATCTCTAATACTTCTGTATAGAATTTGTAAAGGCTTTTCTCAATTGCTGTTACAGGCATTTCGTTTGAAACTTCAGATTTGGGAATTGTTATTTTGCGCAATGAAAGCTCTTTTCTGTCTATTTTTTTATTTGGAGTCAGCGGAAATTCATCTACCTGTATTATGGCATGCGGAATCATGTATTCCGGTAATTCTTCTCTTAAAATATTGACAATAAACGAAGGGTTAAATTCTTCATTTTCAAAAATTAGATAAGCAATAAGTAAAGATTCCTGTTCTTTGGATTTTTGGGCAACAACAACAGATGCTTTTACATTTTTTATCTGATTTAATCTGGCTTCAATTTCACCAAGTTCAATTCGATAACCTCTTATTTTTACCTGATTATCATTGCGCCCCATGAATTCTATTTCTCCATTTTCGTTCCATCGTCCCAGATCCCCTGTATTGTATATTTTTTGATTTTGGTCAAATGGACTTTGAACGAATTTTTCATTTGTCAATTCTTCATTTTTAAAGTATCCCTGTGCCAGACCATCTCCGCCAATATAAATAGCTCCAGCAGACCCGATAGGAAGCAGCTTCATGTATGAATCAAGAATATAAAGCTGGGTATTATTGATAGGTTTACCAATATTTGAAGCTTCATTGGCCTGCATAATATTTTTACAGCTGGACCAAATTGTTGTTTCTGTAGGTCCGTACATATTCCATAATGCTCCGTTGGTCTGTCTTAATTTTTCAGATAATGTTTCGCTTAGCAAATCTCCTCCGCATAAAATTTTCAGCGATTTATTTCCTTTCCATCCGGCATTATATAACATTTGAAAGAAACTAGGTGTTGCCTGAATTATTGTTGGTTTTAAGTCTTCTAAAGCTGTTATAACTGCAAAAGGATCGTCTAAAAGTTCTTTACTTGCAATATAAAGCGCTGCACCGCTGATTAATGGAGCAAAAAATTCAAGAATCGAAATATCAAAAGACTGTGTTGTTACTGAAAACAAATAATCTTGTTCTTCAATTTTTGGCTGCTGCTGTATGCTGATTAAAAAATTGAGCAGGGCTTTATGACCAATTGCAACTCCTTTAGGATTTCCTGTTGATCCTGAAGTGTATATAATATACGCCGTATTTGCAGAAGGCACAGTTTTTAATGCATTTTGTTTTTGATCTAAAACCTCATCTGGCAATAATTCAATGTCTATAATCTGCCTGTTTAAACCTATACTTTGATTTAAAATTTCTGTAGAAATTACCTGTTCTACACCGCTGTGATCAATAATATATTCTAAACGATCTTTTGGAAATGAAGGATCTAAAGGAATATAAGCATTCCCTGATTTCAAAACACCTAGTAAAGTCGCCACAAGATCTGCAGAACGATTCATAAGAACTGCAACAGGTACCGGCTCATCTTTTTTAATCTTTTTTTGCAAAAAGAATGCAATCCTATCCGAAAACAAATCCAGCTCTTGGTATGTAAATGTTTTTTCCTGATCTGTTAATGCAATTTTATTTGGAGTTTTTGCTGCCTGCTTTTTAAAAGAATCCAGCAATGTTGTTTCTGAATCACAATTAAATTCTGTTGCATTGAATTCTTCCAGTAATTGTTTTTTCTCAATTGCCGTAATATATTCATATTCTGAAAGCGGTTTTTCTGTACTTTTTATGATTTCAGAAAGTAATGTTTCAAAATGAGATCCAACTCGGGAAATATCTTCCTGACTAAAATAATTGACATTGTAATCAAAATCTATCTTTACATCTTCTAATGCATCAAACTCGCGAATATAGATTGCCAGAGCTACTCGCTCAGAATGATGAGAAAGCGGGATTACCTTTGTAATGGTATTAACAAAGTGATCTGCATAATTTTGTTTTTCATAAGACAATGTAATGTTAAAAAGCCTTTCATTTTCCTGAAATAAACCCAGCTCTTTTACTAATCTTCCTAAAGGAAATCTTTGATGACGATAATCCTGACGAAGCTGTTGTTTGATATTTTTAATAAGTTCTTCAAAATTATCTTCCAACCCAAATTGAATTCTTAACGGGGACACTCCCATAAATAATCCAACGGTTTTTTTGAATATCGATTTTCCTCTGTTCAGGACTGGAAGCCCAATTGTAAAATCTGTATTTTGATGTTTTTTTCCAAAATAGAGGTATAAAACACCAAGAATAACATGAAAAGTTGTCGCTCCTAAATCTTTGCTTCTCTGCTCTAATTGATTATAAACGTTACGTTTTATAATAATTTCTTTTCTTTTGCTTTGATTAGGTTTACCATTATTTTCTTTTACTTCGAGTAATTGTTCTGGAAGCTGCTTAAATCTGTTTTTCCAATAGTTTTTGTCATTTTCATAATCTTCAGATAACAAATAGGCTTCATCATCTAAAATAAAATCTTGATAAGAGTAAGTATAAACAGAGGTTACATTTCCTGAAAGTGAAATTTCATTGTAATTTTTCACTAATCTTTGAAACATTAGAGATGTTCCCCATCCGTCTGTAATAATATGATGATATACAGAAAATAAATAGTGCTGCTTTTCGTTTACTTTTATCAAAATAAATTTGTGCAATAATTCTTTGGTATCTAATTTAACAGATACCTGAAATTTTTCCTGCATAAATTGGTTTGCTTCTAAATCTGGATTTTCACCACAGGAAAAATCCAGATATTCTAAAACCGAATCATGATTTTCAACAGTTTGAATTGTTACCTGGTCTCCAGATTTTTGTATAATGCTTCTGTAAGAATCATGCTGGTTAATTAGTTCGATGTATGCCTGATTTAATATTTCATAGGAAACATCTCCATCAATGGAAATCTTTGCCCCTATGTTATAAATAGGATCATCAGGATACATAAGCTGCTCAAAATAAACATCTTGTTGAGGAAGTGTAAGTTTCATTTTTATAAAAAATTAGGCTGAGAATTCCCTGCAATCTTTATAGGAATAAAGATTGTAAGAATAATTACCGGTTAAACTTTAGTTTTTATCAGGCCCAGATATTCTCGGCCAATTCTTCTTTGCTGGTAGTTTTAATTTCTTTGACAATATTGCCATAATCAAATTTTATGATTCTGTCTGCCAAATGAAAATAGGCATCATCATGTGTAACTGCAATAATCGTTTTGCCTTCTTCTTTAAATTTTGGCAAAAGAAATTCATAGAAATATTTTCTAAAATGCGGATCCTGATCTGCAGCCCATTCGTCTAAAACCATTACAGGTTTTTTCTCTAACAAATTAAAAATCAATGACATTCGTTTACTTTGACCTTTAGAGAATTTTCTTCTTATAGACGAATCTTTATCATCTGTAATGATTCTATCCATCTCCATTGTTTTTAATAATTCGACATAATCTTTATTATTCTCTAAGGTATAATCGTCGTAATTTTTAGAAAACAAATGATTATCTGTAAATACGGCTGCAATAAGGTCTTGTATATTTTCTCCCTTGTCGCTTTTGTCATCTATTATAATTTTTCCTTCTGTAGGTTTGTAAAGTCCAGTAAGCAGGTTTATAAAGGTGCTTTTTCCAGACCCATTTCCACCCACTATAAAGATGGTTTCGCCTTTTTGAATGTTTAAGCTTATTGGTCCTAACTGAAAAGATGAATCTTCATCTTTGCTTGGATAAGTAAATTCAACATCGCTAAAATTCAGGGATTCAAAATCATTCAGGGTTTCATTTTTAGGTGCCGTTTCTTCAATAACTTCAAAATCTTTTATAAAATTTGAGATTCTTGTATTGGCAACAAAAAATCGAGTATAAAGCTGCTGTAAGTTGATAATATTGTTTATAGGCCCAGAGATAAATAAAATAATTACGACATACGAAATAACATCTTCTCTTGAAAGGAGATCAAGTGCCGGCAGTACAAATAAAATTACAGATACAACAAAATACAATCCGTATTGGCTTATTAGGTTAATAGAAAGAAAAACATAATTTATACTAAAATCAAGATTCATTGCTTCATCTCTGTTTGGAACAATAAATTTGTTCAGTAAGTTATCTCTTCTTAAAAAACTAATTTTCAACTCCTTAAAACCTCGTATAACATCATCTACTGATTTGTAATATCCATCATTGTATTCTCTTAATTGATTTACTCTTTTAGACATTGCATTCATTACAATAAAATAGCAGGCTCCTACCATTACAATCAAGCTTACTACTATTAAGGCAGATACCAGCGAAAGTGTAAACATATAGATTAAACAAAGGATAAGCATTAACAGCGAATTAATTGTATGTGTAACAGTATAAGGCAGTAAAGAAAAGGTTCTTAAATCTTCGACAACCGTATAAAATCTCTGCGATCCGTATTGTTCCAGTTTTAGCAATGGAACGCTTAATATTTGTTTGAAAATTTTCTTTTCATTTTCATAAAGCATATTAAATGAAAACTTATTGAGCTTTTTTTGAAAAATAACATTTAATAAATACGTATATACAAGAATAGACACAAACACAATTCCCATATAGTCAGTAAGGAAAGCTTTGTTTCCTGCCATTACATTATTGATTATATATACAATCGAGAATGTTAATAAGGTGTTTGGCACAGCGTATAAAAGGAGATAAAAAATTTCTCGTTTTTTTATTTTTAACATGATAAGTAAGGTTACGTTAATTTCATTTTTAATTCTACCCTTTCTGCGTCGAGCTGGTAGATTATTTTTTCGATTTCTGAAGATTCAATGCTGTTTCCAAAAATTTCGATGATCCTTAGCAGTAATCTTACAATTTTGACTGCTATGTATTGTTTTTTCTCAATATTATGATTGGCCGATAATGTTTCATTAAACATAAAATTTAAGCTTCCTAATATGTATCTAAATTTCATTGAAAGGTTTTCTGAAATTAAAACATCATCAATCATAATAGGTTCCAGATCATTTTTGTTCTGAATTTTAGTTTTTATTCCCAATATATACACATATCCATCTGATATACAATAAACTTCTTTTGCTATATTATTCATCCCTTTAAAATTTAATTGTTAAACCTTATATTCTAAAATTTTTAAATTGTCAATAAATCCCCTTTTTTAGCCGAAAAAGACTTGTTTAATATCATTGCTATTTGATCTGAATGGGGATATATAAAAAAGTGGTTTCCTTTTAAAACATTGTATCTAAAATCCGAATCTGTAAATATTTTCCAATTCTCGATTTCACTGCATGTTTCTTCTTCGGTTCCCATCAGGGCATAAATTGGAGTATTAATTACTATGCCTTTTTCTAAAAAGGGATCTTTTTCCAGACATTCAAAATCAGCCCGGATTATAGGAGCAAAAAAATCGTATAATTCGTTATTTTTCAGGACTTCTTCCGGAACGCCTCCAAGCTCTCTTAATTCTTCTTTAAATTCAGAATCGCCTAATAAATACGTCATAAAGTTTTTTTTCTTTCGTACTCCCGGGCCTGCATTTCCTGAAACAACTAATTGTTCAGGAAAATGTCCCATTTTTTCTAACCTTGCCACTACGCTTAGTCCTAATGTGGCGCCCATACTATGTCCGTATATTACAAAAGGATTTCCGTTTCGTAATTTGATAATCTGACGACAGTAATCATCTATTGCTTCTTCTTTTAGTTTGATAAGTTTTTCATCCATTCTTTTACCTCTTCCCGGTAATTCGAGAGCAATAGACATAATACTATTATTAAGTTTGTTTTTAAGAAAATCAAACGAAAATGAACTGCCTCCTGCGAAATGCAAAAAAAATAACTGGTTTTTCATGATACATACTGATTAATTACTTCTTTTTCTTTCTTCTTCATTTCCAAAATTTCTTTTTTGAGATTTAATCTTATCATTTCCAAACATATAGTTTAAAGAAATTCTAAAATATCTATTGCTTGGATAGGAAATGTAATTTTGATTTATACCGTTAATCTCTGAAGACATTTTTCTAACACTGGAGTTAAAAATGTCAAACAATCCCATAGAAAGATTCATGTTTTTTATTATAGATTTATAAGTAAATGCAAGATCCAGAGAAGATGCCTGTGAATACTCGAATAAATTATCTTTATAAGGCGAATTGTACCAAAAATTAAGTTCTCCTATGATTTTTCCATCTTTATCAAACGTAAAAATGTTATTAATTGAACCATAAAATTCAAGACCATTTTTTAAAGATGCATTTACATCATTATTTGTTTTATTAGAAACAGAATAATTTAAGAACAAAGTGTTATCTGTTTTCCACCAGGAAAAAATTGGCAGCTGATAATTTTCGGTCAATGCAAAGCCATAATTTGTATAAAAATTTTCCTGAGTAACTATTTGTTCCTGAGTACTCTCATCTAATTTAAACACAACTCCAAAAGCATTTGTTTTTGACATAAAAGAAATCTTCGTGTTTAGGTTTTCTTTGTATGTATGCGAAAATTCAAAACTATCTATAAAAGCCGGCTGTAAATTTGGATTTCCCTGTGATGAGACATTGCTGTTTACAAAATAACGCAACGGATTTAGTAAAGAATAACTAGGTCTCTGGATTCTTCGTCCGTAATTAAAACTAAAAACATTGTCTTCATTTTTTTGATATGAAAAGAATACGGTTGGGAAAAGCTTAAAATAATCGTTTTTATTAATCTGATCTAATTTTTCAGATTCTCCTGTTGTTTGCGTGTATTCTCCTCTTAACCCAATTTGAAGGTCTATTTTTTGATTAATTTTTTTGGTTCCGGTAAAATAGGCCGCCTGAATATTTTCTTTATAATTAAACTCATCTGAAAGTTCAGGATCTAAAACCGGGCTTCCTGAAATAAGATCGTAGTAAATATTATCGTTGTTTGTTTTTATAAAACTTATTTTGGCACCGTATTGAAAATTAGCAAATGCTGAAGGATGTTCTACATCTATTTTTGCATTGTAATTGTCTATGTTTTGATTAACATTTGAATTGTTTGCAAAGTCAACATTCATGAATTCATTATCTGTGTTGTATTTATTCGACAATAAATTACTATGTACATCGCGGTTGTAATTAAGGTAATCGACATTAAAAATGATTTTTTTACCTAGTGTATCCAGTTTTCTTTCATAAAATAAATTAACTGAATGGTTGTCTTTTTTTCCGTCTAAATTTCCGTTTGCTTTTAAGTAGTAATCAATTTCATTAGAGCTGTTGTAAATGTCTGTATGAATGTTGTCTTTCAGGTTCGATTTTATAAATGCTCCAGAATATTGAATTCCAACTTTATCATAACTGCTCATATTATAATCAAATAAAAGTCTTGTCGAAAAGCTGTTTTCATTTTGCTTTTGATGGGTTTTTAATTTAAGAGGTGAATCTTTAAAATAAATCTCCATACGCTGGTCTATAAAAGTATCTCCATAATCATATCCTGTAATAAAAGACAAGTTGATTTTATCTTTTCTGTAGCTGAAATTATTATTAAGCGATTGTTTACCATATTTAGCCTGAATATGTGTTGCAGAGATATTATCACTCCAGGAATCTTTTTTAGATCTTTTAAAAATGATATTCACTATTCCGCTGTTTCCTTCTACTTCATATTTTGAAGAAGGATTAGTGATTACTTCAATTTCTTTAATATCTGTTGCAGAAATAGTTTTTAAAAAGTTTTTTAATTCTTCTCCTGTCAGCTGCACCATTTTTCCTTCTATCATGATTCTAACACTGCTTTTTCCCAGCATAACAATTTCATCATTTTTAAGAATTAAACCCGGCGCTCTTTTCAAGGCATCAAACCCGTTTCCTACACTTGCTATTGGGCTGTTCTGAACAGAAAAAATAGTTTTATCCAGCTTTCTTTTTATCAGACTGCCCGAGTTTTTAATTACCACTTCTTCTAAAATATTCTCTTTTCTTTTTAAGATAATTGGTTCAAGCTGTATATCATTTTCTGCAGAAATCTCCTGAAAAAAAGATTCATAGTCCAGATAACTAATTGTTATTTTATAAATTCCTTTTGAAACATCAAATTCAAAAGAACCGTCCTGCCCTGTTACGATTTCTTTTACAGTAACATCTTTATCATCAGACAAAATAACATTTACATTAGATAACAAGCCTGTTTCATCTTTTATAGTTCCGTTTATTTTTACCTGCGAAAAAGAGAAAAAAGGTATGATGATCAGTAATATTAATATTGTGTTTTTCATTTCTTTTTTATTTAATTAAGTTTCTCCCTATTTACTTGTACAGAGAACTTTTGGCTTTGTTGTTTTGGCTCTTACATTAATATTATTACTCCATAAGCATCCTATTCATGCTGTTATTTTTGATAAAAACAACATGAATAGTAATCCTTACAATAAAAATTTATGGTACTAAAAAGTATTGATTTCGGAATTCTGGTTAATTTCAATTCCTTCGTATAAGTCCTGTAGAAAATTATTTAACGAAATTACATCCTGCTTTTCCTGATAGATATTCTGTGCAGATATTAGTTTTAGGAAAATCCCGTCTTCAAATATTTCACACTCCAGATTTACTCCATAAAAGTCCAGGAATTTTTCAGAATAAATTTTCCCGTTTTCGTTAATCTCTCTTTTAGAATTTAAACTTCCTTCTCTAACAAATAAATTTAAATATCCAATTACATTCAGGTCGATGTCATATCCTGAGATTTCCATTACATCTTGTCTTATGGTTTCGTATGGAATTCTTTGATACGTTCTGTTTTGAAGATATTTAATATACGTTTCTAAAATAAATTCCAGACTCATTGTTTGATGATCTCCATGATATGAAATTGGCAGAGCATTATCTGTAACTCCCAGTATCTGATTTAGATCCATACCTTGGATTTCCTGCTCCCTGCCATTAACTAAGAAACTGTACAATCCTTTGTTTTCGATATTAAGAGCGTTTAAAATCATCTCATAAAACCCAATAAAAAAAGCACTTATAGGAAGATTATTCTGCTTTGCCGCTTTTTTTATGCCGTCGAATCTGTCGCTTGTAATAGTTACTTCCTGAATTATATTTACTGATTCTTTTTTATTCTTCGAATCATTAAAATGCAATGGTGCTTTTTGGAGTGTTTCTTTCCAGTATTCTCTTTCTTTTACACCTTCATCAGATGATAAAAATTCTCTCTTTTTAATTATAAAATCAAAAGGATGATTGTAATTATTCAGTCTTCCGTTTCCTTGAAAATAACTGCAAAGCTCCTGATAGATTTTATCGACAGAATATTGATCTAATAATGAATGATGTATCTTTAAAGTTATTCCGGCATCATTGGTATGTGCTTCCTGCTGTAAAACCAAACATCTTATAAGTGCTTCATTTTCGAGATCATAAGGTCTTCCTAAAAAATTATCTTCTATTTTTAAAATCTCTTCCTGCTCAGCAAAAGAAACATCTTGAATTAAGATTTCCATTTCTACATCATCCGGATGGATATATCGCTGAAAAACTTTATTGTCTATTTTTTCCAGTTTCATAGACAAGGCTGGAATGCCTAAAAGAAATTCTCTAAAATTCTTTTCAAATGAATTTCTATCAAAATCAGGCATTGTTTCTTTTATAGTTACACAGGCGTATTGAGATTTATAAAATCTAATTTGGTTTGGAGACAATTCAACTAAATCACCGTAAAACCATCCAGATTTTTTCTCTGTATCAGTAACAGTATGTTTCTTTTCAACTGACTTTAAAGCCAGAGTTTCGATTAAATTCTCTAATTTATTTTGATAAGAATCACTTAGTTTTTGAATAGTTTGTGCTGAGTATCTTTCGCTTGAATATCCTATTGATAAGCTTAAACCTCCTGCAACCATCATTCCTGATATGTCTAATAAAATACTGCTTTCGCTGTTTCGAATATCAATTGATGAACCAATACCTTCTGAAGAAAATTCAAACATAACTTTATTATCAGTTTTTCCCGCATTTGCACCAAAATCTCCTAAATAATTAAACTGAATGCTTGGAATTAGTTCATTACTAAATGGTTTATCTAAATAATGTAAAATACCGTAACCTATTCCTTTATTTGGAATTTTGCGCAGAGATTCTTTTACTGCAGTAACTTGATTTGTTTTATCCTGAACATCTAAAACAAAAGGATATACACTTGTAAACCAACCAACTGTACGACCAATATCTACTCCTTCGATGATTTCCTCACGGCCGTGGCCTTCCATTTTTACAACACTTTTACTTATTCCAAAAACTTCCTGGACTGCTAATCCTAAGCCAGTCAATAGAATATCGTTTATTTCTGTATTGTATACATCATGAACCTGAGTTTGTAATTTCTCTGTAATAGCATTATCTAATGCAAAGACATTTCTTTTATCAATTTTCAGGGTTTTAGCAGATGGTTCATAATCAGATGGCAATAAAGGAATTAACTCTTCGCTCATTTCTTCCCAATAGATTCTCTCTGACTGCATTTCGGTGCTTTTTGCAAAATCTTTCTGCAAGGATGCCCAACGTTGAAATGAGTCTGTTTTTGCTGGTAATTTAACTTCGTTATCTGATTGATATGAGCCATACAGACTTGATAAATCTTCCAACAGAATACGCCATGATACGCCATCGACAACTAAATGATGAATTATTAAAGCCAGTCTGTCTCCGTCTGACATTCTAAAATGTCCAACATGAACCAAAACTCCTGAGCTGATATCAAATGAAGCCTGAAGTTCATTTCCTAGTTTGTTTAAAGCTGCTAATTGATCTGATTCATCTCTTAAATCATAAAAACTAATTTTATAATGAGCGTTTAAAGCATCTTCATTAGACTGTTCCCAGCTCGTATTTGTTTGTTTATAAACCATTCGCAAAGCATCATGATGTTTTACTAAAGAAGCAATTGAACGCTCTAGTACAGATGGTTCCAGCTCTTCTTTACTTTTTAACAGTACGGACTGATTGTAATGATTTTTGTTTGGTATGGTTTCTGTCTCAAAAAAGTAGTACTGTATTGGTGTTAATTCTACTTCGCCTGCCACTTCTTTTTGGTCAACAGCAATAGTATTTATTTCTACCAGTTTAGCTAAATCTTCTAATACGGGTTGTCTTAATATTTGTTCTACTTTTATAACATAACCTTGTTGTTTTAAACGAGAAATCAGCATGATTGATTTTATAGAATCTCCTCCAAGATTGAAAAAACTGTCCTTTACTCCAATTTTTTCATATTTCAAAACTTCAGACCATGCGGCCGCAAGCAGTTTTTCTTCTGATGTTCTTGGTGCTATGTATTCTTCTTTTATTAAATCACTTTCAACAACGTCTGGAAGTGCTTTTCTATCGACTTTACCGCTTGTGTTCATTAGAATAGATTCTACCTGAACAAAATACCCCGGAATCATGTATTCTGGCAATATTTTACCTAACGCCGCCTGCAGCTTTCTTTTATCTAATTCAACATCAGAAACATAATAAGCGACCAGATACTTATCATCTTGATTTTCTTTAACTACAACAACGGCATGCTTAACCTCATCCTGTAAAGAAAGATGTTTTTCTATCTCTTCTAATTCAATTCGATAACCTCTTATTTTTACTTGTTCGTCGATTCTTCCTGTATATTCTATATTTCCATCTGCCAGCCATTTTCCTAAATCACCGGTTTTGTACATAATTTCACCTTCCTTATATGGGTTAGGTATAAATTTTTCAGCGGTTAATTCGGGTCTGTTCAAATATCCTCTGGCTAATCCGGCACCTGTAATATAAATTTCTCCAATTGCTCCTTCTGGCAATAAATTAAGATATTCGTCTAAAATGTAAACTTCAGTATTAGCTATAGGTTTACCAATAGGTACTGTTTTAGATAATAATTCAGATCCTTTTTCTATTTTAGATATTGTACCTAAAACGCATACTTCTGTAGGGCCGTATGCATTAAAGAAATTTCCGTGCTGTATAAACTCTGCTACTTTATCATAAACTGCTGATTCTCCTCCTGTTATTAAAACTTTAAATCCTTTTAAAGATTGAACATCAAGCATTTTAAAAAATGCCGGAGGCAGAATAGAAATATCTATATTATTTTCGACAACATAGCTTTCAAACAATTTTACATCTTTGCGTGTTTCTTCATTTAAAATAAACAAAGAATGTCCTCCAAGAAGTGAAATAAAAATTTCATAAATCGAAGCATCAAACGAATGTGATGAGTATTGCAGCCAATTTGAGCAGTTATAAGGTTTAAAAAGTTCTATTTGTGAAACAGCCGTATTTATTAACCCAGAATGTTTTATCATAACTCCTTTTGGATTTCCTGTTGATCCCGAAGTATAAATTACATAAGCCAAATCAGCCGGAAGCAGGTTTACATCCTGATAAATATTTTCTTCCGGATTTGTATCCAGTTCTACATCTATCGAAAAAATATCACCCTGGTAAAAATCCAGGTCAAAAATAAAAGCAGTTTCGGTAATTAATAATTTCAAATCTGCATCTTGAGCTATATAAAGCTTTCTATTGCTTGGTAATTCTGTATCAATAGGCACATAAACTCCTCCTGCTTTTAATATTCCTAAAATAGAAACAATAGATAATTCACTTTTGGTTAAGTGTACACCTATAAAATCATTTTTTTTAATATTAAACTTATTTTGTAAAGTTTGAGCCAGAGAATTAGATAATGTATCTAGTTCTTTGTAAGTTAGTTTCTTGTCAGTAAAAGTAACAGCAATATTATCTGGTGCGTTTTTAACCTGTTTGTCAAATAATTCAACTGCTGTTTTATGCATTGAATAATCGGCTTTATAAGAATTAAATTCATGCAGCAATTGTTGTTTTTCTTCTTCAGATAAGAAGCTGATGTCTTTAACAGGAATCTCAGGATTATTTGAAATTTGAGATAAAATGCTGCTGTAATGAGCCATAAAGCGTTTTATCATTTCAGGTTCATAAATATCTGTATTAAAATTCATTGAAAAAGAAACGTAGTCATTTATTTCCTGAAAGTGAAATTCGATATCATGTTTACATTTTCCTGTTCCTAGAGTTTTAATTACATTATACTGCGTTTCTGCATAATTGTTTGAACTACTGTCGTGAAACGTAAATGACATATCATAAACAGGAGTTCTTCCCGGATCATGATTTAGGTTTAAATCGCTCACTAACTCATCAAACGGATAATCCTGATGTTTAAAGGCTGCTAAAGTATTTTTCTTAACTTCTTTAAAAAATTTGACAAAACTGTCTTCTGGAGAAAGATGATTTTTGAGCACCAGAGTTTTAATATAAAAACCTATTTGATTTTCAAGCTCGTAATCTTCTCTTCCGGCCATTGGGAAGCCAAGAATTATATTTTTTTCATTAGTGTACTTGTATAAAAGTATTTTTAAAACTGATAATAATCCCATGAACACACTTCCTTCTTCTTTTTGAATTATGTGTTTTAAATTTTTAATACTTTCCGGAGCTATATTAGTTTGAAAATGACAGCCGTTGTATGTTCTAAATTTTGGTCTCTTTTTATTTGAAGGCAGATTTAAAGCTGCTAAATCACCGCTTAAATTTTCTTTCCAAAATTCTTTGTGCCCTTTCATTTCGTCGCTCGCTAATAGAGCATCTTCCCAAACAGAATAGTCTTTATACTGAATTTGCAATTCTGGTAAATTAACTATTGTATCTGTAAGATAGGATTCATAGTAAGCCAGAACTTCTTTTTCTAATATGCCCAGCGACCACTCGTCGCTAATAATGTGGTGCATGTTATAGTAAAAACAGTATTCTTCTTCTGCTGTCTGCAAAAGTGATGCTCTAAGTAATGGCCCGTTGATTAAATCAAATGGCTTAAATGAATCTTCTTTTATATAATCTGCCACTGCAGACTGAATGTTGGTTTCGTTTCTAAAATCTTTATAATCAATTTTAAAATTTAAAGTATTTCGATCTAAGATGTATTGCTTTAACTCACCATTTTCATTTTCATTAAAAACAGTTCTTAGTATTTCATGTCGGTCAATAACAGAATCTATTGCTTTCAATAAATACAATTTGTTTTTTACCCCTTCTAAAATTTTAGAGGCCGGCATATTGAATGAAATAGAAGCTTCTTCGTTCTGGCAAACAATCCACAATCTTCTTTGTGCTGATGAAACAGCATAATTATCAGACTGCTGTGCTTTTTCTATTTTGGTTCGTGATTCTTTTTTTAAAGATTTTAAATAAAGAATAATCTCTTCTTTGTTCTCTTTAATTTCATTAATCATTTCTGCTGGAATCTTACCTTTATCGGCAGCAACTTCAATGTTTTCCTCATCATTAAGTTTTATGTAAATATGGTGTTCCTTTAATTTGTTAAGCAGATTATTTATATGATTTTTCATGACAAATTTTATTTTTAAGATTTATTAATTAGAAAAAGCATTCAGCATCTTTTTTATTTATACTCAATAGTTTTTTCTCCAAACAGTCTTTCTGCATCTATACCTCTTTCTATGCATTCTGCTACAAGCTGGTTAGATTCTACAATAGGACGTGACTCATCTGTATATTTAATTGAACTGATAAATTCCAGCCAAGGCTCTAATCCCATTGCATAAACAAAGACATTTCTTGGTTTAAAAATATCAACCAGTGACATTCCCTGCTTGCTGTCACAACCTGCTAATCTTCTGGATAAATCTTTTTCCCTGTCTAATTTTTCCGGCATTAATGGCCCATAAAGCCAGGAAAGAGGTGCTCCATCGCATTCCATACCTAAAAATAAAACATCTGCATCTCCAAGAACTTCATGGATTTTTTGATAAATTTTAGGTTCAATATTGCAGGAGTCTGCTGTAAATAGAATTTTTAAATCATTATGCAATGCAATATGATAGCATAATTTACTTCTAATATCGATATCCGAATGTTCTCCTAAAAATGGTAATCCGGTTATAGTACAACCATGCATTTCAATATTTTGCATTTCGTCTAATTGGATTACATTGTTAAAACCAATGGCATTAAACATCATTTTAATACTTGGATCCTGCAGGTTTCCTTTTCCGCTGCTGGGAACAATTATATGTTTGATACGATGTCTTAACTGTAATAAAGTCTCTAGCAATATATGATCCTGATGATTATGTGTTATCAATACATAATCTATTTGATCCGGTAAATCGCTGATTGTATATCTGTTAACTTCTTTTTCGTATCCGTCATAACTAATTACCGGATCAACAAGAATAGAAATCTCATTTGTTTCTACCAGAACACATGCATGTCCAAAATATCTTGTTCTAACTCCAGAACCACTATATTTTGTAAATTTTGGCGGTGCTTCTTTTGTAAAAAATTGTTTAAACAATTCTTCCTGATTATCACTTACTCCTAAAAGTTGTTTTATTTTATTGTAATCATTTGGAGTTTCTTTCATTTTAAAAAGTTCATCTATAACTTCTGATTTAAATGGTATATCTAAGTGAACTAAATTATCGTCATCTAATCTTGGCGTACTTAAAACAAAAGAACGGGAGTCATCTGCTTCTACTAATTGTAAAGAGATCGTTTGTGCTGACTCATCGTAATATTTACTTTTATACAATAAATTTTCAAAAAATCTGAAATTTGGATTATTGTTAAGGTCATAATATAACTCAACATAACCTTTTAAAATTTCAGGAACTTTGTCATATAAAAGGTTTAAAGAATATCCTTTAGCTTCTTTTCTTAATATTTCATTTAGTTCTAAAATTGCTTCTCTTAACTCTAGTAGATCAGCTCTTTTTTCTAAGGTTTCATCGTATAGAGACTTAATTTCATCTACTCTTTTTCCTTTATAATCAATAAATGGTCCGCCTAACATTTTAGGATTTTCAACAGCAGCAGCATGTACACTAGGATTCTTGATATAGGATTCCATGATTTTTAAATGTCTGTCTTTTATGTTCATTGCTGCAGTTGCAGGCGATATTAAGTATGACCAAGCATACCATTTATCTACTAACGATTCAATTGCTACGTTTAATTTTAAATAATATTGATTTGTATTTAGTTCCATTTTTATACGATTTTTTACTTTATATTAAATAACTATCTTGTCTGATATATTCTCTTCACTCAATTGATACTCGTACCAGGCTTTGTTTGATATTTCTAATGCCAGGGCTTTTACAGTAGGGTTTAAAAAGAATGTTTCTAAGTTTATCTTTACGCCCAGCGTTTTGTTAATTCCTCCAATAATCATCATTGCTTTAATACTGTTACCGCCCAGAGCAAAAAAGTTGTCGTTTACTCCTATTTTGTCTATATCCAGAACTCGTTTCCAGACTTCAATAAGTTTAAACTCTTCTTCGGTATCAGGAGCTTTATATTCTTCTCTGATTAAATCAGTATCATCTACATCCGGAAGAGCTTTTCTATCTACTTTATCGTTTGTTGTTAAAGGGATAACATCTAATTGTACATAGTAGGCAGGTATCATGTAATTTGGCAGCATTTTGCTTAGATTTTCGGTCAAAATCTTCTTATCAAGCTCATAATCTGAAACATAATAAGCCACTAAACATTTTTCACCTTTAATTTCTTTAACAAGAACTACAGAATGTTTAATTCCTTCCTGAGATAACAGCTGTTTTTCGATTTCTCCTAATTCTATTCTGTAGCCTCGAATTTTTACCTGACCATCTATTCTTCCCATAAATTCAATATTCCCGTCTGGTAACCAGCGTGCCAAATCGCCTGTTTTATAAATTTTTTGACCAGATTTAAATGGATTTTCAATGAATTTTTCGTTTGTAAGCTCTTCATTATTCAAATATCCATTAGAAAGGCTTTCTCCCGAAATACATAACTCTCCTATTACGCCAACAGGCTGCATGTTAAGTTTATCGTTTAATATATAAACCTGGACATTTGATATTGGTTTTCCAATAGGAACATTTTTATCTGTTTTCGACTGACAATCATAATAAGTAGCCACTACTGTATTTTCTGTAGGTCCGTAATTATTATAGATTTTCAGATTGCTTTCTTTTGAATAAACTAAAGCTTCCCCGCCTGTTAGTAATTTGGTCTCTAACCCTGATACATTTTCTTCTATTATATCCTGACAAATTTTTGAAGGAATGTAAGAATGGGTAATCTTATTTGTTTTTAAGAAAGAAACCAGATTTTCTATTTGAAATCTTGTCTCATCATCCTGAATAGGATACAATGAAGCACCAGAGATTAAATAAGGGAAGATTTCCCAAACTGATGCATCAAAAGCAACTCCTGCATACAATGTACCTCGGCTCTGAGCATTGACTTCATATGTCTTAGTATGCCAAAAACATAAATTAACCAGACTTTTGTTTGATATCATTACTCCTTTTGGTGTACCTGTAGATCCTGATGTATAAATTACATAAGCTAAATCATCACTAGATCTGTCAATATTTAATTTGACTGCCGATAAATTTTCTTTGTTTAAATTAAAATCGTTTATAATTTGCTGATCTATTAATACTTTGGCTTTTGTTTCTTCGACAATAGTATTTATTCTATTTTCAGGATAATTGACATCTAAAGGAACATAAGCCGCGCCTATTTTTAAGACTGCTAAAATTGATACAATCAGATATTCGCTTCTTTCTAGTTTAATTGCCGCCAGATCTCCTTTTTTAATAGCTGAGTGAGCTGTTAAAAACCCGGCCATTTTATCTGTCAGATTATCTAATTCACGATAAGTCAGAATACAATCTTCAAAAGATACTGCAATGTTATCAGGAGCTTTTTTAACTTGTTCCTCAAACAATTCAATTACTGTTTTATCTTTTGGAAATGCTGATTCAGTATCATTGAAATCTACTAATATCTTGTGTTTTTCATCTTCTGTTAAATAGACTACATCACCTAATTTTACATCATCCTCTTTACTGAATTGTTCTACTATATTGATAAAATGCTGCGAAATATTTTTTATCGCTTCTTTTTCAAAGACTTCTGAATTATAGCTGAAATCTATCTTTAATTCAGAATTTGATGGATTTACAATAATCGTAAAGTCATAATTTGTTTGTTCAAAGGTTTTTACTTCTTCTACATTTATGCTTTGTCTATCTTGATGTTCTTCAGAAGTATCAGCTGCAGTTTCCTGAACAAAATAGTTTTCAAAAACCATTAAATTTTTAATCAGTTCTACTCCTAAAATACTTTGAGACTGAACATCAGACAAATTCATGTAATGATGTGAGACACTTTTTATAGCTTCTGATTGAAGTTGTTTTAACAATGCTTTTGGAGTATCATTATTAGTATATTTCAATCTTACCGGTATTGTATTTATAAATAGTCCAACGATTTCTTCGACTCCGGATAATTCTCCCGGACGACCAGAAACTACAGACCCAAAAACAACATCTTGTGTATTATTATATCTTGATAATAAATAGCCCCAGACTCCTTGAACGAAAGTGTTAACTGTTATGCCAATCTCCTGACATAACTGACTGATTCTTTGATAGAGTTCTCCATTTATATCAAAATTAAAATGTTTAACTTCGAATTTTAGCGGCTGTTTTTTCTTAAACGGAATATCTATGATTGTTTCCAATCCGTCTAAATAATTTTTCCAGTAGTTTAATGATTCTTCTTTATCTACTTTTGACAGCCATTTTATGTACTCTGAATATTTTACAGGTTTAGGCTGATCTATCGACTTATTAGATGAAATGGCATCTATAATATTTCCAAAATCATTAATCAAAATACTCATACACCAGCCATCCATCAAAATATGGTGGTGACTCCAGATGAATACGAAATGATCGTCTTCGAGCTCCAAAACTTTCAATCTCATTAGTGAAGGTTCTTCAAAATTAAATCCAGATGCTCTGTCTTCTTTTTTCCTTCTTTCTATGAAATTTTCAATAGTCTCATTATCATTTTTTACAACTTTTTCGTGTGAGAAATGACCTTCTGCAGATTTATAAACAACCTGCAATGGCAATTCTGCAAGATTATTGACAAAAGCTGTTCTTAAAACTGAGTATCTTGAGATTAGTTCATTAAAAGCTTTTCTAACAGATTCAATAGATAATCCTTTTGCATTTAAGCTGTAAGACATCTGCTCAAAATACATTGGACTGGTTTTGTCTACTAACCAATGATAGTATAAACCTTGCTGCAACGGAGATAACTCGTAAACATCTTCAATGTTATTGTCTTTATTTAGCTGTACTAATTCTTCATAAGACAAATTACTATAAGTCAAATCCGAAGGTGTAAGCTGAGATTCTTTCGTTTGTGAAAGTTCTGTTATAAGCTTTACAAGTTTATTTTGATAAGCATCTGTAAGTCTGTCTATTGTTTCTTGTGAATATTTTTTTGCAGAGTACCCAATATTAATATTCAGTTCACCTGCTACCATCATTCCTGAAACATCTAATAAAATAGTACTTTGGCTATTTTTAATATCTATAGATGAACCAATGCTCTCTCCTGCAAATTCAAATATGGTTTCATTATCAGACTCTCCGGAATTTGAACCAAAATCTCCAAGGTAGTTGAATTGAACACTTGGAAGTAAAGAAGATTCAAAAGGCGCATCCAGATAATTTAAAATACCATAACCTATCCCTTTATTTGGAATTTTACGCAATGATTCTTTAACAGAAACCAATGCATTATTTCCTGACACATTTAAAACAAATGGGTAAATACTTGTAAACCAGCCAACCGTACGACCAATATCTACTCCATCAATAATTTCTTCACGGCCATGACCTTCCATTTTTACTGCAGTCTTGCTAACATCAAAAACTTCTTGTATCGCCTGACCTAGTCCCGTTAAAAGGATATCATTTATTTCTGTATTGTATACATTATGAACCTGTGTCTGCAGTTTTTCTGTTATTAATCGATCTAATACAAAACCTTTTTTTGTATCTATACTAACTGTTTCAGATTCTTGATCATAGTCTGTAGATAATACTGGTACTTGTTCTTTACTGATTTCTTCCCAATATTTTCTTTGTAACTGCATCTCTCTGCTCTTTGCAAAATCTTTCTGCAAGGATGCCCAGCGCTGAAATGAATCTGTTTTTGATGGTAATTTAACTTCGCTGTCTGACTTATAAGAATCATACAGATTTGATAAATCTTCTAACAAAATACGCCATGATACGCCATCGACAACTAAATGCTGAATTATTAAAGCCAGTCTGTCTCCGTCAGACATTCTAAAATGCCCCACATGAACCAAAACTCCTGAGCTGATATCAAATGAAGACTGAAGCTCATTTCCTAGTTTGTTTAAAGCAGATAATTGATCTGATTCTTCTCTTAAATCATAAAAATTAATTTTATAATGAACATCTGAAGCATCTTCATTAAACTGTTCCCAGCTCGTATTTGTTTGTTTATAAACCATTCGCAAAGCATCATGATGTTTTACTAAAGAAGCAATTGAACGCTCTAGTACAGATGGTTCCAGCTCTTCTTTACTTTTTAACAGTACTGACTGATTGTAATGATTTTTGTTTGGTATGGTTTCGGTTTCAAAAAAGTAATGCTGAATTGGCGTTAATTCAACTTTACCTGTTGTTTCGATTTGCTCGATATTATTTGTAATTGTTACAACAAATCGAGCCAGATCTTCTAATACTGGATTTCGTAATATATTATCAATCTTCAATACATAACCGCGTTGTTTTAATTTAGAAATAATCAGGATAGATTTAATAGAATCACCTCCCAGATTATAAAAGTTGTCTTTTACTCCAATTTTTTCATACTTTAAAACTTCTGTCCAGACTTCTACTAATGCTTTTTCTTCTTCATTTCTTGGCGCTGTATATTCAGTTTTAATTAAATCACTTTCAATAACTCCAGGAAGTAATTTTCTATCAACTTTACCATTTCCGGTTAAAGGAATGGCATCCATAGCTACAAAGAAATTTGGAACCATATACTCTGGCAGCTGCTGCTGGATATAGCTGCGAAGTGATGCTTTATCTACTTCAGTATCTGAAACATAATAGGCAACTAAAATTTTATCTCCATTTAATTCGCAGGTATCTACTACAAACTGTCTGATATCGCTTGAATATCCCAATAAAACAGCTTCTATTTCGCCCAATTCTATACGATGGCCTCTAATTTTTACCTGATTATCGATTCTGCCTATGTATTCAATATTTCCATCTGTCTGCCATCTGCCAAGATCTCCAGTTTTATAAAGTCTTTCTTCTGGGTTAAACGGATTTACTATAAATCTTTCAGCAGTAAGTTCCGGGCGATTTAGATATCCTCTTGCTAAACCTGAACCGCCAATATACATTTCGCCAATAACTCCTGCCGGAACTATATTTTTAAATTCATCCAGAATTAAACAGCTTAGTGTTGGTATTGGTTTACCAATATTTGACTGTCCTAAATCAATTTCTTTTTTTCCTATTTCTTTGTAAGTTACATGCACAGTAGTTTCTGTAATACCATACATGTTTATCAATTTAGCATCAGGATATTTATTGTGCCAGCTGGAAAGCATTGCCGGATTTAAAGCCTCACCGCCAAAAATTATATATCTAAGTTTTAAATCTCTTTTTGGGCAGACTTTTTCGCACTCTATAAAATTATAAAATGCAAGAGGTGTCTGATTTAATATAGTTACAGATTCGTTGTAGATTAATTCTACAAATCCTGGAGTATTTTGAGCTAATTCTTTAGAAACTACCACTAATTTTCCTCCATAAAGTAAGGCACCGTAAATTTCCCAAACAGAAAAATCAAAACTGTAAGAGTGAAACATAGTCCAGACATCATCTTCATTAAAATCAAATAAAGGTTTGTCTGTAAAAAATAATCGCACAACGTTTTTATGTTCTAATAATGAACCCTTCGGATTACCCGTTGTTCCAGAAGTATAAATTACATAAGCAAGATTATTAGATTTTATATACTGATCTAAATTAGCTTTTGAATATTTATTTTTTTCTGAACTAAATTTTTCTAATTCAGCTTCATCAATAATAACTTTACAATTACTATCTTTTTCGATATACTCTTTTCTGCTTTCAGGATAACTTGGATCAATAGGCACATAAGCTCCTCCTGATTTTAAAACAGCTAAAATTGAAACTATTAATTTTTCGCTTCTGTCTAATTTTATGCCTAATAAATCATCTGGCTGAATGTTGTATTTCTCTCTTAAATAATGCCCAAGCTGATTGGCTTGTTTATTAAGTTCTGAATAAGTAAGTTTTGTGTTTTCAAAAACTAATGCAGTATTATTCGGAGTTTTGGCAGCCTGTTCTTCAAATAAATCTACTATGGTTTTTTCTTTAGGATACCCTACTTCGATATCATTAAAATCAACTAAAATCTGCTGTTTTTCTTTGTTAGATAAATAATCAGCAGCCATTATTTCATTTTCAGGCTTATCAATTAATAATAAAAGTAGTTTCTCAAAATGAATAAATAGATTTTCTATAAAAAGCTTGTCATAAATATCTGTATTGTACTCAATGCTTAATAACAAATTCTCAGTTTCCATAAAAGCAAAGATCAAATCAAACTGCGCTTTTGTATGCGTTACTTTTTGATCCTCAATTACAATTCCTGATAACTTTTCGTTCTCAAAATTGTTAAGTTTTGACTGGTTTTGCAGTACAACCACAATATCAAACAAAGCCGATCTGCTGCTGTCGCGTTTCATTTCAAGTTTATCTACAAGTTCATCAAATGCATATTTTTGATGCTCATAACCGTCTAATATCAACTGTTTTTCATGACGCAGTAAATCCAGGAAAGTAAAACCTTCGCCTATTCTTGTTCGTAAAGCCAGAGTATTTAGATAAAGTCCTATTTGATTCTCTAAATCAGAATGATCTCTTCCTGCAATTGGAGAACCAATAATAATATCATTTTGTCCTGTATATCTTTTTAACAAGGCATTGACTCCTGCCATCAATGTCATAAATAAAGTGGCATCTTGTTTTTGAGAAAAAGCGTTTAATTTTTCAGTAAACTCTTTAGAAAACTGATAATTTAAATAATTCCCATTATAAGTTTTCACTATAGGTCGTTTCTTAGCACCTGGCAATTCAATTACAGGAAGCGATCCTGAAAATTGGTCCAGCCAATACATTTCAGATTTTTTATAATGTTCTTGCTGTGATTCCTGATTTAACCAGTTTGCATAATCTTTATATTGAATTCTTAATTCTGGTAAGTTTATTTCTTTTTCTTCAACAAGAGAATTGTAAATGGTTAACATTTCTTTGAATAGTACCACAGACGACCATCCATCACTTATAATATGATGCATTGTCATAAAGAAAACATATTCTTTTTCTTCTGATTTAAGTAATGAAATGCGTACCAGCGGCGCTTTCTCTAAATCAAAAGCAACTGCATTTTCTTTAGAAAGATAAGCTTGTATTGCTGTTTCTTTTTCAGTACTAGAACTTAAATCGATATACTTAAGATTAAAATCCAATTCATCAATTGGAGTTATAAACTGGCGCAATTCTCCATTTTCATCAAATTTGAAAGACGTACGCAGCGCTTCATGTCTGTTGATCAAAAAGCGGAATGATTCTTCCAATTTTACAGCATTCAATTCTCCTTTAAATTGAAGAGGCATAGATAGATTATGTGCCAATGAAGCATCTTCGACCTGACTTAGCACCCAAAGTCTATGCTGTGATGTTGTTAATGGATAAGAACTTTGTAAGCCTGCTTTCTCGATTGGACTATACTGCTCTTCTTTTAATTGATTAGATAAAGACTCAATTGTAGGATTTTCAAAAAATACTTTTACAGAAGTGTTTAATCCTAATTCCTTTTTTATTCTATTGATTGCTCTGACAGCCAGCAAACTGTGTCCGCCTAAATCAAAAAAGTTATCTGTTATTCCAACTTTATCAATTTTTAAAACTTCCTGCCAGATAACAGCCAGTTTCTCCTGAGTTTCATTTTGAGGAGCAGCATAATCCTTTGCCGCTAAATCATCTAATGAGACAGTTGGAAGTTTAGTTTTATCAATTTTACCATTTTTAGTTAATGGAAAACTTAACATATGTATAAAAGCAGATGGAAGCATATATTTAGGAAGCTTGTTTAAAAGCTGTTCTTCCATAAAGTTTTTATCAATTTCAGAATCAGATACGTAGTACAAAACAATCATCTGTTTATTTGTATCAGCGATCGCTTTAACACTTTTAACAGCTGGAATTTCAGCCATAATATTCTCTATAGCATCTAATTCTATTCTATGTCCTAGTATTTTAACCTGATTGTCATTTCTGCCAATGAACTCCATAGTTCCGTTAGGCATAAATCTTGCTAAGTCACCCGTTTTATATATTCTTTTTTGATTTGTGATTCCTTCTATTGGTCCATTTAAAAAAGCTTCTTTTGTGCGTTTTTCATCATTAAAGTAACCTCTTCCTACGCATGGACCTGCCAGGTAGATTTCACCTTTAACCCCAACTGGAACTCTTTCTCTATTTTCGTCAAGAATATGAACCTCAAAATTTTGTATAGGCTGTTTCATTACCGGAACAGAATAACTTTGAGGAACTTCCTGCATGAAAAAATGCGACATATCATCAGAAACTTCAGTAGCTCCGTATGTATTTACAATTGGTATCTGCGGGTAAGCATCCAGCCATCTTTTAACCATTGCTTTGGTTAAAGTTTCAGCATTTAAGATCAGTGTATCGAGGTGAAGCGTAATTTCATTATCTTCATTTTCAAGGTAATTGAGAATTTCCAATAAATAAGAAGGCACTAATTCCAGTAATGTAACCTTGTCTTTTGCTATACTGTTTACAAATTCGTTAATCTCAAGAATAGTTTCTTCATCGTATATTACACTAGTTGCTCCTGCTGTTAAAGGTGCAAAAAACTGCCAGACAGAAATATCAAAAGTATGCGGTGCATTTTGTGCTACAACACTTTCTTCATTAATGTTCATTTCTGTAACCTTAGACAGAATATGATTTAACATTCCATAATGTTCAATCATCGCTCCTTTTGGTCTTCCAGTAGAGCCGCTGGTGTAAATTACATAAGCAAGGTCTTCTGCCCCGATTGTAACATTTAACGGAAGATCTGATAGGTCTTTTAAAACAGGTTCAACAGCCTTTAAATCAATAACAGGAATGTCAATAGGTAATCTTTTAAGCTGTTCCAAAACGCTGCTGTCATCTGTAATTACAGCTTTAAGATTTGAATTTTCGATAATATGCTGCAAAGCATCATCACCAAGATTTACAGCAACCGGCACGTAGGCACTTCCTGTTTTCCAAACAGAAAGAATACCGCTTACCATATTAATGGATCTTGAAAGCATTATACCAAAAAGGTCGTCTTTTCCTGCAGAAAATTCATTCTGAATATAACGTGCAAGTTTGTTTGTTTTTTGATCTAATTCTTTATACGTAATGTGTTGCTCTTTGCAGGAAATGGCAATTTTTTCAGCTTGGTTTTTACACTGCTCCGCAAGAAGTTCGATAATGTTTTTATCTAATGAAAAATCAGTTTCCGGCAGATTTATTGTATTTAAAAGCTGCTGTTCTTTATCTCCTCTAAACTCTAATTTGTTTATTGGTTCATATAAATTTTGAAGTATTTCGCTTAATAGTTTATTAAAATTATCTGCAAAAAGATACAACAGATCATTATCTATCATTTCTCCTTTACATACAATCTTTAATGAAGGCGTGTTACTTTTAAAATCAAAAACAAATAAAGTTCCGGCTATATCCAGAATATCGCTGTCAGTATCATTTACAGCTATTCCAAATGGTATTTTATTTTTGAAGTCTTGAAAGTTTAAAAAAGAATCTTTAAATATTTCCAGATCAAAACTATTCTCAATTGATTCCAAAAGAGCTATTTTACCTGTTGAAAAAAGACCTTTAAAATTTTCATTCTTATCTAATTGATGACGCAGAACAAAAAATTCATGGTCATTTTCTATATAATCCTCAAATTGAGACAAACGTGAAATAAAAATAGATGTCTCTTCATACTTTTGAAGCAGAATACTTAAAGTACAAGAATAAAAATTATACATCAATATATCTGATCCATTACAGATTTCCTGAATTCTGGCAACATCATTTACATCCAGGTCTAATTCAATCTGAGAGTTTGTTTTACTCTCAGATTTTATATGTACTCCTTTAAAAAATGTATTCGAATCAGTGTTTTGATTTTCGTTTAAAAATCTATTTAAAAATTCTTCTGTTTTAGCTTTCTTAAGACTCAATACTTTCATAACTCAGGGTAGTTTTTTTAATTTCAGACATTACTTCTTTTAAACATTCTTTTAAAACATCTACAATTTCATCCAATTGTTCCTCGTTAATTACCAATGGCGGCGAAATTTGAATATGATCTCCCAGAACCCCGTCTACAGAACCTCTTCCTGGATAAAGGACTACTCCTTTTTTAATTGCTTTTTCGCCCAGCATTTTTGAAATTCCCATAGAAACCGGAAATGGCTCTTTTGTGCTTTGGTTTTGAACAATTTCAACACCGCATAACAGCCCTTCGCCGCGAACATCACCAACGATTTCGAATTCGTATAATGCTTTTAGTTTTTCCAGAAACAAAGCTCCCATTCTCTTAGCATTACCTATAACATCTTCTCTTTCTAAAATATCCATTACTTTATTTCCAACAGCACAGCCAACCGGATTACAAGCAAAAGTGTAACCGCCAAGAAATGGCGTTTTTGTGTCAATAAAAGGCTGTGTAACATATGCTGAAGCAATTACGGCTGATAAAGGAAAATAACCGCCGCTCATTCCTTTTCCGGCAGCGATAATATCTGGTACAACACCATAATTATCCATACCAAAATTTTTACCTGTTCTTCCAAAACCTGTCAGGATTTCGTCTGTAATAAAAAGGATTCCGTATTTTTTACATATTCTTGAGATTCCTGCAAAATAATTTGCCGGAGGCGGTACTGCACCCATTGCTGAGGCGATTACAGGTTCTGCCACAAAAGCAGCTATTGATTCTGCACCTTCTTCAATAATTGTAGTTTCAAACTCTGCCAGTAAACTTTGAACAAACTGATCTTCATTTAATTCTTCCGGTCTTCTGTAATTGTAAGCCGGAGAAATGTGAGGGAAATTATTAAGCCACTGCTTGTAAAGTTCTCTTCTGATTTTCATTCCTCCTACATCCAGCATAAAAACTGAGTTTCCATGATAAGTATTCCATCTTGAAATTACTTTGTATCGGTTGAAATCTCCTCTTAACTGATGAAATTGTAAAGCAAGTTTAACTGCACTTTCTACCGCTTCAGTCCCGCTCATTACTGTCCACGCTTTGCTAAATCCTGCTGGTGCAAAAGAAACAAGACGATCTAAATAACTTTCGACTACATCTGAGTTAAAAGCGTGTGTTGGCAAAACAGATATTTTAGAAACCTGCTGGTGAATTACATCTGCAATTTCAGTTCTCCCGTGTCCTATATTTGAAACTGCCGAAGATCCTGACGATGCATCTAAATATTTTTTACCATTTTGGTCATATACATATACACCTTTACCGTAATCAATTTTAGGGTAAACTTTATTCATATCCGGGCATACTGCCATAGATTGTATTAAGGATTTAATCATATTGTTTTTATTTAATGGTTAATTAATATCTGTTTGTAATAGTTTAAGGACTGATTTTAGAAATTCTCTTCTAATAGCATTTTGCTTTTCCCCGCTTGTTTTTCTTTTTGATAATTAAAACTGATCTCACGAGTTGTCAGCTTGCTGAATTGTTCTTTAGTATTCGCTATCTGATTCATTACAATTTTGAATCTTTCTATAAATAACACAACCTGATTTTTATCGTATTTATCTGCATTATAAGTTAGTACGCAGGTAACACTAGATTCATTTTCATAAAAATCGAATGACATATTATGAGTAATTGCAGCTTCTTCCTTAAAAATAATACTTGTTTCAAACTCGTTTTCTTCTGTTGATTCTGACTGCATCCAATCCTGAAAATCATGATTTTTATGATAATTATATTTGATATTGAAAACTGCAGCTTCATTTTGTTTATAAAAAGAATCAGCCGTTTTTTTTGCCAATTGAAAATCAGTAAAAAGATTTTCCTTTAACTCTGTTATTCTAAAATTCAAATCGTTGTAAACATCCAGCAGTAATTCGTCGTTACTGATATTGGTAACAAATGGTAAATCCAATTTATGCCATTCATTAGGTGCTTCTTCCGGAATTGAAATATGAAATGCAACCTCATCATTTTCAATATATTTTCGTACTGCCGTTTTTAGAGAAAACAATACTGAAGTAAAAAGATCACCATTGTTTGAATCTGATAATTTTTCTAATCCTTCTTTTAATTCTTCATTAATAGAAAACTGAAACTGAGCTCCTGACTTATCCAATTTTTCAAGAGTTTGTTTTTCAAAAGGAAATACAACATTTGAAAATTCATTTTTGAAAACCGATTTCCAGTAATCACTCATTTCGATTTCTCTTTTATCTTCTTCAGATAGAAAATCAACAAGCTCTAATTTTATTTCTGGTTTGGTTATTAATTGAAAAACCAGTGCTTCAAAATGTGTAAATACTTTTTCGATAAATGATTTTTCGTAGATATCTGTATTGTAATTTATTTCAAGATATAGTCTCTCATTGTCTGAAAATCTAAATGACAAATCAAACTGCGAAGTTTTACGTGTTGAGGCATAAGGTTTAATGTAAAGATCTACCAGTTTTTCATCATCTTCCATATTTAATTTTGTCTGATTATGTAAAACAATCAGGATATCAAATAATAAGGCTTTGCTTCTGTCTCTTTTTAACTGCAGTTTATCAATCAATTCATCAAACGGATAAAGCTGATTTTCGTAAGCTCCCAGAATAACTTCTTTTTCATGCTGTAATAATTCTAAGAAACTGTTTTTTTGATTTATTTTGGTTCTTAGAGCCAGCGTATTTAAATAAAGTCCTATTTGATTTTCTAAATCAGGATGTTCTCTTCCAGCAACCGGAGTTCCTACAACAATATCATTTTCTCCGGTATATTTACTTAACAACGTGTTGATTCCAGCTGTTAATACCATGAACAATGATACATTTTGCTCTGTAGAGAAATCTCTTAACTGTTGCGAAAAACTGTCTGAAAACTCATAACCTAAATAGTCTCCATTATACGTTTTTACTGAAGGTCTTATTTTAGAACCAGGCAGTTCAATAGTTGGAAGATTTCCTGAAAATTGATCTAACCAATATTTCTCTGAAATTTTATATCCTTCTTTTTCAATTTCATTGTTAAGCCAGGCTGCATAATCTTTATACTGAATTCTTAATTCTGGTAAATTCACTTCTCTTTCCTGAATAAGAGCATTGTAGATAGAAACAACTTCTCCAACTAATAATTCAGATGACCAGCCGTCTCCAATAATGTGATGCATTGATATAAAGAATACGAATTTACCTTCAGCTGCTTTTATTAATGAAGCACGAACCAGAGGTGCTTTTTCTAAATCAAATCGAATCGCATTTTCTTTTTCTACATAAGCGGCTAAATTTTCTTCGGTTGTTTCATTAGAGCTGAGATCAACATAATTGATACTAAAATCCAGATCTTCAACAGGCGTTATAAACTGTCTTAATTCTTCATCATCATTAAGTTTGAAAGAAGTTCTTAAACTTTCGTGTCTTTCGATAAGATGAATAAACGATTCCTGGAATTTTGGAATAATCAAATTTCCTTCAAGTCTAAAAACAGTCAGCATATTATAAGCTAAAGAAGCATCTTCAAACTGGCTGATTAACCAAAACTTTTTTTGCGAAGCCGTTACCGGATAAGAATCAGCAGGAGCAATTTTTTCAATAAAGAAAGATTCTGTGTCTTTTCCTTTTAACTGTCCTGATAAGGCATCAATCGTAGGATTGTCAAAAAATGTTTTTACAGAAATATTTAAGCCTATTTCTTTTTTGATTAAGTTAATAATTCTAACAACTAATAAACTGTGTCCGCCAAGATTAAAGAAATTATCAGTTACACCAATTGTTTCTACTTTTAATATTTCCTGCCAGATTTGAACTAATTTTTCTTCTGTTTTATTTCTTGGCCCTACATATTCTTTTCGGATAATGTCTTTCTCAGAAATTTTAGGAAGTGCTTTTCTGTTGATTTTTCCATTCGATGTTAAAGGCAGACTTTCTAAATTCACATAATACGACGGCACCATATATTCTGGCAGTACTTTAGATAGACTGGACTGAATTTCTTTTTTATCTAACTGTGTTTCTGAAACGTAATAAGCAATTAAAAACTTCTCCTCGTTATTTTGTCCTACTGTTACAATAGATTGGCTTATGCCTTCTATTAATGCAAGGTTTCTGCTTATTTCTCCTAATTCGATCCTGTGTCCTCTTATTTTTACCTGATCGTCAAATCGTCCTAAGTATTCGATATCACCATTTGGAAATTGTTTTACTTTATCTCCGGTTTTGTAAAGTTTCGCTTCTGTTTGAAGAAGTGTATCTTTAACAAATTGCGTTTCTGTTAATTGCAGATTATTCAAATAACCATTTGAGACACCATCTCCCCCAATAACCAATTCTCCTTCAACACCTACAGGACATAGTAAAAAGTTCTGGTCTACTACAAATACATTGGTATTCGAGAACGGTCTTCCAATTGGAATACGATCGTATGAATTTTCCAGATCAACAACATGAAGTAATTTCCCAATAGTTGTTTCAGTAGGTCCGTAATGATTAACAATGGTAATAGCAGGCTTTTCGTTTTTGATTTGTTCTACAACATCAACGGTCAGCTCTTCTCCGCCAAAAATGATCATCTTGTTAGGAGACTGGCTTTTTAAGTTTAATGATTTCCAATAACTTGGCACAATTTTAATACAATCGATAGAATGATTTTCATAATATTCCTGAATATAATTTACATCTCTTAAACTGTCTTTCGAAAACAAATGCAGCGTTTTTCCAGTCAGCAAAGAACCAAAAAGAACTGTGTTTCCTAAATCTGTAGCCAATGTTGACATTAAGGCAAAAGAGTCATTCTTTTGTATTTGAATTTTAGATTTTAATCCAAAAACATAATCGTTTATATTTTTATGGCTTACCACTACTCCTTTAGGATTTCCCGTAGATCCTGAAGTATAAATCACATAAGCATTATCTGAAATATTGATTTTTTCAAAAACAAGTTCTTTACTGTTTTCAAATTCTTTTTGTTCGTCTAATGCAATTATATCTGCATTTACATCTTTAAAAATAACAGCATCTAAACTGTTTGTAATAACGAATTTTGCTTTGGTATCCTCAACAATAAAACGGATTCTTTCTAATGGATAATCTGAATCTACAGGAACATACACCGCTCCTATTTTTAAAACAGCCAATAGTCCTGTTATTGCTTTTTCGATATGGCTGTTAAAACAAATTATAATTTTATCTCCTTTTTCAACATTTTGTTCAGAAAGCTGTGCAGCTAATGCATTTACTTCTTTAGATAAATCTGCATAAGTGACGCTTTTATCTTCAAATACTATTGCTGCAGAATGAGGATTACTAATTACTTGTTCCTCAAACAATTCAACAATAGTTTTATCTTTTGGATACTCTACAATCAAATCATTGAAATCAAACAATAACTGTGTTTTTTCGTTTTCTGTCAGATAATCAACTTTATTGACAGCGACATCAGGATTAGCAGTAAACTGGTTTAAAAGAATTTCGAAATGCTGAAACATTCTTTCAATTAAAAACTGATCGTAGATATCTGTATTATAAGTAATTGAAAGGTTTAAGTTTTCTGCTTCGATGAACATAAAGTTCAGGTCAAACTTTGAAAAATTGCTTTCAAAATCAACTGGTTCTATTTTTATACCGCTTAATTCTTCGCTGATATTTAAATTAGCAACCTGGTTTTGGTTTTGTAATACTACTAAAACATCAAATAAAAATGAACGGCTGCTATCCTGAGCTAAATTTAATTTCCATACCAATTCATCAAAAGGATAATCCTGATGCTGATATGAGTTTAATAATAGCTGCTTTTCTTTTAACAATAATGAAGTAAAAGTTTCCTGCTCTTCTAGTTTTGTCCGGATAGCAACAGTATTTAAATAAGGACCAATCTGGTTTTCTAAATCCGGGTGCTCTCTTCCTGCAACCGGCGTTCCAACAATAATATCATCCTGCCCTGAATATCTTGACAAAAGTGTATTTATTCCTGCCATTAAAGTCATGAATAAAGTAACATTTTGAGTTTCTGAAAATGACTTTAATTTTTTAGTAAATTCTGCCGAATAAACGTGTTCTATCTTGTTCCCGTTATTAGTTTTTATTAAAGGGCGTTTTTTAAAACCTGGCAGTTCTAATACTGGCAATTCACCAGAAAATTGATCTAACCAATAGTTTTCAGAAATTTTGTTTTTCTCTAAATGGGTTTCATTTTGTGACCATGCTGCATAGTCTTTAAACTGAATATTTAACCCCTCTAATTCAGTCTGGTTTCCATTTAATAAGCTATTATATGTGCTGATTATTTCTTTAAGCAAAATTAATGATGACCATCCGTCGCCAATAATATGGTGCATTGTAAAATAGAATACATGCTGATTTTCATTTACTTTAATTAAATAAGCTCTTAAAAGTGGTGCTTCTTCTAAATTAAATGGTTCTGCGTTTAAGCTGATTAGGTAAGGTTTAATTTCTTCTAATGAATTAAAATGCGACAAATCCTTTTCAGTAATTTCAAAAGCGGCTTCGTTTACTGGTGTAATATATTGGTGAACTTCTCCATCCTGATTTGATTTGAAAAAAGTTCGCAGGATTTCATGACGTTCAATAATATTTTTAAATGCTTCGTTGAATTTTAACTTGTCAATTTCTCCCTTTAATAAGAAAGCACTAGGCATATTATATGCAATAGAACTGCTTTCTATTTGCGAAACAACCCACATTCTGTATTGTGTTGAAGATAAATTGTAATATTCCTGAGCTTGTACTTGTGGAATAGCCTCGAAAACAGATTTCTTCGATTCTGCGATTAGTTTTGCCTGTTCTTTTAAAACCGGATTAGTAAATAAATCATAAATGCTGAGTTCTACATCAAAATTTTGCTGAATTCTAAGTCTTAATTGAATAAGTTTAATACTGTTTCCTCCTAAAAACAGGTAATTATCTTTTACTCTGATTTTTTCAACATTCAATATTTCTTTCCAGATCTGAATTAGTTTTTGTTCTGTTTCATCAGCTTGAGTTTCATCTTCAGTTTCATTATTATCTGCAGCTAATGTATCGTCGATTATTTTTTTCAGGACAACCGGATCAATTTTACCATTAGCATTAATTGGCACTTCGTCAAGGGCAATAAAACGAGAAGGCACTTCATATTGAGATAAATACTCAAGACAGTGTTTTCTAATGTCGTTTTCATTAACAGCTGCCGATTTATAAAAACATACCAAAATTACATTTAGTAAATCTTGTTGATAGGTAAGGCATTTTACCATATCGACCTCCTTTAATTTCAGGATAGTCTGCTCGATTGTATTAATATCAATACGAACCCCATTAATTTTTACCAAACCATCTTCTCTTCCTGTAACGATAGTATTTCGCTGCGAATCATATTTTCCGTAATCGCCTGTTTTATAAATAATATCTGTTGAAGCAGTTAACGGATTTTGTATAAATTTATCAGCTGTCAGCTCCGGATTTTTGTAATATCCTTTTGTTAAAAATGGCGTTTTTATGTAAATACTTCCTACTTCGCCAATCTTGCAAAGTTTATTTTCTTTATTTAAAATTAATATGGCAGTATTTGAAATTGGCTGTCCAACACAAAACACATCCGATAATTCTCCTTGAAGTTCTTGTTCTATTCTATAAAATGTACTAAGAATTGTAGCTTCTGTAGTTCCGTAGAAATTGATAATTTCTGTGTTGTTTCCGTGGCATTCTCTCCAGTTTACAACATCTTTGTTATATAATTTTTCTCCTGCCAGTAATATGTATTTCAAATCAGGAAATGAAAGATTTTTGTCTTTACCTTCTGAATAAATACTCAAAATCCTGAACAAGGTTGGTACCATGTGAAGCACCGTAATATTATAATTTCTTATCCAGTTTTGCAGTTGAATAATATCTTCTTTCGTTTCAGAATTAATTAAACAAAGTGTGCTTCCGTTAATCAACGCCATAAAAACAGCCTGGATTGAAGCATCAAATGAAAAAGAAGGCAGTAATCCTATTTTATCTGATTCTTTTATACCCAGCTCTTTAGATTCCCAGTGTATAAAATGACTCAGACTTTTATGACAACCCAAAACGGCTTTTGGATTACCGGTTGAACCTGAAGTGAAATAAATATAATTAGGATCATTCTCTCCAAATTCTAAATTTGGATTTTCGTCAGATAAAAGAGTTTTGCTCGTTACATCTACGTATGCTTTATTTGAATAGGCATACAATTTATGTTTTAACGCTCCATGACTATCAATTGATAATGTTATGATAAATGGAATAGAATAATCGAACGAGTCACTGAATTGATGTAACAGCGGAAGATCTTCTGAAGCAGTAATATATACTTTTGGAAGTATTGTGGTATATAATTCTTCCCAATGATTGCGTTTGTACTTTTTATCAATTGGCAGATAAATCGCTCCTGACTTTAAAGCACCAAGTAATGAAATAACCTGTAATCTCGGATCTGAAAAATAAACAGTTGCAATATCATTTCTAGATATGTTATTATTAAGCAAAAGATGCGCCAGCTTATTTGAATATTGATTTAGTTCCTGATATGATATATTTCCTTGATCGCCTTGCAAAGCAATATTGCTGCCTTGGCTTTGTACTACACTTTCAAATACGGTATGAATTATTTTTTTGCTCATTTGTATATATTTTATTTATTAGAAGCATTTTTTATATGTTAGAAACAATCCAAAAATTATATTTGGTTTCCAGTTTTTCCAATGCTGATTCATTTTAAAATAAGCTTCAGGAATTTTGTCTCAGTTCATGATTCAAATGCAATAAACAATTTGATTTATTCAAAAGTAGCAGTAACATAAATCTAAATATTACGGATTTTTCGTAAAATAATTACGGGCTTAAAAATTCAACAAAGAGCTAAATCCCAATAAAATAAGGCATCTACAACTTTAATCTCATTTTCTATTTAATTTTATAGACTACGGAAAAGAGATTTTTTTAAACGTGATGAATTTTAATACAAAAAAAAGGGCTGACTTTAATTAAAAAGCCAACCCCTAATTTTGTTGTTTTAGATACTTCAAAAAGTACCTGATTTCTAATATAAACTAACTTCTTTAATTGGTTCAGATTCGAGCTGATTAACAATTAGTTTTTTTAACCAGCTATTTGATAGTTTTGGAAAAACAATACCATATTTGCTAAAAATCTCATTGGAGTCATTACTTAAGTATCTTACATTTCTTTTTTGTGAAAGATATCGGTTAACCCAAATATTATAGCCATAAATACATTCGGATTCTTTTTCAGATCCTTTAAAATTAATTACTTCATTGTTAAAAACTGCATCGTCAACTATTTTACATGGATAACCAATATTGTTCATCATTGAAGCAATTTCTTTAATTGAGAAATAGGCCGTGTTTTCTAAATGTATACAATCTAAATCGCACTCAATTTTTTGTAATGCAATCGATGAAACTATATTAGAAATAACATCAACGTAAGAAAAAGAGATTTTTTCGTTATAAGAAGCTGGAATCTGATTTAGCGAAATGATTCCGTTTAAGACCTGAATAACCCTATTATCTGTTGCATTTTTTTGAAATTTACCTGTTACAGAATGTGCTCCAATATGTCCTACACGATAGATCTTACCTTTTAGTCCTTCACTAAAAGCTGTTCTTACAATTTTTTCGGCATGAAACTTTGACTTTTCATATCCAGACAAGAATTTTTGATTAATATCAAAATGATGTTCTGAAAAATCCTGTACAGAAGCTGTTGTATAACCGCTGACTGCCAGGGTTGAAATATAATGCAGTGTTTTTTCTCTGCCTTGTTTTGCAAAAGATATAATTTGTTCTGTGCCATAGACATTTGTATCATTTAAATCATCAAATGATTTTACAAGGTTTACATTGGCACCACAATGAATTACAACATCTATATGATTTAAAAGATAATTGTAATCGTCCATTCCTAAATATCTTTTAGACAAATCTCCCAATACTATATTCGTGTTGATTTTCTCCGAAAGCATTTCTCCTGGGAAATAAAAATCTAAAGTATCTTTTAGTTTTTGTTTCGCATTATATAAATTTTCCGATTTAATGAGGCAGAATACCTCAGCATCTTCTAAAAGCAGATCCCTTAAAACACTCGATCCTAAAAAGCCGGTTGCTCCTGTTAGTAAAACCGTTTTGTTTTGTTTTTTCGCTGTTTTATTAATTGGAAAATTCAACATTGTTTTTCCAACTGTACAAACATTATTGTAATACAGCTGAGCAAAATCGCCTAACTTTTTGTTCTTTCCAAAGTCAGTATAAGCTGCCAAATATTTTAAAAAGAGATTGATCATATTGTGTATCTCCTGACTAGTGAAACAAGCGGTATTGTATTGAATATCAAAAATCAAACTACTGCCAATAAATCTTCCTGTAAAGAATAATTTATATTCATTATTATTCTTGTTTGATCTCGTAGGGCTGGTCGTATAATGCGACGGAGTCAGTTTTAAAGAAGAATTGCCATATGATTCTGGAAATTTTCCTAAATAATTAAATCGAATATCAGCCTTTAATTCTGCTTTTTTTGAAAAAATCTCCTGGCAGGAATTAATATTATTAGCATAATCTGTAATAGGATCCATGAATTCTTTCAGCAGCTGAACAGACCTATGGCTTTCGTCAAAATCTACAGGAAGCGTTGTGGACCACCATGAAACAGATCTGCTTAAATCTATTCCTTCATTTTCTTCTGGTCTTCCGTGAAACTCCATATCAACAGTACACTCTCCAGTATTGTAAAAATCAAAAAGAGAACTAATAAAACTATTCAGGAAAAAGTCCTGAAGTTTTAAATGACTATCCGATTCGGTTTCTAAATACTTTAATTTTTCAGCATATTCAGCAGCAACAACAACTGAAATTACAGCGTTCGAATAATTTGTATTGCTTTTACTTATTGGAATTCTTTTTATTTTATTACTGATGCCTAAAGGTTTTCGAAGTTTTGGCTGTGCCAATTTTTCGGTTTTATTATAAAAATGATTCTGAATCTGTTCTTTATTTACAGGTAAAACTCTTTCTATAGTTAAGGATTCATATCTCCATAAAATTTCTTCTAACAAAGTATTCCATGAAATGGCATCGGTAATGAGGTGATGACTTACAAAAAATAAATAATTCAGATTTTTAGCCGTATCTGTAATCAAAGCCGATTTAAACAAAATTCCTTTTTCTACATCAATATTATTGACCAAATCTCCAGTAATCTGCAGCAGCTGATCTGTAAATAATTTATCTGAATTTAAATTATAGACAACCAAAGGCTGTGTTAGATTTATGTTATTTTCCGGCAGATAATCACCGGCAGCATTTATAAATTTCAAGCTGTAACTTTCGTGAGATTTTAAGGATTCTTCAATCGCTTTTGCTAATAACTGGGCATTAATATCTCCCTCTATATCAAACAATAAAGTCTGTGTATAAGGATTTATATCTAATGACTCATTTTTTAGAAATGATAATTGAGAACTTGTAAATTTTAAATCTGAAGATTCAAAAGTGTTATTTTCTAAAGAATTCTTCTGCGATTTTTTCAACGCAATAAAATGATCCAAATAAGGGTTATCGTATAGATCTGTAAGGTTCACATCAAATCCGTTTAATTGTAATTTGCCCACAAATTTGATTGCACTAAGAGAATCTCCGCCAGAATCTAAAAAATGTTTGTTACTGTGTCCCAGCCCAAATATCTCCTGCCAGCAATATAATACATTATCTTCCCAGCTGTTTAAATCAAGATCTTTAAGTCGTTTGGCACTTTTATTAGAATGCTGTTTTCTTAAGGTTTTAAAATCAATTTTTCCGTTTCCGGTATAAACAACTTCGTTTTGAATATAAATATGTGCAGGGATTTTATAATCCGGCAATAGTTTACTAAGCCATGACAGTAATTCTTGTTTTTTTAGACTTTCTTCTTTAGCTATTTTTATAAAGCATTCTATATTAGCAGTCTCATTTTCATAAAATGTATTCAGCCTGCAATATAAAATTTTTGGATGTTTATTTAATACCGATTCGATTTCATCCAGTTCAACACGGTGTCCTCTTATTTTAATTTGATTATCATTTCGTTTTAGAAATACAACATTTCCATCGCTGTCTATACTACAGATATCTCCGGTTTTGTATCCGTAGTTTTTTGTTTTTTCATTAAAAAAGAATTTCTCTTGTGTTTCACTATCATTATTAAAATATCCTATTCCAACACCTGGCCCTTCGATGTACAGTTCGCCTTTTCCATTTTTTTCGTTAACCAAATAAGCATTTCCTTTTCCAATAGGTTTTCCAATAGGAACACTATTTTCTGTTCCCAATGTTTCTGTTACAGGATATACCAGAGCCCCAACAGTGGTTTCGCTTGGTCCATAATGATTTAGTATAGATGAAAAGAATTTTAGATCTTTAATTTGTCTAACGAGTTTCCATGGAAGTTTTTCTCCTCCCAAAACTAAAAAGTCGATTTTATAATCTGCTTCAAAATTTAAAAAAGGAAGCATAACTTCTATATGAGAAGGAGTGGTTTTTATAAAATTGATTTGTTCCTTTTTTAAGACAGAATTAAAAATGGAAGGATCTCGTGATTCATTTCTGTTAAAGATATAAAGCATTCCGCCGGAGATTAAAGACAATAAAAAATTGGTATGTCCTAAATCTGTCGAAAAATTGGTAACGTGTGCTGCATTTAGCTGGTCCGGGCTTTTTAAAAGTTCATACAAATTGCTGACATAATGCATTACGTTATCATGCGAGATTTTAATTACTTTAGGCAGACCTGTTGTACCGCTTGTTGTAATCATATAGCATATTTCGCCTGTTGTATATGAGTTTAACAGTTCTTGCTCTTCTAGTTTTTCCAGCAGTTCTGATTCATGCAGAATTTGAGTTTCGGACAACATTTCTTCTTTATCATTATCCCAATCTCTCACAATAATGTAAGTTGGCTGTGAAGATTTTAATTTATTTTTAAGTACAAGGATTTCATCATCATCATCTAACAATACTGGTATTCCTCCTGCATAAGCAATTCCCCAAAACAACAATATAGTAGCTGTATCTTTTTTAGTCAAAAGACCTATTCTGTCATTTAATTTTATTCCACTGTTTTTTAATCTTGCAGCCAGTTTTAGTGCAGATTTTTGTAAATCAGAATAAGTATAATGATTACTGCTGTCCTTAATCGCAATACGATCAGGATAATTATTTGAGATATGCTCAAATAAATCGGTTAATTTTTTTTGCTCTTGTATCATCTCAAAAAATGTCAAATGAATAATTAAATTGAATTATGGGTAGGACTGTCTTGTCGGCCTGATCGAAATATTATCTAAATGCACATTTCCGGGCATTTGAACCAAAAACTGAACAACTTTTGCTACATCATCGCCTACAAGCACCGGCCCGATTTCGTTACAGTAATTTTCGAACCAATCCATATCATAACCTGCAGATTCCTGAAAATTTGTCGAAACCAAACCTGGCTCAATCAACGTAACTCTGATTCCTTTAGGTCCTAATTCTCTTCGCAGGGCTTCTGTTAAACCATGAGTTGCAAATTTTGTAGCTCCGTAAACAGAGTTAAATGGAGAAACATTTCTTCCTATCGTTGAACCTATTACTACAATATCTGAAGGGGTTTCGGTATCTGAGCCTTTTTCTCTTTCGGCTATCATAACCTGAGAAATTGCTTTTAACTGATGCTGCAAGCCAAGAACGTTTATATGCCATAGATTTTCCCATTGCATTTCATCTGAAGTAATTAATGTTCCCGGCAGCCCTCTTCCGGCACAGGCTACAAAAAGGGTTGGACTTACATTCCAATTTTCGTAACAAGCCTTAATACATTTTTCGAGGGTTTCTTTATTTGTAACATCACCAGCAATAACAATGGCTGTTTCTGTTCCGGTTTTTGTATTTATTTCTTGTTTTAATAAATCCAATTCTTTTTCGTTTCGTCCGTTTAAAACAATTCTAAAACCATCAGAAGCGATACGTAATGCAGTATTCCTGCCTATGCCTGAACTTGCGCCGGTTATTATTCCTACTCTATTTGTGTTTTTCATTTTATTATTTTTTTCATTTAGTAAATGGTTTAAAACTCTTCGCTGATTTCAGAAATAATTGCACTGAAGAAATCTTCCTGTTCCAAAAGTTCCTCCTGGCTCATTATCAAATTCAAATAATTTATAAGCGGATACTGCTGGTCTTGAGATACTGTTTCTAGTAATTTTTCAAATTCCTGAATCAATTTTTCAATATCTTTTTTCTCAAATAAATCAGTATTGTAAGTAAAACGGCACTGCAGATTATCTTTAAATAAGTCAAATTCAAGTAAAAGATCATACTTACTGGCTGTCTCTTCTTCTGCATACTGACCTGCTTTAATAGAACTTTCGTTAATTACCTCGTACTCGTTTAGATTAAGCATGACATCAAAAAGCGGACTTCTGGACAAATCCCTGCCCTGATTTAGGTCTTCTGTTAAAATATCAAATGGATAAGACTGATTATCAAAACAACTCAGCACAGTTTCTTTAATAGTTTCTATAAAATCCTGATATGTTTTGTCTTCTTCTAAAAATATTCGCAATGGAAGTGTGTTTACATAAAATCCAACCTGATCGTCTAAATCTGGGTGAACTCTTCCTGAAACCGGGCTTCCGATTATTATTTCTTTTTGAAGAGAATTTTTGTATAAGACCATAGCTGCAATACCAAGCAGATTTAAAAAAGGTGTACTTCCGGTAGTATTGGTTAATTTTACAAAACTCTCAAAATTCTCTTCTTTAATTAAATAGGTCAGCATAGAACCATTGTAAGTTTTAAAATTAGGTCTCTTATCAGCAAAACTTAGATTTAACTGTGGTATTTCTCCCTGAAACTGATTGAGCCAAAAATTTTTCTGGTTCTTGTATTCATTACCTTCTATTGTTTTTAACTGCCAAGCAGTAAAATCTTTGTACTGAATACGCAAATCCGGGAGTAATGGCTTTTCAAGGTTTTTAAAAGCGTTATAAAATACCTCTATGTCTTTTTTAAGAACTTTATAAGACCATCCATCAAAAATGATGTGATGAAAATTACTGTAAAACACAAATGTATTTTCAGCTGTTTTCAGCAAAGCAAACCTTACCAGAGGACCTCTTTTTATATCAAATGGTTCAAGCGAATCTTTAGAAACATAATCAAATACTTCTTTATAAGGATTTTGATTTTTAGTAAAATCATAAGTCTTTATTTTTAGCCCTAATTCTTCGTTAGTTTTCACAAATTGCCTGAAGTTTCCATTTGCATCTTCCTGAAATACTGTTCTTAAAATTTCATGTCTTTCTACAACAGCATGTAAAGCCTCAATAAAAAGATCAGGATCATACCCGTTTATCACCAATTTCATTGGCATATTGTAAGCAACAGAACTTTCTTTTATCTGACTTAAGGGCAGTAATCGTCTTTGTGCAAATGAAACAGGATAACTTGTTTCTTTTTTTAATAAAGGAATGGTATCGTTAAAATTCTTTTCTTGTGAAACAATTTGCTCAGCCTGAGATAATAATGTAGGATGGATAAAGATTTCACTTATCTTAAAATTTATATTAAATTCTTGTTTAATTTTCGAAATCAGTTTCATAGCCTTCATACTATGTCCTCCTAATTCAAAAAAGTTATCATGAATTCCTACTTCTTTTAAAGATAAAATCTCCTGCCAAATTTCAGCTAGTTTCTTTTCTATCTCATTTTTTGGCGCCTCATACTCTTTTCTAATAAGATCTTCTCCATTAATCCCTGGCAGAATCTCACGATCTATTTTTCCATTAGGTGTTAATGGCAGACTTTCTAACCTTACATAAAATCCCGGAACCATATATTCTGGCAGTTTATCCTTAAGAAAAGCACGAAGGGAAGATTTGTCCAGTTCTTTTGTGCTTATATAATAGGCTGCTAATATTTTTTCACCATTGACTTCTTTTACGGCTGCAACCACCTGTTTTAAATCTGTTGAATATTGAAGCAAAGCCGCTTCAATCTCTCCCAATTCTATCCTGAAACCGCGTATTTTAACCTGATGATCTTTTCTTCCTAAAAATTCTATGTTTCCGTCAGGAAGCCAATAAGCAAGATCGCCGGTATCATACATTCTTTCATTCTCAATAAAAGGATTAGTAACAAACTTTTCGGCAGTAAGCTCTGGTTTGTTTAAATAACCTCTTGTAACTCCTTCTCCGGAAAGATATAATTTACCCGATATGCCAACAGGAACAGGTAAAAGAGATTCATTTAAAATCCAGGCCTGTGTATTTGACATTGGGCGCCCGATAGAAATAGTTCTGTTTGTTTTTGAAATTACAAGATGACTGGTACTGTAAGTGGTATCTTCAGACGGGCCGTAAAGATTTCTTACTTCCATTTTTTCTATTGGCAGCTGATCCACAATATCTGTCGGCAGAATTTCTCCTGCCATATTAATGACCTTGATGTTTTCTAATGAAATCTTATCTTCTAATAATTTTCTAACTACAGAAGGAACCGTATTAAGCAGGACATTTTTATCTGTATTTATATAGTTTTCTATGTCCAGTGCATTTTTTAAAATACGTAATGTTTTTCCAATTGCCAGCGTGAAGAAAAATTCATAAACTGATAAATCGAAACAATATGACGTAACTCCGTATACCATATCGAATGCGCTTTTGGCATATTCTTCTTTTGACCAGTTTACCAGTGCTATTGCATTTTTATGTTCTACCATAACTCCTTTAGGGTTTCCGGTAGTTCCAGAGGTATATATTATATAAGCTAAATCTTTTGGAGTATTCCTGTTTTCAATATTTACAACTGAATACTTATGCTGTTCCTCGTAAAATGACTGCAAAAAAGATTCATCGATAATAAGCCTGCAGTTACTGTCTTTTTCTATATATTCAATTCTGGATTGAGGATAAGAGAGATCAATGGGCACATAAGCAGCTCCGGATTTTAATATCCCCAGAATAGCCGTTATCATACGTTCGTTTCTTTGCAGCTTTATACCAATAAGATCATCCGGCTGAATATTGTAATGTTTTCTTAAATAACCGCCCAGCTGATTGGCCTGTTCGTTTAGAGCCTGGTAACTTACTTTTTTATCTTCAAAAATTACGGCAGTATGATCTGGTGTTTTTGCTGCCTGTTGTTCAAATAATTGTACAATAGATTTATCTTCCGGATAATAGGCTGCTGTATTATTAAAATCCGTTAAAATAAGCTGTTTTTCTTTTTTACTTAAATAATCAATATCCAGAATTTTAGTTTCCGGCTGATCGATCATTTCTGTAATCAGCTGTTCAAAATGAGAAGCAATTTTTTCAACAAAAAAAGCATCATAAATATCTGTATTGTAATTAATTTCTAACGAAAGAGAATCTGTTTTTTCAGTAAAAGAAAAAGCAAAATCAAATTTTGATGTTTTAGTATTTAGTTTATACTCTTTAAATTCTAGATTTTCTAATTTACCACTTTCAAAATTATTAAGTTTAGACTGGCTTTGCAGTATAACCATCACATCAAATAATACCGATCTGCTGTTGTCTCGTTTTAATTCGAGTTTATCAACCAATTCATCAAACGGATAATTCTGATGTTCGTAACTGCCTAGTATTACATCTTTTTCATGGCGCAATAAATCAATAAAATTAAAGCCTTTATCGATCTTCGTTCTAAATGCCAGGGTATTGAGATAAAGTCCTATTTGGTTTTCTAAATCAGGATGTTCCCTTCCGGCAATAGGAGAACCTATAATAATATCCTGCTGACCGGTATATCTGCTCAAAAGTGCGTTGATTCCGGCCATTAAAGTCATAAACAAGGTAACGTCGTGCTTATGTGAAAAAGCCGTAAGTTTTTCTAAAAATGGAACTGTAAACTGGTGGTTAACAAAATCACCATTATAGGTCTTCATCAATGGACGTTTCTTCGAACTAGGCAATTCAACCACAGGAAGTGAGCCCGAAAATTGATTCAGCCAGTAAGTTTCTGCTTTTTTATAAAGCTGCTGCTGCGATTCTTCGTTTAACCATGATGCATAATCTTTATACTGAATTTTTAATTCTGGCAGACTTATTTCTTTTGATTCTATCAAACAGTTATAAATTGTTATAACTTCTTTCACCAAAAGCTCTGATGACCAGCCGTCTCCAATAATATGATGCATAGTCATGAAGAAAACATATTCATTTTCTGCTGATTTAATAAGCGAAACACGTACAAGAGGTGCTTTCTCTAAATTAAAAACGATTTCTTTTTGGTTTGTAATGTATTCCTCTACAGCTTTTTCTGTTTCGGCATTTAAACTTAAATCAATATAATTTAAGCTAAAATCCAAATCTTGCATAGAAGTTATAAATTGACGCAGATCTCCTTCTTCATTAATTTTGAAAGAAGTGCGCAGGCTTTCATGTCTTTCTAAAAGATGAAGAAAGGATTGTTCAAATTTTACTACATCTAATTGTCCTTTTAGCTTTAAAGCAATTGGCATATTGTAAGCTAAAGAAGCATCTTCAAACTGGCTTACAATCCAAAAGCGGTTTTGGGAAGCTGTCAAAGGGTAAGAATCTGCTTTTTTGACAAGCGGAATTTCTACAATTTTGTTTTTAGATAAAATCGTCGATAAATAATCTATAATTTCCAGTTTATGCGTTTTCAGCAATTGAAGGGTCTCATCTTCTATATGATTATATAGCAGCGATATTTCCAGCTGATCGTTTTTCATCTTAACTATTACGCCTTCTTCTCTTAATCTTTTAATCAATAAACGTATTTCCATATGCTTTTATATTAATATTTTTGCAGTAGAATCTTCTAAAACAGTTTCTTCTATCCATTTTGTGTTTTCTATATTTAAGGCCAGAATTTCAATTGTTGGAGACATGAAGATTTCTTTTATATTAATCGACACATCAAATTGTTTGTTTACCCGATTAATAAGCTGTCCTGCCATAAGACTGTGGCCGCCCAGCTCGAAAAAATTATCTGTAATACCAATTCTATCTACTTTTAAAACCTCCTGCCAAATCGTTACTAATGACTTTTCTATTTCGGTTTTGGGTGCCACATATTCTTTTTTGATAATATGTTTCTCTGATACATCGGGAAGTGCCTTTCGGTCAATTTTTCCGTTTGGAGTCAATGGCATATTTTCTAATTGTATGAAATAACCGGGAACCATAAATTCTGGCAGTACACTCTGAAGATGTTTTCTTAATTCTCCTTTGTTGACATTTTCTGAGGCTGTATAGTAAGCCGCTAAAACCTGAGTTGATTCTATTTCTTTTGTATCAACAACAACTTGTTTTACAGTACTTGAATAATTAGAAACTGCGGTTTCAATTTCTCCTAATTCTATTCTAAAACCACGAATTTTAACCTGATGATCTTTTCTTCCTAAAAATTCTATGTTCCCATCAGGAAGCCAATAAGCCAGATCGCCTGTATCGTACATTACCGCACCTTGAACAAAAGGGTTATTAACAAACTTTTCAGCAGTAAGTTCTGGCTTGTTTAAATATCCTCTTGTAACTCCTTCTCCTGAAAGATATAATTTACCTGCTATACCAACAGGAACAGGTAAAAGAGATTCGTTCAGTATCCATGCCTGTGTATTTGATATTGGACGTCCGACAGAAATTGTTCTGTTTCCTTTTGAAGTTATTAAATAGCTCGTACTATATGTTGTATCTTCAGACGGACCGTAAAGATTTCTTACTTCCATGATCTCTAAAGGCAGCTTATCGATAATATCAGTCGGAAGGATTTCTCCTGCCATATTCAGCACGTTAATGTTTTTTAAAGAAACTTTGTCTTCTAATAATTTTCTCACTACCGAAGGAACAGTATTCAATAATACATTCTTATCATTATTGATATAGGTTTCTATATCTAATGCATTTTTTAGTACTCGCAATGTTTTTCCGGTTGTTAAAGTGAAGAAAAATTCATAAACCGATAAATCAAAACAATACGAAGTAACGGCGTAAACTATATCGAATACACTATTAGCATATTCTTCTTTTGACCAGTCAATTAAAGTTGCCGCATTTCTATTTTCTACCATTACCCCTTTAGGATTTCCGGTAGTTCCAGAAGTATAAATAACATAAGCCAAATTTGACGGAGTATTGTTTTTGACAATGTTTAATGTCGAATATTCATCTTTTTCTTTGTAAAATGCTTCCAGAACTTTTTCATCAATAATAAGTTTGCTGCTGCTGTCTTTTTCAATGTATTCAATTCTAGACTGCGGGTAAGCAAGATCGATTGGAACATAAGCGCCTCCTGATTTTAAAATTCCCAGAACTGCCACCATCATACGTTCGCTTCTCTCAAGCTTAATTCCGATTAGATCATCAGGCTGGATATCATAATGCTTTCTCAAATAACCTCCAAGCTGATTAGACAGTGCATTTAAAGATTGATAACTCAGTTCTGTTTCCTCAAAAACAACAGCGGTTTGGTCCGGAGTTTTTAAAACCTGTTCTTCAAATTTATCTATGATAGTCTTATCACGAGAATATTCGGCAGCAGTAGCATTAAAAGTCTCTGTTACCTGAAGTTTCTCATCTGGAGTAATATAGGACAGTTCTTCAACTGCAAGAGAAGGATTTTCTAATGCCTGAGTCATTAAATTTTCCAGATGAGCAGATATTCTTTTGATCAAAAGTGAATCATAAAGATCTGTATTGTACTGAATTGTAAGAGACAGCCCTTCTTCTTTTTCAACAAAAACAAAACTTACGTCAAATTGTGAAGTATTATTTTTAAACTCATAATTCTTAATCTGAAGCCCTGTTAATGCATCTCCGCTGGAAAGATTTTGAAGCTGAGACTGATTTTGCAGCACCACCATGACATCAAATAATGCGGAACGGCTCATGTCTCTCTTTAGGTTCAGATTCCCGATAAGTTCATCAAAAGGATAATTTTGATGTTGATAAGCTTCGAGCAACGTTTCTTTTTCCTGATTTAAAATTGATGCAAAATGTGATTTTTCCTTAAGCTGTGTTCTTATGGCAAGTGTATTGAGGTAAAGTCCAGCCTGATTTTCTAAATCCGGATGTTCCCTGCCTGCAATAGGTGTCCCGATAACCAGATCGTTCTGGCCTGTATAACGATAAAGAAGTGTTTTTACTCCTGCCATTAAAGTCATAAACAAGGTGGCATCCTGAGTTTTTGAATAGGATTTTAATTTGTATAAAAAAGTCTGCGAAAATGTATGACTTACACTATCGCCTTTGTAACTCTGCGATAACGGACGTTTATTAAAACTAGGAAGATCCAATACTGGAATTTCACCTGTAAACTGCTTCATCCAGAATTCTTTAGAAACAAGGTGCTTTTCCTGCTCAAGCTCATTAGAAAGCCAGACTGCATAGTCTTTATATTGAATGTTCAATACAGGAAGATCTGCATCTTTTCCTTCATTTAGAGCATTATAAATTTTAACAACCTCAGAAATAAGCAGTTCAAGCGACCAGCCATCTCCAATGATATGATGCATCGTTAAAAAGAAAATATGTTTCTGCTCCTCAAGCTTTACAAGTCCTGCACGAAGCAAAGGTGCTTTTTCTAAATCAAAAGCAATATGGTTTTGCTGCTGCAGATAATTAGATACAGATTTCTGCTGATTATCGATTTGAGTAAAATCTTCTTCAATCAATTTAAAATTAACTAAATCTGCTTGTAAAATATGCTGGCGGACTACTCCTGATTCGTCTGATTTGAAATAGGTTCTTAATATTTCATGACGCTCGATTACTTTTTTTAATGAGGCCTGGAAATTATCCTTATCCAAAGCTCCTGATAATTCGAAAGCAAACGGAATATTATAAGCCAGAGAACCGCCGTCAAGCTGGCTCAAAAGCCAAAGTCGGTTTTGTGAAGCTGTCAGCGGATAACTTTCCTGAATTGGCGCGGGTGTTATAGATACATAACCGGCATCGCTCAATCTTGCTGACAAGGCTTCTATAGTTGGGTTTGAGAAGAAATCTTTAAAGGAAACTTTTTTGTTTAACTGTTTTTGGATTCGGTTAATGACCTGTGCCGCAACAAGACTGTGTCCGCCGAGTTCGAAAAAATTATCCGTAATACCAACCTGATCTACGCCAAGTACTTCCTGCCAGATTTGAGCCAGATTCTGCTCTGCGGCATTTCTTGGAGCTGCATATTCTTTTCTGATAAGGTCTTCTCCGCTTATTTCAGGAAGCGCTTTTCTATCCGTTTTGCCATTTGGTGTTAACGGAAGAACGTCTAAAGCAATATAAAAACCAGGAACCATATATTCTGGCAGTTTTCCCTGAAGATAACTGCGAATCTCTGATTTATCAATTTCCTGTGTGCTTACGTAATAAGCTGCCAGTACTTTTTCGCCGTTAATTTCTTTTACAGCGGCAACTGCCTGTCTTACATTTTGAGAATATTGAAGTAAGGATGTTTCAATCTCTCCCAGCTCAATTCTAAATCCACGAATCTTAACCTGACTGTCGATTCTGCCTATATACTCAATATTTCCATCATGAAGCCAGTATGCTAAATCGCCTGTACGATACATTCTCTCTCCTTTAATAAAAGGATTTTGTACAAACTTTTCAGCGGTAAGTTCAGGCTGATTTAAATAACCCGCTGATAATCCTTTTCCAGAAATACAGAGTTCTCCAATAATGCCCACTGGAGCTAGTTGAGAACTTTCGGGTTCAATAATATATACTTGTCTGTTTGCAATTGGTTTTCCAATAGAAACAGCGTTTAGTTTTTCGTTTACATGATAATAAGTCGCACATACCGTACTTTCTGTTGGTCCGTAAGTGTTGTAAACTGAGATGTGATTCCATAAATTATGAATATAATCCGGCTGCAGAACATCTCCCCCGCTTATTAATATTCTGATTTGAAGATAAAATTGATCGTACGCAGCATTTAAATATTGCAATGCGTATGGATTTGTGCTCAAAACTGTTACATTGTGTTTTTCACAAAGACGAAATAGGGTTTCAAAATCTCCTTTTCCATCATAAACCACCATACTTCCACCGCTGACAAGAATTGGAAAAATTTCTTCTATCGAAGTATCAAAAGAAATACTTGCCTGCTGTACTATACTGTCGTGCGACGTTAATTGGAAATAGTTTTTAAAAGTCACTGCATAATCTGTCAAAGATGTGTGGGTTATCTGCACACCTTTTGGATTTCCTGTAGATCCAGAAGTATATATAATGTAGGCTAAATCACTGGGACTTACCTCAGCATTGTATTCGCCGATAAAACGATCCGAAATGTTTTTAAATTCTTCTAATACAGCCGCTGTTATTGTAAACTTACAGCCGCTGTCTTTTTCTATATAATTTCTTCTATCTTCAGGGTAATCCGGATCTATAGGCACATATACAGCACCTGTTTTTAAAACGGCCAGAATAGTTATAATGCTCCAGGAATTTCTTTGCAGTCCAATCCCAACAAAATCCCCTTTTTTTACATTGCGGTTTTGCTGTAAATAGTTCGCTAATTTACTGCTGTATATATCTAAAGTTCTATAACTTATTTCTTCTTCCTGATAAACAAGCGCTGTTTTATTTGGATTTTCAGCTGCAGCTGATTTTATTAAATCGATTACGGTCAAAGAAACTTCAGAAGAAACATTGTCCTGATTAAATTCCGTCAGGATTTTATTTTTTTCTGCTGCAGTTACAATCTCAACATCATTTATGGATTGATTTGGGTTTTGCAAACCTGATTTTACAAATTCCTCAAAATGAGATAAAAGAGCTGTAATAAAGTCTTGGTTATAAATATCTGTGTTATATTCTACACTTAAAGAAAGTCCGTGTTCTTTTTCTACAAAAACAAAACTAATGTCCAGCTGACTTACACCTCTTTCAATTTCATTATATTCAGATGCTGTAACTCCATTGATTCCTTTTTGGTCATTAATTTCTAATCCCTGATGGTTTTGCAGTAAAACCATAATATCAAACAATGCTGATCTGCTTTGATCTTTTGCCGGTTTTAAATGATTAACAAGTGCAGTAAAAGGATATTCTTTATTTTCATACGCTTTGATTAGAGTATTTTTTTGTTTTTGCATCAACTCCAAGAAACTATCCTCTTTGTGAAATTTGGTACGTATGGCTAATGCATTAGAGTACAATCCTATTTGATGTTCCAAATCTGTGTGTTCTCTTCCAGCAGCTGTTGTTCCTAATGTAATATCGGTCTGGCCTGTATATTTAGAAAATAATCCGTTGAGACTTCCCATTAACAACATGAAAAGAGTCATTTGCTGCTCTTTTGCAAATGCATTTAGTTCTCCTAAAAACTGCTTATAAAATTCGTGATTATAAATACGTCCGTTATACGTTTTTACAGCCGGACGTTTATTCATAATTAGCTCCAAAGCGGGAGATTTAGTTTTAAACTGTTCTTTCCAAAACTCAAGTTTTTGGTTGTATTCATCGCTGATAAGCTTTTTATTCAGCCATTCGCTGTAATCTTTGTATTGTATTGGCAGTTCTTGCAATTGTACTTCTTCAGCACTTGCCAAGCTATTATAGACAAGCATAATCTCACGAGTCAGCAGCTGTAATGACCATCCGTCGCCAATAATATGATGTAATACAAATACTAAAATATGTTCTTCTTCGCTGGTTTTTAACAAAGTACCGTTTAACAAAGGTCCTTTTTCCAGATCGAATGTATTTAAGTATTCTAACTTAATGCGGTTATGAAGCTGCTCTACAGAAAAATGCTGCAATGCTGCCTTTTGTAATTTAAAATGAACTTCATCTGATGATAAAATATGCTGCTGAACCTGATCATTCTCGTCTTTCTTAAAAACTGTTCTAAGCGATTCATGACGTGTTATAACCTTCTGAAATGCTTTTTCAAGAAGAAATTCGTTCAGCTTTCCTTTCAGTTTTAATGTCGATGTTATATTATATGCTCTTTTTCCGCCCAAATGTTCATGTGTAAACCACATAAAATACTGAGTTGGTGTTAAGGCGTAATTTTCTTTAATCTCAGTTTTGGGAATAGATGTATTAAAGGATATTAAACTAATTAAATAGGCCTTGTATTCTTTAATTTCTTCTAATAATTCTTTTGTCAATACTCCTTTTGGGGCATTTACTTTAAGATTACCATCAATTATTTTCAGCTGAACTCCAAGAGAAAGAAGTTTATTTAAGATGTCATTTTTCATAAAAATTGATTTAAGTCCAGCATTGCCGGGTCTTTATTTTATTTGTTAATGATTATTTTGGTCTTTAGAAACTTTACAGAATAATTTCATCTTGATCTTCTTCCTGAAGTACCATATCAAATTCGTTTTTCTGAATTAAATAGAAATTAAGCAGCACTGCTAATCCTTTTATAGTTAAGGTCTCGTATAGATTTGTGATAGAAAATACCGTGTTGTATATTTTGTTTATTTTGTTAATTAAAACCACAGCCTGCAGACTATTTCCTCCTAACTCAAAGAAATTGTCATTGGTGCCAATTACAGCAGGATCAAGCTTAAGGACTTCTGCCCAAATGTGTACTAGTCTGCTTTCAACATCGTTTGCCGGAGCTTCATAAGGAACCGTTTTTAAATCAGAAATTACGGGATCTGGCAAAGCTTTTCTTTCTATTTTTCCGGTTCGTGTCAATGGGAAATTTTCCATTGAAATGTAGATTGCCGGAATCATATATTTGGGTAATATTTTACCTAAAAGCAATTTTATTTTGGTCACATCCAGAATTTCTTCAGATCGAACATAAGCTGTTATATAACTGTTTTCTTGTAATTCTTTCAACAAAACCACTGCTTCATTTATAAACTCAATCTGCTCTAATTGATATTCTATTTCAGATAATTCAATTCGCAATCCGTTAATTTTTACCTGAGAATCTTTTCGTTGTAAGAATTCAATTTCTCCCGAAGGAAGCATCATTCCTATATCGCCGGATTTATAAACTCTGCCGTTTCCGGTTAAAGGATCTGTTGTAAAAACCTTATCTGTTAATTCCTGTCGGTTTAGATATCCTAGAGACAGATAATCGCTTTTGAAAACAATTTCCCCTGTTTGATAAATACCTTTTGGTTTATTATTTTCATCTAATAAGAAAACCTTTGTTTCTTCTACAGATTTACCTAATGGCATATTATTTCTTGTCAATTCAGATTCATGCGACAAGAATTTTTGAGCCACAATAGTAGATTCTGTTGGACCATAATCATTAACCAAAAATGCACCTTCAAGGAAATGTTCTTTAAACAATTCCAAATCTGATTTATGGCATGATTCTCCTCCTAAATCGACTAATCGTACTGTTGGCACGGCTTCATCTTTTTTCAGTCCTTTTAAAAAATTCCTGTAAATCGTTGGCACCATGTGTATAATGGTAATATTTTCTGCCAAAAGCCATTCAGAAAGTGAATCTAGTCCGTTTTCAACAATATCATAAATACTTACTTTGGCTCCGTTTAAAATCGCTCCATAAATATCTTTTACAGAAGCATCGAAAGTATAAGTCGAAAAAACGCTTAAATTATCCTGTATCGCGATATGAACATTGTTTGTATATACACGAATAAAGTGAAGAACATTTTTCTGGATCTGTAAAACTCCTTTTGGCATACCTGTTGATCCTGATGTATACAAAACATACGCTTCTGCTAAAGGGCTTGAACTCTGTTTTGGATTTAAGATTTCTGGAAGATTGTAATTTTCAGAAAGCTTTGTAATTGACAATTGCGGTAATTCTTTCTTTAACTGATTTGCTTTTTCTACAGTAACTTCATTACAAACTAATTGATCACATCCAGAATCTTCAATAATATACTGAATTCTGCTCAACGGACTATTTGCATCTATAGGAACATAAGCATAGCCTGCTTTAAGCACTCCAAGCATTCCTATTACAGAGGTTTCGTTGTGATTTAAAAGCAATGCAACTCGTTTAGTTTCTGTGCTGGCTTTTTCTATTATTTGTTGTGCTAAATGATTCGCGCAATTATTAAGTTTTTTATAGGTAAGCACGGTATTTTTTGATGCAACGGCTTCGCGGTCTGGAAACAATTCTACTTGTTTTTCAAATCGTTGTGCTATACTCTGCTGTATTTCGCTTGCTTCAAAAAATCCAAAATCATTAACCGGTTTGAGATCGTTTTCCTGATAAATAAAGTCTTCAAAAATTTTAATTTCAAACAATGCTTTTTTATCATTTTCTATAACCTGATCTATAATAGACAAATAGGCATTTATCCAATATTGGATAGTTTCTTTTTTAAACAGTTCATGATCGTACACACAGTTAATACTGTAACCATTTTCGAAACTTTTTATATAACATTCAAAATCAAATTTAGGAGCAGTATTTAGTACTTCATGAGTTGATGTGAATGCTGTAATAGTATCCAGTGATCCAGCATCAAAATCGACCATGTTTAAGAAAACGGGACTTAACGGAAAACGATTATCATCCTGAGGAATATCAATTAATTCCAAGACCTTTTCGAAGGGATAATTTTGATGTGTTAAAGCGTTAATCAAAGTTTCGTTGACTTTTGCCAGCCATGTTTCAAAAGAAAAATTACTGTTTATTGTATCACGAAGCATAAGTGTATTGATAAAACACCCTGCCAGATTCTTTAATTGATAATGATTTCTGTTTGCTGTTGGGATTCCAAGAATGATATCTTCTTCTGAAGTCAAACGGTACAATAACACTTTTAAAACGGCAGCAAATACTGCGAATACACTGGCACCGTTTTTTCTTGATAACTCTTCTATTTTCTTCTTCTTTTCATCAGAAATAAATAGGGTGTATGAAGATGATGTTTCTGCTTTTTTCAGCTTTGAAATATAATCTGATGGTAATTGCAGATACGGCAGCGTTCCCGCAAATTGTTCTCTCCAATAGTTTTCCTGGATTTTGATTTCTTGTGACTGCAATACATTATTCTGCCATTGTGCATAATCCTTGTATTGTATGGTTAGTTCCGGAAGCTGAGCTGTTTTTCCTTCTAGTAAAGCGTTATATATTTCCATTAAATCTCTGGAAATAATTCCCATAGACCAGCCGTCGCCAATACTATGATGCATATTAAAATATAAACTGTAACCTGTGCCTTTTTTTAAGACCGCTGCTCTAAACAATAAATCTAATTCAAGATCAAATTCGTACTCGAATACATGCAGTTTAATCTCTGTTTCTGACTCAAAAACAGGAATTCGCACCGCCAGATTTTGTATTATTTTTTGTTTTGGCATTCCGGCTTCTTCAGCAAATAAGCTTCTTAAAATTTCGTGTCGTTCTAAAAGAATATTAAATGCCTGTTCAAAAACAGCCGTATTTAGATTTTCCGGTAGGTTAAACGTGCTGTAGATATTAAACTCTTTTGATTTTCCGTTTATTTTATACAATAACCAATATCTAACCTGCGAAGGAGATAAATCATAAAATTCCTGATACGATAATTTTTCAATAACAGCGATTTCTTCTTTTGAATTTATCAAAAGCGCTGCATGGCTTTTAAGACTTGAATTTGTATAAAGAGTTTTTAGATTGACTGCAATTTTAAATACTCTCTGGTATTCGTTTAATAACTTAGTTAATAATAAACTGTGCCCTCCAAGTTCAAAGAAATCATCTCCAGCACCAATTTTTTGATGTCCTAAAAGTTCCTGCCAGATTACGGCAATTTTTTCTTCTGTTTGATTGGCAGGTGCTATATATTCTTTCTTAACAATATCTGATTCGGATATGGCAGGCAGTTTAGAAAGATCTACTTTTCCATTTGCATTCAGCTGCAGCGTTTCAAGTTCTACATAATAAGCAGGAATCATATAATCAGCCAGCTTATCTTTTAAATATTTTCTAAGTTCTTTTTTATCAACAGATTTTCCTGTAGTGTAATAAGCAATTATAAACGGTTCATTCTTTACTTCTTTTACCAAAACCACAGCATTGGAAATCGCTGAATCAAACTCTCTGATAACATATTCAATTTCTCCTAATTCAACTCTGTTTCCTCTAATTTTAACCTGGTTGTCTTTTCTTCCTACATATTCAAGATTTCCATCTGGAAGCCATCTTGCTAAATCTCCAGTTTTATATAATTTTTCTTCAGGTTCAAATGGATTTTGAATGAACTTTTCTTTGGTTAATTCCGGCTGGTTCAAATATCCTTTTGAAAGTCCAATTCCAGAAATACACAATTCTCCAATTACACCAACTGGCTGTAATTTTAAATTTTCAGATAAAATATAAACCTGTGTATTGGCAACAGGTTTTCCTATAGATACCTTTTCATTCAGAGCTTTTTTACAATCATAATAAGTTGTTACAACAGTATTTTCTGTTGGTCCATAATTATTAAATACCTGTAGAGAAGTATCTACTGCATAATTTAAACGTTCACCTCCGGTAAGAATTAAAGCTGGCAGTTTCAAATTAGTTTCAGCCATTAGATCCTGACAGATTTTTGAAGGAAGGTAACTGTGCGTTATTTCGTTTTTTACCAAAAACGAAACTAATTCAGGTATTTGAAGACGTATTTCGTCTTTTTGAATTGGATATAAAACCGCACCTGATATTAGATAAGGATATATTTCCCAAACAGAAGCATCGAATGCAACTCCAGAAAATAAAGTACCTCTGCTGTTTTCATCGACATTATATGCCTTTTTATGCCAAAAACATAAGTTTACCAAACTCTGATGTGCAATCATCACTCCTTTTGGTTTTCCTGTAGATCCAGAAGTGTAAATTACATAAGCCAGGTCTGTGCCTTTTGGCAGTGTTTTAGGCTGTAAAGCAGAGCTTTCATTAGAATCAAAATCATTCCAAAATGCGTCGTCTATTATTGCTTTTGGGGAAACGTCGTCAAGAATATCTTTTATCCTGTTTTCCGGATAGTTTATGTCAACAGGAACATAAGCAGCACCAGTTTTTAAAATTCCTAATAAAGATATGATCAAATATAAACCTCTTTCCAGCTTAACTGCTGCAAAATTTCCTTTTCCAAGCTGATAATTTTCAATAAGATAATTGGCCAGTTTATTAGACATTTCATCCAATTCAGCATAGGTCAAAGTTTGATCATCAACAATAACAGCTGTTTTTTGAGGTGTTTTTCGAACTTGCTGTAAGAAATGATCAATAACAGTTTTATCTGTATCAAAAACAAAATCTGTATCGTTAAATTCATTCAGTAAGATTACTTTTTCGTCTTCAGATACTAATTCTATTTCTTCTAAAAGCACTTGAGGTTTTTTAACAACTTGCTGCAGCAGATTTTCTAAATGCGCAGATAGTCTCTCAATATATTCAGCAGTATAAATATCTGTATTATAGAGAATTTCAAGTTCCAGTGTTTCTTTTTCTGTAAAAGTAAAGACGATATCAAAAGCAGAAACTTCACTGCTAATTTCAAAATCTTCGATAGTTATCTCTGAAGATTTTTTATCCATAAAATTAGATACCTGATGCTGATTTTGCAAAACGACCATAATATCGAACAAAGGAGATCTTGAGGTATCTCTCGATAGTTTTAATTGTTCTACCAAAGCATCAAAAGGATAATTCTGATGTTCATAGGCTTCTAAAAGCTGTCTACCTTCTCTTTGAAGTAATGCAGAAAATGTTTCTTTTGGGTTCAATAAAGTTCTTACAGCAAGTGTATTGATATATAAACCTATTTGATGTTCTAAATCCGGATGCTCTCTTCCGGCTATTGGAGTTCCAATAACAATATCATTCTGGCTGGCATATCTTGATAATAAAGTTTTTACACCTGCCATTAATGTTGTAAATAAAGTTACCTGATACCCTTTAGAAAGATTTTTTAATTCAGTAAACAATTCTTTCGAAAATGTATGACGGTATTGGTTTCCTGCATAGGTTTTTACAGCAGGACGGCCGTTATAACCCGGTAACTGAAGTACAGGCACAGTTTCTTCAAACTGCTTTAACCAATATTCTTGTGCCAGCTGGTAGTTTTTCTTATTTTGTTCATCCTGCGTCCAGGCAGCATAATCCTTAAACTGAATTTTATGTTCAGGAGATGGAATAACATTTCCAGATTCTAAAATGGTATAATATTCTAAAACTTGTGCAGTTAAGACTTTTAATGACCATCCATCGCTTATAAGGTGGTGAATCGACAAATAGAACACAAAATTATCAGCAGCAGTCTTTAATAAAGAGGCTTTAAATAAAGGTGCTTCTGCCAGATTATAACTTTCTTTATTTTTTTCTCCTATATAACTTTGTATCTCTTCATACGGAGATGTAGAAGTAGAAAAATCTTTATTTTCTATTGCAAAATGAAATTCATTATCAGGAATAATATATTGTTTTACAGTTCCTTCTTCATTTTTCTTAAAAATCGTTCTAAGAACTTCGTGATGCGTAATTACATGATCGAATGCATTACAAAAATTATAAGCATTTAATTGTCCTTTCAAAACTACAGCTCCGGATATTTGATAGGCTTCGTTTCCACCCTCTAATTGGCTTAACATCCATAATCTGTTTTGGGAATGTGTTAATGGGTACGATTCAGAATAAGGTGTTAAAGGAATTGGTAAATATTCCTGATCCTTCAATGACTTTCTTAAATCTTTGATTGTAGGATTGGTATAAAAAACTTTGTATGGAACGCTTTTATTAAGGTTCTTGTAAATCGCATTTATAATCTGAGAAATCATTAAACTATGACCTCCCAATTCAAAAAAATGATCATTTACACCAATTGGAGAAATTCCGAGAGTCTGCTCCCAAATCTCAACTAATTCGTTTTCAACAGCATCTGAAGGAGCTTCATACTCGTTTTTAACAATGAAAGCATCCGTAATTTCAGAAAGGGCATCTTTGTTTATCTTGCCGTTTGGAGTTAATGGAATTGTTTCTACCGCTGTAAAATAAGATGGAATCATGTAAGCCGGAAGCTGCTTTTCTAAATAAGCTCTTAAATCTGTTTTACTTACATTTTCAATTTCTGTAAAATAGGCGGCTAAAAAATCTTCACCATTATTTTTTCTTACTGCAACAACTGCCTGTCCAATATTTTCAGAAAAGGAAGAGATTACATTTTCTATTTCTTCAAGTTCAATACGATAACCGCGAAGTTTTATCTGATGGTCTTTTCTGCCAAGAAAAGCCAGATTTCCATCAGGCATCCATTTTACTAAATCGCCTGTATCATACATTTTGTACCCTTCAGCAAAAGGGTTTTCTATAAACTTTGCTGCAGTCAATTCTGGTTTATTGAGATAACCATTTGCAATTCCATCTCCTGAAAGGTATAATTTTCCAATTGTACCCATAGGCACTAATTGCAGTTCTTCATCTAAAATATAAGCCTGAGTATTCGAAATGGCTTTACCAATTGGTATAGTCTGATAGTTTTTTGCTGAAGATAATTTATAGCAGGTACTGTAAGTTGTATCTTCAGACGGGCCATACAGATTTCTAATTTCGGCATTGGTCTGCAATAACTTTTTGGCTATATCAACCGGAAACGGTTCTCCGGCAAGATTAATAATGCTTACATGTTCAAGAGAAAATCCTTCAAATAAAATATTTCGGATACTTGACGGAACTGTATTCAATAAGATGTTTTTATCTTTTGTCAATTCTGGTCCAATCTCCAGGGCGTTATTTAATATTTTGATTCTTTTTCCAACAGATAATGGGTAAAACATTTCGTATATCGAAAGATCAAAACAATGTGATGTAGCTGCGTATACAATTTCAAATTTTTCCGGATTAAATTCTTCTTGTGCCCAATGAATTAAAGCAACAGCATTTTGATGCGTTATCATTACACCTTTTGGATTTCCTGTAGTTCCTGAAGTATAAATAATATATGCCGTATCATCTGATTTTCTGTTCAATGAGATATTTTCTATATTATATTTTTCCTGGCTTTCCAAAAAATCATCGTATACAGCACCCGTAATAACCAATTTGCAATTGCTGTCTGTTTCAATGTATGCGATTCTTTCTGCAGGATAATTAACATCCAGAGGTACATAAGTCGCCCCGGCTTTTAAAACTGCTAATATAGACACAAGCAATTTTTCGCTTCTTTCCAATTTAACTCCAACAAAATCACCTTCAGATACTCCTTGTTGTATCAGATAGTTAGAAAGCTGGTTGGCAAGTTTATTTAATTCACCATAAGTAAGGGATTTCTCTTTACAGATAACTGCAATATCATTAGGTGTTTTATATACCTGATTTTCTACAATTTCTACGAGAGTTAAAGCACGATTATAATCTGTTTTTTGAGAGTTTAGATTATAAAGTAAGTTTTTTTCTTCTTCATTAGATACCAAAGAAATCTTAACGGCCGAAAGATTGATATTTGCTTCTAATTCTTCCAGCAATCTTCCAAAATTCTTTAAAAGATGCAGTGCTAGATTATTTTCAGCAAATTTTGAAGAATAATGTAAAGTGATTTTTAAATCTCTATTCTCCAGCTTTTCAATGCGACATGACAATTCACTAAACGATTCATTCAGTTTATTTTCTGTTCCGTAATTAAACTGAAAAGGAATATATTCGACATTCGCTTTTTCTTTCTCAGTTTTATAATAAGGAGCATGTTTGTACACTTCCTGAATTTCCTGCTTGGTTTCTTGTATAAATTCTTTTACCGTTTTTTTACCAATTGGCTGAAACTCATAACTCAACAATCCTATTTGAGAATCTAAAAAGGACTTCAAAAACGATACATTCCCATCGACAATATATCTTTGCAGCAGTAAATTATAAAGTGCAATTAAAACTGTAAATTCTGCATCTGTATTTTCTCCTGTTACTTTATAGAAATAAGAGAGTCTGCCGGCATCGACAATGGTAAAATCAACAGAAGTGTTTTCAGAAAAACCTTCTTTTGTATACACAATTCTATTGTTTTTTTTGTACCAGTAATCTTTTGCTATTTTGTCATTGATGTGGTTCATTTTATCTTTATTTATAAATAATAAAATTTTTTAGTTTTGAATGTATCGTAGTTTCCAGATTGTAAGGAAGGGTATCTAACTGTGTAATTTTCAATATATAAGACACGTTAGACGATATGCTAAAATAATAGGAAGATTCATTTATAAATTACGGACTTTTGATATAAAAATTACGGATTCAACTAATTTCAAAACAACCTTATACCGAATTAAACTACTGATTATCAAAGCTTAAAAAAAGTATTTTCTGTATAGGATTTTAAGATTGTCCGTTTTTTATAAATGAATTTTTCCTGTGATTTTTTTAAAGAAGTATTTGACTTTGAATTGTTTCTTCTAATTTTTCCAGCATTATTGAAGTCATGTCCTGCAGGTCAAACTTATTTTTCCAATTCCAGTCTGTTCTGGCATTATTGTCGTCAATGCTGTCCGGCCAGCTGTCAGCAATCGTTTGTCGAAAATCGTTTTCTTTATAAGTTATTTCAAACTCAGGAATGTGCTTTTTAATTTCATTGGCTATTTCGTGAGGATTGAAACTCATTGCCGACAAGTTATAAGAGGATCTAATTTTTATTAAATCACCAGGTGCATCCATAATATCGATTGCCGCATCTATTGCATCATCAATATACATCATTGGCAGTTTGGTTTCCGGAGATAAAAAGCAATGATATTTTTGCTCTTTTATTGCCGAATGAAAAATATCGACTGCATAATCTGTTGTTCCTCCACCCGGCGGCGCAGACCAGCTGATGATTCCGGGATATCTTACACTTCGAACATCTACACCAAAAGTTTTATGATAATATTCGCACCATCTTTCTCCAGTTTGTTTACTGATTCCATACACAGTAGAAGGCTCCATAACAGTATATTGAGGTGTTTTTTCGCGTGGTGTATTATTTCCAAAAACGGCTATGCTTGAAGGCCAGAATATTTTTTTTATTTTTTTCTCTTTTGCTAAATTAAGTACATGAAAAAGCGAATTCATATTTAAATCCCACGCAAAAGCGTATGCTTTTTCTGCCGAAGCCGACAATAAAGCCGACAATAAATATACTTCATCAATACTATATTTTTCTACAAAATACTCGACTTGATCAAAATTCAAAGCGTCGATAATTTCAAAATATCCTTGATTAACAACATCATTATCAGGTTTTACAATATCTGAGGCAATAACATTTTCAACTCCGTATATTTGTCTCAATCTCAAGGTAAGTTCTGTGCCAATCTGACCGCATGCACCTATAACTAAAATTTTCTTATTCATAATTTTTTTTTAATGGTTAATACTTAAAAAACACTTATCCTATATTTTTCTGACACAGATCTGATCTATTTCTCTATCCAAAGCGATATAGCATTTATACTTTTCATCAATTTCAATTTCTTTTAAGAAAAATTTTTGACCTTTAATAATTGCCGTCTCTTCTAAAACCTCGAATGTTTTTAATGGTATTGATAATCCCAGTCCATTTGCTTTTATAACCGCTTCTTTTTGTGTCCAGTATCCAAAAAATGCTTCTTTTATTTTATCTGATGAAGTAAGGGTCAGCCATTCATTTTCAGTCATCTGCCATTTACAGTCATCAATTAAAACATCTGTTATAAATTCTATATCAATTCCTACTTGTGATTTTTCACATAAAGCACAAACCACGATCTCTCCAGAATGAGAAATATTAAATTGAATAGAACCGTTTTTAAAGTAAGGCTTATTGTACTGCGTCTGCTCTATTTCCCTACTTTGAAATTTACCATTATAGATATGGTCAACTGCCTTAAATAAAATTATCCTGCCCAAGAGGGATAATTGGGCATCCTGCCATCTGCGATAGCTTTTTATTCTATTCTGAAAATCTGATGAAAATTTTGGCAGCTCATTTTTAATAAGGCTTTCACAATTATCCTCAGCGATATAAGAGTAATATATGTAAATCAAAACTGTATCGGTTTTAAATTAAAGGCAGGAATTAAGTTCTCGTTATTCTAATCTCTATAGTGATATCAATTAAGTTTTGTTAAAACATAATACCACATTACTAAATCATAGTGATTTAAAGCACCTTTAGTAGAGACATTACGAAAATACAAGTGATTTCAAAAAAAAAATTACGGACTTTTTGACTAAAAATTACGGTGTTCGATTATCCTGAAATAATAAATATATATCTGAATAAGCGCGCTGTATCACTTTACAATATTGAGTTAAAGGGTAAAGAAATATATAAGCAAAAAACCATCTTTTAAATAAAAAGATGGTTTAAGTGTTTAACATTTAAAAACGTAAAATGGATATAAGTAAGGAAAAATATATTAATTGATTAACAGATATTCGTAAAAAACATTGAGTATCTGTTTTTATAAAAATCTAAAGACGTTTTGAGATTTTACCTTTTTCGATTCTTAAAATTCAAAACTATTCTAAAGCTTCAATTACAATAGTGTCAAGGTTAAAGGTTATATCTATTTTGGTTCCTTTACCTGTTTTTGATTTAATTTTAAATTTACCTTTTAAGGAAATTGTTCTGTCTTTCATATTATTGATTCCAATTCCGGTTTTGGATGTTTTAATATCAAAACCTTCACCATCATCACTAATACTTAATTTTAGAGAATTGCTTTTTACTTTCTGAATTTTTATCTGACAATTTTTTGCATTTGCATACTTATTGACGTTTAGGATTGATTCCTGAACAATTCTGTATAAATTTATTTTATAAATATTCTGCACTGCAGTCCAATCAATAGAATCATCGACCACATATTTAAATTGTGTTTTTGTAATATCTACTTGATTGTGAATAAGATTCATCAGCAATGTATTAAAATCATTTGCCTCAAAAAAAGGATTCTGATTTAACTCATGCGAAATCATTCTTATTTCGTTTTCAACATTTTGTAATTCTAAAATATAGCTTTTGCGTTTCTCAACTATCTCCGGATCGGTTTTAGAATTAAAAAAGCCTAAATTCATTCGAATCGAATAAATTTTATTCATTATTCCATCATGCAGTTCTCTGGCAATTCTGGTTTTTTCGTTCTCTCTCGCAATATTTATTTTTTCATTTTGCTCGATTAGCAATCTGTAGATCTCTTCATTTGCTTTTTTCTGTTTGATTAAAAACTGTAATTCTTTATTCTTATATTTAGAATATCTGAAAATCAGAATAGTCAAAAACAAAAGTATCAGTACAAATGAGATAATTAATATGAATAGATTTTTTTTTGTCAAAACTTTATTTTCGTCTTCAATCCTTGAGGTTTCATACTCAATTCTTGCATATTTATCATGGGCTTTTCTTTGCACTCTGTTTATACTATCACTTACTTTTATATAATAATTTGTATAATACAGCCCATTTTTTTTATCAATTTTAGAAAGCAGCTTAGACGAAGTTAAAATTTCATTACTGCTGTTTAGTTTAATTGCAAGATCATTAGCTTCTTTTATGTTACTAATTGATTTGGCAGTGTCCTTCTGAGTTAAAAAATATTCCCCGATATAGATCTTTTTGTATAATATATCAGATTCAACACCAATGCTGTCAACAATCCTTAAGGATTCTGAAAACATAGCTTCAACATTTTTATAATCTCCATTTTTCGTTTTTGAATAAGCCAGGTTGCTTAAAACATTTGCATATAATCTTGGCCATTTCTTTTTTAAATCCTTCGAAAGTAATTTTTGCAGCTGCTCAATAGATTTAGAATATTCTCCTTTTAGGTCGTATAGATTACAAATATTAATGATAGAACTAACATTATAACTATTAATTTCGTCATCAATTTTCATTTTCTTCAATTCAGCAAGCGCTAAATTATGATAACGCAATGCTTCATTATAATCTACTAATTTTTCTAAACAGTTCCCCATTAAGGTATTGCAAGAATATATTAATTCGTGATTTGAAGATTTTTTTAAATATTGCAACGCTTTAGAAACCTCTATTTCGCATTCAACATAATTACCATCATAAAATAGGACATATGCTTTGTTGAACAGCATTTTGCCCACATTATTATAATCATGGATTTTATGATAGATTTTTTCTGCTTTTAAATAAAAAAAATAAGCACTGTCCTTTTTTGAGTTTTCGTAACAATCCCCAGCATAATAAAATGCCTTTGCCATTCTTACAGTGTCATTAACTCTTTTTGAAAGATCTAGCGCTTTTTGGCTGCTGGCTAGTGATTTTTTCAGATTATTAATAACATAATATTCCGAAGCAGCCTTTAAGTACAAATCTCTGGTAATCGAATCGTTCTTTTTATATTTTAGCAAATCTACTATAGAATCCAGATATTCCTCTTTTTGGTATTCTTCGAGACTACTAATGTGAGTTGAATCGAATAAAACAGCATCGCTTTTTTTACATGAAAAAAAAAGAATTAGTAAAGACAAAAAGGATATTTTTCTGGCAAGAATTTTCAATGTACAAATGGTTTTTAGGGATTTCAAATATATGATATTGAAATTTAAAAAACCTATTATTCAAAAAAAACATAAGATTTTTCCTTTTGTTATTTTCTAGGAGGTTTTGGATTGCTAGGTTCACCGTCAGATTCTATTTCTGCATCTGATGGCTTTACAACTGTGCTTGAATCAATAATTTTTTCATTTGATTCATTTATAAATCCCTTATCAGAAGTTCTTACAATTTTACCACCTGAATTAGAATCTTCTAAATCATCAGTTGAACATGAAAATGCTAATAAAGAAATAAAAACTACTCCAACTAAATACAACTTTCTTTTCATAAAATTATTTTTTAAATTATTATCTATCTTGAGTAGCAAAAAAACAACTATACTTTAGCTGAATTGTACGGTAAATCCGTAATATTTCGTTAGATTTGTAGAAAATGTACCAAAACAAATAAATTATGAGTCTAAATGTTCTAGTGGTAGACGACCATCCTATGACAGTGGATAGTTATATAAACCTATTATCTGATGAAGAATTTCAAACAACAAAGCCTAATTTTATTACCAGTTACAATTGTGAAGACGCTTACAATAAAATAACGCTTATGTCAAAGCAGGACAAGAATATTGATTTTGCTTTATTAGATATTAACCTTCCGCCTTACAAAAAACTTAATATTAGTAATGGTATTGATCTTGCACTACTCGTTAGAGGGAAATTTAAAAACTGTAAGATAGTTTTACTTACAATGCATAGTGAGCCATTGACAGTCGATAAGATCATCAAAAGTGTAAGACCAGAAGGCTTTATATCTAAAAGTGATATTAATTTTGAACTATTTCCTGTTTTCTGTAAAAGAATATTAAATGGAGAAATACTGCAAAGCACAGCCATAATAGAATCACAGAGAGACTTATTCAAAAAAAATATAAATTGGGATAATCACGATAACCAAATCTTAATTTTAATTTCTCAAGGTGTAAAAACGGTAAATCTTCCAGATTATATTCCGCTTTCTATGAGTGCCATCGAAAAAAGAAAAGCCAGTATAAAAGACCAGCTTTTAAAAGAAAAAGGCAGTGATAAAGATTTAATTGAAAAAGCAAAAAAGCTGGGACTGCTTTAAAAAACATAATTAAAATAAAGCATATAGTAGAATCAAGTTATTGAATCAACTGTATTTTCACAGAGTAAAGCAGTTTTACATCACTCATTTTAAGCTTTATGGCAGAATTATTATATTCCTGTTTTGAAGCTGCCTTTAAATCTTCCCCAAAAAAATAAAAGTGATTTTGTTAAATCTTGCATTTTGCATTATAATACTGCTCTATTATGAGATAGTATTTTTATTTCTATACCTTCCGGCTCATTTTTTTTAATTACTCATCCATATATATTGTTGTAATTAAAACTATTAAATAGTTTTGAAATGAAACCCTTAACTAACGTTAAGGGTTTTCTTTTTTTATTATATATTTTTCTTTGTAAATAGTTTCAAAAAAATTTTCACAATCGAAAAAACGCCTTATATTTGCACTCGCAATCACACAACGATTGCGAACATATTGGAGAAATGGCAGAGCGGTCGAATGCGGCAGTCTTGAAAACTGTTGACTGTAACAGGTCCGGGGGTTCGAATCCCTCTTTCTCCGCAGACTTTTAAAACCTTCAACTTTTGTTGAAGGTTTTTTGTTTTATTGACTTTTTAATTGATGTGTTTATTTTCCCAAAAAAATAATTACGGAGAAAGAGGGATTCGAACCTTCGGAAAAAATTCTCTATTTGTATTTATTCAAGAACAACATTTCCAAAAACTAAAAAACCTTCAAAATCATTTCTGACTCCAAAGGTTTTCCTCTTTATCTAAAACTCTAACTCACTTATTTATATTCCTGCTCTTTCTGTGCATACCAGTCTTTCATTACATAAAAAGCTTTCTTTTTAATTCCCTGATCTGAGATTAAGCCTTTACGGTTAAAGAAGTCCTGAATGTTTGGCAATTGTCTTCTTGGTGATCTGAAATCAACTAAAATCCAGGGTGAAACTCCTGCTAAACCTTCTATACGATTAAACATCTGAGTATTTTGAATATATAATTCTTCCTGATATTCTTCGTTCCAGCGTTCTTTTTTATCTCCGTGAAGTCCTTGTAAAGCTTCTCCTCCGAATTCGCTGATAATAACTGGTTTGTTATATGGAATCACCCATTGCATATCTTTACAAGATTCATTCGTTCCTCTGTACCAGCCCAGATATTGATTGAAACTTACAATATCTACAAATTCATTCATGTTATCATGAAGTGTATTGACATTGTTTGGACTTTTGGTAACTTCCATCGCCATACTAATTAAACGAGTATTATCCTGCGTGCGTGCATATTTAGCCAATTTACTCAGAAAAACATCTCTTTCATCACTATGCGGTGTTTCATTGGCGATAGACCAAATCACGATTCCGCAGCGGTTTTTATCTCTGTAAATCATATCGTGTAATTGACGCTCTGCATTAGCATACGTATCAGGATTTGTCCATGAAATGGTCCAATAAACAGGAACTTCAGACCAAATCATAATTCCCATTTTCTCAGCTTGTCTTACCATATTTTCGTTGTGAGGATAATGTGCCAGACGAACATAATTACAGCCTAACTCTTTGGCCCAATTCAATAACGTTATCGCATCATCTTCAGACCAAGCTCTACCCGATCTGAAAGGTGCTTCTTCATGAATACTGATTCCTCTCAAAAAGACTTTTTTTCCGTTTAACAGAATCTCTTTTCCTTTGGTTTCAATAGTTCTAAAACCAATTTGATCCGTGATATTTTCATCTGCTTTGGAAATGGTCACATCGTATAATTTTGGTTTTTCCGGCGTCCATAAAACCGGATTGGCTTTAATTTCAAAATACGCCATTCCTTTAGCATCTGTTGTGATGCTCTTTTTGATTTTTAATTCTGGAATAGAAACTGAAATGGATTGATTTGCTGTTTCACTATTCAGTTTTATCCAGCCGGAAATCTTGCCTTTTTCTTTTTTATCCAATTGAACCAAATAATCTTCCACATACGTATTCGGAACCTCAGCCAAAGTAACATCTCTTGTAATTCCGCCGTAATTCCACCAATCCATATTTACAGTTGGAACATTATCTTTGTGGCGCTTGTTATCTACTTTTACAACTACAAAATTATTTCCGTCGACTAATAAATCAGTTACATCAAAATTGAAAGGTGTATAGCCTCCAACGTGTGTTCCTGCCAGTTTTCCGTTTACATAGACTTTAGCATCGTAATTGACTGCTCCAAAATGAAGAATCCCTTTGGTTTTAGAATCTTTTTTATAATTAAAGTCTTTCTGAAACCAAACAGTTCCTTCATAAAAAAACAATCTTTCGTCTTTGCTGTTCCAATCTGATGGAATATCCATTGTGGCAGAAGTCGCAAAATTATATTCGGTTAAATCTGTGGTGTTGAATTTTTTATTTTCGAAGAATCCATTGTTTTTAAAAGGCATTAATCGGTAATCGTAATACCCGTTTTCTAACGGATCTACAATATAACTCCATTTTCCGTTTAAGGTAATATTGTTTCGGGCTGCAATATTGGAAACTAATGGAATTTCCTGTGCTATTGCTTTTCCCATCAGTAGAAAAGTACAACACAGCATTACAATTTTTTTCATAGTTTTTATTTTTAATTATCTACAATTATTTTTAAACACATAGAAACATAGCACTACTTTGAGCATAAAAGGCGTTTCACTTGCATAAATACACATAGCTGGATTTTACTAACAAAGTTTAGCTATGTGTTAGAAACTAGTTTCTTTTAGTATCCTTTTTTTAAGTCTAAAAAATCTATGTTTCTATGTGTTTAAAGATTTTTACATTTTATCAAAATAATGTGTCAGTTCGTAGGCGTTATCATTAATAACTTTCATCTCTTTTAATAATGGCTGATACGGTTCGAAATTACTGTTCACGATTCCTTTGTTTGAATCACGGTTTGAATAATCTGTGCTTAAATCCTGCGGGTCATTATCCATATATTTAAACCAATGCCAGCCTACTGAGTTTTTATTTTTTAAAAGTTCTAAAGTGAAATTCTGATAAAAAAGCCCTCTTTCTTTCTGAGTTCGAACCAGCCATCCTGCTCCTGTATTGTTTGGCAAACCAGAATCTTCTCCTTTAGTGTACCATTCTGTAATTAGAAACGGTTTTCCTGACCATTCGCCCCATTTATTCATTAAATCCTGACTTGGCTCCCATTTTCGGTAATGATTTATCGAAATGATATCCATATACTTTCCTGCCACTTTAAAAATCTCCGGATTGGTTAGTTCCTGATCTTTATCCTGATTGAATCGGCATCCTAAATACATATGGTTTGGATCTGCTTTTCTTAATGCCTCGGTTACCTTTTTCATGTAAGTTTCAAAGTAAAAAGCAGTAAATGCCATTCGGTCTTCCTGAGTAATATCAGAGGCTGAAGCATTGAATCCTTTTCTTTTATCAAACCACTCTTTTGCAGCAATATAGCCCTGCTCATCTTTGGCCAATAAAGTTAAATGTTTATCTAATGCGTCGTTATACCAAGGCAGTTCATTATCAGTAAAATAACCCATCAAATACTTATCATCTTTGTACTGAGCAATCTCTTTTACCGATTTTTCAATGTAAGAATCAAATTCTTTATCAAAAACCATTACCAAATCAAAACGGTAATTCTGCCAGCTTGCTTCTTTATATTTCCCTCCAAATTTTTTAATATGATCGGAATGATACATTCCCATTGGCGAAATGATAACCGTGTAAACCAAAGGATTTTCAGCATTACGAACCAAATCAACATTCGACCATGCTCCTACGCCGTTAAATCCATTATCGCGAAGTAATTTTGATTCTTGTTTTACCCAGTTTTCTTTGCTTCCGTATTTCTTATCAAATGCTTTTTGCTGATTTTCAGAACGTCCTGCATTAAAAACCGCAATTCCTTTATAAATATAGGGATAACCTTCCGGGTCAATAATCCACCATCTGTTGTCTATTTTTTCGGTTCTAAAAAATCCGGTTGCTTCTTTCTGCCACATTTTAGAACCGCCGTAAACGGAGGCTGGTGACTCCTTTTTTATTTTAAATCCAGGAAGTTTATCAATAGTTTTAGCATCATACGCTACCCATTTTGGATCTAAAGCATTTTGTCTGGCTTCGACTTTTTGATATGTATTTTTATGCTGCGCATGCAATGTGAGACTTAAAAAACCGAATAAGGCATAAACGGAATGTTTCTTTAAATTCATATTAATTGTTTTTGAAGAATTATGGGACAGCAAAAAACTGCCCCATAAAGAAATTGTATAATAAAAAAGAAATCTTATTTCGATAAATAGATATGATCGAAATCGAAAGTGTAATTGTTCAGCGCTCTAACATCTTCCGGATCAACGCTTCTTAAAACCAAAATATCTTTGATTTTTGTTAAGTCTAACAGCGGATTCTGTTTTTTGTAATCGGCAATTGGAATTTTAACCATGTTCCAGCTTCCGTCTCTTTTTAGTCCGTATAAATTACTTGTGGCATCAAATTCTACATAACCAGTATTAGAGGCATCTTTCATTCTAAATCTGATTTTTCCTGTACTTGTAGTTCTTACTGCCATATTGATATAAGTGTAAGATGAGATATCGGTAAAATTTACAAACTGTAAAATTGCCATTGCCCATTTTGCTTCTGCAGCCGGCGGTGTCGCAGGAAGAGAAAAATTTCTGTAAGCACCTTCGTAACCGTCTTGAGCAACTTCTTTAATTACAAACTGATTGCTTGAAACCCAGTTTAAAACCGGAGCTGTTTTGGTAAAATCCGGATTTTCAGAGTAAATTTTAAGAGCGTCTGCCGGAATAACAATTGGAGGTGTCGGAGGTGCTTCAACCTCAACCGTAAAAGTTTTCTTTTGAGTTGTATTGTCTACAAAGGTGATTTCTAAAGTAGTGGTAAAAGTTCCTGCTTTGGTATATTTTACTTCAACATTCGGTTCAATTGAAGCTCCCGGCGACCCGCCTGGAAAAGTCCACTTAATGGCACGCACTTTTGTTGATGCATCAGTATACGTTACTGTTTCGCCTCCCTCAATAGCTGTATTTGTTGAAGTTGCGCTTAATTCTCCTTTTTTATAAAGGTATACTTCGCGTACATCATCTTCGCAGGAAAATAAACCTGCGAAAAGAACTAAAAACAAGTATTTTAATTTAGATATATGATTTAGTTTTATGGTCATGATTTCAATGTTTTTTGGTTAATTTTTTTTGAGAAGGAGAAAGAGGAAAGAAACAAGAGTAAAGACTTTTCTAAACTGTTACTCAGAAAGGGTATACTCTCAAAAATCTTGCTTCTTGTCTCTTTTTTCTAAAATATCTCTCTTACTTCAATCCGTCTAAGAATCCCTGATAAGCTGGTTTTTTATTATAATCAGCATCTAAAAGCAATGGATATTCTTTTGAGTGCCAGAAACTTGTAAGCCATGTATATTTATCTGTTACTCCCCAGGTTGAAATGGCAAACTTTTGGGTTTGAGGCAGCTCTTCATACATAGTTGTAATGTATTTATAGGTTTCTGCCTGTTTCTGATTTTCAACATCATTAAAAACATACGAATCTGATTTTCCCGTATTGACTTTAATATCCAATTCTGAAATATGAATTAACAATCCTGTTGAAGCAAGATCTGTAAAACCGGTTTTCATCGTTTGCCTGTTGGTATCTGTGGCATAATGAAACTGATCTCCTAAACCGTCAATTGGTACTCCGTTTGCCTTGAATCTTGCTACCATTTTTTTGATTGAGGCTCTTTTTCCTGCATCCAGAACTACGCTGTAATCGTTGTAAAATAATTTAGCATCAGGATCTGCAGCTTTTGCATAGCGAAAACATCTTCCGTAAAATCCAATTGGATCTTTAAACAGTGAATTGATAACCGTTTCGTTTCTCATGGCGCCTCCGTCTGCAAAAACTTCATTAACAACATCCCAGCTTTTTACTTTTCCTTTGTAGCGTCCTACGACATCAGTAATGTAGACTTTTACTTTGGCTTCAAATGCAATCGAATCGTATTGGGCTTTTTTAAACCATTCCGGAAATGAATCGTACCAAACCAAAGTATGTCCGTGAACTTCCATCTTATTATCTTGGGCAAATCCTACTAAATAATCCGCTGCAGTATAATTATATGCTGTTGAAGATGTCCAGATGCTTGCCATTTTCATTTCAAATTCGGCTGTAATCTGATTGTAATGTTTTAAAACAGCATTTTTATAATTGGCTTCGTTTTGGAGATCTTTCATTTTTACAGCAGCTCCAATTTTAAATTTTGCTTTTTCTTTTAAAGTCTGCGTAATCGGATTCGGATTGCCTGAATCGCCTTCATCCGCATATTTCAAAACTACTTTTTCATCGTTGCTGCAAGAGGCAAACAGCAAAGCGGTTAATGCTCCTAAAATATATTGTTTACTTTTCATGTGTTTTCTTTTTAAATCCGGAAGTCAGATCAGGAATATTCTAACTTCCGGACGGGTTATTACTAACTTTAACCTTAATTGTATCCAACATTAAATCCTTCTGGTTTTCCCATTAAATCGATCTGACTCTGCGGAATTGGCATGTTTACCATTGCCGGGGTCATTTTTAAAGGTACTTCTCCAGAAATAGTTCCAGACGGACTTGAACGGAAATATAAATTTTGTCTTTCTACTAAAAGCCCTAATCTTTTTAATAAGAACCATCTGTTGTTTTCAAAAGCTAATTCTCTTGCCGATTCGTCTAAATAGTTGTTTAAAGTCCAGGCTGTCAAATCAAAAGTGGTTACGGTGCTTTCAGGATTTCCTGTATAACCTCTTCTTCTTACTTTGTTTAAATATGCTAATGCTTTTGTATCGTTGCCTAAATTATGATGTGCTTCTGATGCCAGCAGATACGTTTCTGCCAGTCTGTAATACATATAATCTTTGTAACTGTTTGAGGTCATTGGCAGTTTTTCGGTATCGTGGTATTTTTTCAAACTCCAATGCCATGCTCTGTAATTTCCATTTGGTGCAGCAATAGCCGGATTGGTAATTGGCTGTCCAAATTTTGGATTTCCCGGAACATTGATTTTATAATCCTGATAATTATCTGAATAATAATAAGTTTTGAATCGAAGATCGTTTGCCTGATCGTAAAGTGATTTCAAGTAATTATTTGGGTAAAACCATCCTAAAGCCTGACCTCCATAAGCCACATCCTGAATTAGTTCGTTTGCGTTTAATTCGTAAGTTCTGTGTGTAAAAACGCTGCTCAACCACGAACCGCCTCCTCCAGCTAACCCATCTTCCGGGCCTAATAAAAAGTCTTTTTGATAAGTAAAAAGAGATTCTTTATGATTTGCATTTTGTCCCCAAACATCGGCAAGAGCTACTAAACCATGTGTTCCGTCGTTAATAATGGCGTCAAATTGTGCCGCAGCTTCTGTCCAGTCTTCCTGCCATAATGCGCTTTTTCCGCGAATGTGTCTCGCAACTCCCTGACCATAACGTCCCGGATCTACTTTAAAAGGAAGATTGGCAATCGCATAGTCTAAATCAGCATCGATTAATCGATATACATCAGCATCGCTGGCTACTTTATATTCTACCGGATCATTGATGTTTTCAGGAGTTGTTGGGATAGTATCAATTAAAATACCTCCATACATTTGTTTTAAATCCAGATACAATTCTCCTCTAATAACGCGTGCCTGCGCTACTAATCTTTTTTTGGCATTTTCATCCATTTTTATAGTTCTTGCCGATGTAATAATTGCCGAACATCTATCAATAATTTTATAGCCCTGAATCCATTTTGAGCCTGTATATGACTGCGGATTATGTCCTGTTCCGTAAGGTGTATTCCAGGTTCTGTGCAATCCTAAATCGGTTGCGACCATAAAGAAAACATTCGCCCACAAATCGCTGTTATCGCCAGACGGCAGATTATAAAAACGCATTTGGTTGTAAAGTGCATTTACTCCTACTTCTAATCCTGCAGGAGAATTGTAGATATAATCTACAGAAACCTGATCTTTTACGTTTTCTTCCAGAAAATCTTCGCATGAAGTAAGTCCTAAAGAAAGTCCGAATATCAAAACAAATAGAAAATTTATATTTTTCATGATCTTGTTATTTTTATTTTATTTAATGTCTTAAACTGTGTTATTAAAAACCTACTTGTAAGCCTATAACACAAGTAACAGGTTCCGGATAATCGTTTATTTCCTTCTCTGGGCTGTAAGACTGATAATCTGTAAGGGTAACCAAATTGCTTCCGGTTACATACAATCTCATATTACTTAATCCTAATGGTTTAAGTGTGCTTTCTGGAAATTTAAATCCAAGAGAAACGTTTTGCAGACGAATGTATGAGGCATCTTGTAATCCTAAAGTATTGATGTACGGCGGATCGTTTCCGTCTCTTGGTCTCGGCCAGTTTCCTCCCGGATTTTCAGGTGTCCAGTAATCTTGTTTGATACCGTTTTTTACTCCTCTCAAAGAACCTCCTTTCACATAATCGTATAAGAATAAATTATCTCTTGTAACTCCCTGAACAGTATAAATATCTGCCGAGAAATCAAATTGTTTGTATTCTAAAGCCAGTGAAAAAGTTCCAAACCAATCTGGCAGTTTTGATGTAATGACACGGTCTTCATTCGGGTTTGGATTGGCACCATTTGCTGGATTAGCATCGTATAATTTTATGTCTCCCGGATATAAAGTTGTTCCTGTAACAATTGGAATAGTTTCTCCTTCCTGATAAATCCCAACAGCTTTGTATCGGTAATACACATCAATTGGTTTTCCTATAAACCATAAGTTTCCAACATCATCATCTTCTTTCCCGTCTCCGTTGGCATCTTTACCATAAATACTTACAATGCTGTTTTTGTTTTTAGTGAAAGTAGCGCCAACATTTAATCTGAAGTCTTTCTTTTTGATTAAATCACCATTTAAAGTAATTTCTAAACCTTTATTGTTTACTTTACCAATATTTGAAAGTTTTTTGGTATAACCTGTATTTGCATTTAAGGTTTCATAAATCAATAAATCAGAAGTATCTGTATCGTAAACCTCAACAGTTCCTGTTAATCGGTTTTTAAATAATCCAAAATCTGCTGCAAGGTTTAACTGCGTTGAAGTTTCCCAGCGCAAATCCGGATTAGACAATTGTGTTCCCGGAACGTATCCAGATACTTTTATTCCGTTTATAATATAATCTCTCTGATCTGCAACCGCCATACTTTGATACGGGTCTTTTGGCTGGTTTCCTACTTTACCATAACTGGCTCTTAATTTTAAACTGCTGATAACCGGAACGTGTTCTTTCATGAAGTTTTCATTTGAAACATTCCATGCAGCATTTACAGCAGGAAAAAATCCCCATTTATTATTGGCTCCAAATACTGAAGATCCATCGGCTCTGCCTGAAACTGTAAAATAGTATTTGCTGTCAAAATCATATTCTAATTTTCCGGCAAATGAAATGAGCGATCTTTCGTTTCCGCCAATTTCAGGTGTATTTAAAAAAGCACTTTCTAAGCCGTAAATTCCCAAAATATCACTTGGAATTCTGCTTGCCGAGTTTTTAAATTCATTGTATTCTGATGAAGTAATTTCATAAACTCCAGTAGCGTTAAAATGATTTTTTTCGGCCAGTTTAAAGTTGTAATTCAAAATATTACTTAACTGGTATTCTACATTGTCTTTATAAAGTATACTGCCGCTTCCTTGTCCTGAATTGGCAATTCCGGAAAGTGATCTTGATGTATTAAAAGCCATTGCTTTATAATTCCATGATCTTCGGCTGGCGTTTAATTTATACGTAAAACCTTTTGCTAAATTAATGTCTAAAAATATATTCATGATATCATTACGATTTAACTCATTTGTTGTCGTCTCGTAAATATCAATAAGTGGATTTGGTGTTTCCTGAATTCCTCCAGGCAGATAACGAAATGATCCATCATCATTATAAATTCTTCCTAAAGGTGATGTAGTAATGGCATTATTTAAAACATTCCCTACGTTTGGTCTGTTTGTTTCTGAGAATTGAAGCGAAACATTCATTCCTATTTTCAGCCAGTCTGCCACTCTCTGATCTACATTGACTCTCATAGCCACTTTCTCGAAATCAGAATTTGGGATTACTCCCGTTGTATTAATGTAATTGATACTTGAAAAAATACTCGTTTTATCTGTTCCTGACGAAATGCTTAAACTGTGGTTATTGGTTGTACCTGTTCTCAGCGCATATTTTTCCCAATCGATATATTTTCCTGATTGCACAGATTCTAATTCAAGCGGAGAAAAAACCTGATCGTCTGGTCTGTAAACTCCGCCATTGCTTGTTCTGTAAGCTTCTCTTTTTAGCTGGGCAAATTCTTCTCCGTTGTAAATATCAAAATTCCTGTTGATTGTTTGTACTCCAGAAAAACCATTGTAAGCGATTTTTGCTTTTCCGGTTTTTCCTCTTTTTGTAGTAATCAAAATAACTCCATTTGATGCTCTTGCTCCATAAATAGATTGTGCTGCAGCATCTTTCAAAATTTCTAAAGAAGCAATATCGTTGGCATTAATGTCATTGATGTTACCAATTACAACACCATCGGCAATTACGATAGGTTCGTTGCTGCCGTTAATAGATTTTTTTCCTCTAATTTGAATTGAAGAAGAACTTCCTGGACCTCCATCAGCTAACGAAACCTGAACTCCGGCAGCTTTACCTCTCAACATTTCACCAACATCAGAAGTCGCCACTTTTGTCATATCGCCCGGTTTAACCGAAGCCACAGAACTAATTACGTCGCTTTTCTTTTTGGTTCCGTAACCAACCACTATAATTTCGTCTAGTGCCTGAGAACTTGGTTTAAGAACTACTTTTAGGTTTTTCTTGTTTTCTGTATCAACAGCAACTTCATCCATCCCGATGAAGGAAAAAACAAGTGTGCTTTTTGGCGCTGTGCTGATGCTGAAATTTCCGTCGAAATCGGTTTGAGTTCCTTTTGTACTTCCTTTAACATGTACATTTACTCCTGGTAATGGGAGACCTGCATTGTCAACTACTTTTCCTGAAACCGTGCTTTCCTGTGCCTTCACATTAGAAGCCAGAATGCACAGAAAAAACATTAAAATTAATTTTAGATAATTTCCACCAAGAAAAAGAATCTTTTCGGGTTTGTTGTTTTTCATTGTAATTTTTTTGGTTAGTTAATTATAAAGTCATGTGATTATGTTGCAAATGTGACTAATAATTAAGGTTACGAAGGGAGGAAGATATTCGTTTTTAGGGGTTCGAACGTCTTTATTTGAGAAATTTATACCAGATAAGCCTTTAAAAAACGGCATTCGTAATAAAAAACTTAAATAATTGCGAGGTACTTAATTTTGCAGTTAAACGCAAAGAACGCAAAAGGAAAAAACGCAAAGTCCGCAAAGCTTTTATTAAACTTTGCGGACTTTGCGTAAACCTCAGGACTGTTAGCGATTAAACCCTTTTTTATAGTTAATTATTTGAAGCTTTATATTCAGTAGGTGATAAATTATAAAACTTTTTAAATTCTTTACTAAAATGCTTTCTGTCATTAAAACCAACCATATAAGTTACCTCAGCAACAGAATAACTGGTGTTGGTTAATAAATGAGCAGCTTTTTTTAATCGCATATTTTTTATAAAGCCAGCTACCGAATGATCTGTGAGGGTTTGAACTTTTTTATAAAGCACGGTTCTGCTCATTCCTATTTCATTTACCAGATCATTTACATCAAAATCAGTATTATCCAGATTTGCTTCGATAATCTGAGTGAGTTTTTTCAAAAAGATTCCTTCCGGCGTATTTACGTTTTCTTCTTCAACAGCGGCAATAAATCTTTCTCCATATTTCTGACGAATGATTTCTTTGGCTGATAATAAATTGGCGATTGTCAGTTTTAATTCTTCAATACTAAAAGGCTTCGAAATATAAGCATCTGCTCCTGTAGAAAGTCCTTCAATTCTATTTAAAGTAGAAGATTTTGCCGTTAATAAAATAACTGGAATGTGGTTTGTATTTTGATTTGTTTTTAAAATGGTGCACAATTCAAAGCCGTCCATTTCCGGCATCATAACATCGGTTACGATGAGATCCGGAATTTCTTTCTCCATATACTCGAGTGCTCGAATTCCATCTGTAAATTTCAAAACTCTGTAATCATGATATAAAATATCGTACACAAAAGAGAGTACTTCTTCGTTGTCTTCAATAACCAGAACAGTCTTTTTATTGCTATTTTCCAGTTCTTCATATTCTCTTTCGTAAGTTTCAATTTCTGTTTTAACATCCGAAATTGGGTTTGCATTTTCTTCAATCTTAACTGAATTTTCGACTATCTGAGACTTTTTGAAATGGTCTTTTCCTTTCTTTAATTTGATTGTAAATATGGTAGTAAAGTTTGGATCTTCTTCTGTCTGAACCTTGATTTCTCCGTGATGCAGCTCTACAATACTTTTGCTTAAAGCCAAACCAATTCCGCTTCCTAAATTGGCACTGCCGCGTTCGTCTAATTGGAAAAAATTCTTAAAAATCTTCTTTTTTCTGTTTTCCGGAATACCTATTCCGTTGTCTTTTACTTTTATTTCGACATAATCTGAATCTTCTTTTTGTTCTACGCCTAAAGTGATTCGTCCGTTTTTTTCGGTAAATTTAAAGGCATTCGAAAGCAGATTGTAAATCACTTTCTCCATTTGGTTTTTATCGAAATAAAGCTGTACTGTATTTATGTTTAAAACGAATTTATAATCAATTTTTTTCTCGACGGCAATTCCTCGAAACGATTCGTAAATATCAAAACAAAATGAAACAATATCCTGTTGTTCGCAATAGATTTTCATACTGCCCTTTTCGGCTTTTCTAAAATCCATTAATTCGTTCACTAATTTCAATAATCTATCAGAATTGTTTTTGATGGTTTTTAACTTATGTTCCAGATTCGAATTTTTCTCGGCACTGCTCAAAAGTTCTTCAACTGGTCCGCTGATTAATGTTAGAGGTGTTCTAATTTCGTGCGAAACATTGGTAAAGAAATCCAGTTTCATTTTATACAATTCTTCCTGTCTTTCTTTTTCAACTTGTTCCAGATAAAAAGCTTGTTTTAACAATTCTCGGTTCCTGAAAAAGCGGAATAATAAAACTGAAGCTCCTGTTAATAAAGCAATATAAAACAAATAGGCCCACCATGTTTTCCACCACGGAGGCAGAATAGTAATTTTTAAAGTCTTAATATTCGGATTCCATTCTCCGCCCCCGTTTGAAGTTTTTATTTTTAGAAGATATGTTCCGGAATTTAAATTGGTTAAGTTGATATAATGCTGCGAACCTATAATATGCCATTCGTCTTTATTAGAACTTTCGAGTTTATAGGCATATTCGTTTTTTTCCGGCGAAATAAAACTCATTGCACTAAATTCCAAGCCAATGTATCCCTGATCGTGTTTTAAAGTAATTTCAGTTGTTTCGCTGATTCGTTTTTCCAGAGCAACTTCTTTGTTTCCGGGTCTAATTTCCTCATTATTAACAATAAGCTTTGTAAAAACAATTGGCGATTTGTCTTTTGTCTTGATTAATTTTGAAGGGTTAAAAACGATTAAACCATTTGAACATCCAAAAACGAGTTCTTTTGCATTTAGTTGTACACTGCAGTTATTGGAAAATTGCTTGACTTTTAAACCGTCATTTGAAGAATAAGACGTGATTTCAAAATCAGCAATATTAGGAACAGGCTTAATAGTTTTAGTTTTTATTTTGTATAATAAATTATTGTCGCTGATCCAGATATTTCCTTCTGAATCTTCCGAAATACTTTTGATGGTTTCATCAGTGAATCCCATAGAGCGGTTGATTTCGAAGAAACGCCCCTTCTTTTCATCAAAAATATTTACGCCGCCACTTTCTGCTCCTACCCAAAAACGGTTTTTAGAATCGGTAAACATTACAGTGAGACTATTGTTTGATAATCCGCTTTTTGGCCCGGCTTTAAAAACTCTGGTAACTTGTTTTAGCTTTTTATCGAAATAATTTAAGCCGTATTGTGTAGCGATCCAAAGTCCGTCTTTTCTATTTACAATATCAGTGATAAAATTATCGCTGAGAGAATTTGAACTTCCGTCAGCCATGTAAATTTCGACCGTTCCGTCGGGCATTACTTTTTTTAATCCGTTGCCGTTTGTTGCTACCCATAAATCTGTATTATCCATTAATAGAGAAGTAATGGGACGTTCTCTTTCTTTAGAATCTTTGCGCGAAAGCGAAATAAACTGGAATGTTTTACTGTTTTTATTGAATTTGAATAATCCATTGAAAGTTCCGCAAAATAAGTTCTGTTCGTTTTGATTTACCAAAGCCGTTATCATGTTAACGCTTTTATCAAAATCATAACCTTCAATTTGATAAGATGTATTTTTATTATTTCTAAAGTCAAGGTAATTCAAGCCTCCGCCATTTGTTCCAACCCATACCGAACCGTCATTTTCTCTAGCAACAGCATTTACAAAGGCTGTATTTAATCCGAAACTAGGTTTGATGACTTCTCTTATATTGGTAAAATTGGTATTAGTTTTCTGAAAAAAATTGACTCCTCCTCCATTCGTCCCAATCCAAATATCGTTATGACGGTCTTTTAAAAAACATTTGACATCATCATCTGAAAGACTGTAACTTTCCAGTGGATTATGTCCGTATTTGGTGAACTCATTTTTATCTTTTTTGTAAACACATAAACCGTTTTTAGTGGCAAACCAAATGGTATTATTGTCGACAGAAACAATATCATTGACCCAATTTGACGATAAACTGTTTTTGTTATTTGTATTAAGCAGGTAATTTTTTACGATATTTTTATCTGCATCAAAATGAAAAACGCCATTTGCTTCAGTCGCAAACCATAAATCACCTTTTTTTTCTTTGATGATTTTCCAGATTTTTGATTTGATTAAAGCTTCGTTATCTTTCAATGTTTTTGGTAATACTTTTTTTGAGCCATTTTTAGGATCAAAACATTCTAAGCCTTTAGAAGTTCCAACCAAAACACCATAATTCCGATCATAAAACAAAGACAAAACTCTGCTTTTTCTGAATGGAGAATTGTGATCGTTTGAGATTTCTTCTAACAAATATTTCTCTCTGTTAAGACGTTTTATACCGCCAAAAGTCCCAATCCATATTCGGTTTTGATCATCCTGAATTATGGATGAAATATAATTTCGTCCGCCTTTAATTTTCTGAACGTCAACTCTTAAAAAACTCCTTTCGTTTTTATTAAAAAGATTCAATCCATTATTGGTTCCAACCCAAAGTTCTTTTTGTCTGTCTTCCAGAATCACGTTAATATGATTATTGCTGATTGTATTTAAAATGTCTTTGTTGTAAACATATCGCAGAAAATTATATCCGTCGTAACTAATTAATCCGTTTGCAGTTCCTATCCAGATAAATCCTTTTTTGGTTTGATGGATACTCGAAATCATACTTTGCGAAAAACTCACATCGTAATCAATATGGTCAAAATATAAATCAGATCCTTGTGCAGAAACACCAAAAGAAATGGAAAGAAATGCAATACAGCTTAAAATGTAAATTTTAATATTCCTCATAAACAGAATTTATAAACGCCGGATAAAATTTGTAAAAACGATTTGTGTTTTCATAATCAATAAACCTATGAAAAAAATCGTTTTGAAGGCACTGCAAAATAAATCTAATGTAAAAAAAAGAGGGAGTTGTTTTTTCTTTTTAAGGGGTGGATTTGTACTTTAATTTTAGAAAACATTAGGGTTGGCCATAATTAAAAAAAGAATAGAAGCCTTTAAATGTAAAAATTAAAGGCTTCTATTTTTATTTCTAAAAAACAGAAAAATCTGATTTTCAAATAAATTACATCATGGTATTGATACGGATACTAGCTTTTATAAGTGCCAATGCCGAAATTTTTGAGATATGAATATCTTTTGGCTGATGATGTGAATTCTGGCTTACCAATTTTACAAATTCTGATCCCTGATCTGATTTTTGAACGTATTTTACAGTAATGTATTCTTCCCAGTCATTTAGTTTTACGCTTAAAAGATACATTTCACCAAAAAAGATATTTTCAAACTCAGTTTCTTTATACAGGACGATATCTCCTGATTTTAAAAGCGGATACATACTGTCTCCGGTTACAGAAATAGCTCCATCACATTTTGGCAGATTGGGAATTTTTATTGTATCCAAAACTCTTTGTGGTTTTCCGCTGTTGAACAATTCTCGTAAACCCGCCACAGCTTCTAGATCATATAATGGTATTTCCTGGCTCACATGCAGTGTATCGATCGTTCTTCGGTCGTTATTCATAATTACAATATTGGTATTATCTTCTTTTATCATAGGTCCATTTCCGGTTAAAAGCCACTCGGAATTAATTTCCGGATAATAGTGTAAAATTTTACATGCCTTATCTGTTCCCATATTACTGCTATTGTCTAAAAATTTATTAGAAAAGCCTAAATCATTACAGAACTTATATTTAGTAATCCCTTTATAATCAAGATATTCTCGCATTCTTTCAGTTGATCCCATATCAATATATATTTTGTGTTAAAGTTTTGTTTTGATGTATTATTTTACACTATATTTGCAAAGTAAAGAAAAAACAAACTGAAAAACAATAAATTTCACGTAAAATAAACGTTTTACAAAATCACATTTCTATTAAAAAACCAATAAAACAAAACAAAAACAGCTATTTAACACATAAAACACATTAAAAAAACAAATGTAAAATAATACGCTACTTAAAACATTTTTAACTCAAATACTTTATAAATATATCTTTATGGAACATTTTTTATACCCTACTTTAACAGCATTTTTTGGTGCTTTTATAACATGGTTTTTCTCATGGAGAAAAACATTGGCTCAAGACCGTGCTGCTGAACTTGATAATGCAGTCAGCGCTGTAAAATATTATCGTGATCTTCTAGATGACATAACCACACGTCTTACCGCTGCAACTGAAAATATCAAAAAAATGGAAGTTCAAAACAATGAATTATCACACATTAATAAGCAGCTTACTGACGAATTACATAAACTTAAACTTTTAAAAGAAAAACATCATAACACTGCCTGATTTTTTTATTTGAAGTAAATTAAAAGAAAATAATGTCTCTGTTTATTTTAATAAAAACACAGAGACATTTCATTTTTTCGCTTTTATTTATTTCTTATGAAATTTTAAATCTCAAAACAATTCTATCTAAAAAACAATTAAATTTGGAGACCTTAAATCATCAAATTAATTATGAATTCAAAAAGAAATTCGTTCTATTTACCAGCCTTATTAATGATGCTGTTTTTTGCATCATTTTCTTATTCTCAGACTTCAAGTACTGCTCCTAAAGCTGAAAACAAGTCTAAGTTATTTGAAGAAACCACAACCGACAGTGATTATTTGATGGCTATCGAAAAAGCCGGAGATGTACTAGAATCTGCAGCAAATGATGCCGAATTTGAAGGAAGTACTTTCCACTTGTTTGGAGACATTAAAAGAACCGAAAGTAAACTTGATTTAATATTAGCAAGTTTAAAAGGAGCTAATCCAAATGTCCGAAATCAGCAGATGTATCGTATTGTTCTAAAAGAAATCGAACAAGAATTAAACGATCAAAATAATGCAATAAACATTCGTAATCAAAATCTTGAAAAAATTAAAACCAGGATTATTGATCTTCGTAAAGACAAAATTTTATTTACTCTCATAAAAGATACTATTCGCAGAAAACAATTCAAAACTGAATTAGCGAACCTTAAAAAAAGGTATCTTAGAACTGACAGTCTGATGACTAAAAATCAGGAGACTTTAAACCATAAAAAAAGACTGACTGTAGAGCATAAAATTGATGTTTCTAACGCTCTTGCAACTGTAGAAACTAAACTCGAGAAATCAGGAATAAGTATTCTAAATAAAGAATATCCTTCGTTATGGAGCACTGATACCACAGCAAAAAAAGTGGTGTCACATAACATCAAAGCAAAAATTATAATTGAAGAAAATGTGGCCGCTTATTATTTAAGTTATAAAGCCGGAGCATTAATTACTCTGTGTTTCTTTATGGGACTTTTGGCTTGGTATATTTCACGCAATTTGAAATATTTAAAATCAAATGGTCACGACGAAAATCTTACTCTTTTTAATTTTAAATATTTAAACAGAGGCGTAATTCTGCCAATAGTTGTCATTACCCTAAACATTGCCGTGGTAACAAATTTGTATGCCCCTGCCCTGTTTTTAGAATTACTTCAGCTTGGCTCATTGGGTGTTCTGACTATCTTGTTTAAAAATGACTGGTCTGGAAAATCAATGCGAAACTGGTTATTGCTTTTCGGATTGTTTTTTGCACTTTGTTTTCTGGATCTTTTTATTGAAGTAGGCTTATTTCAGCGATGCTCTTTTATCATTATTAATATTTTAGGAATTCGATATGGATTGGTTCAAATTAAAAGTTTAAAAGATCAGTTATACATTAAAGGATTCTTTAAATGGGCCAGCATCATTTTTATCGGATTAAATGTTTTATCGATACTTTACAATCTTTTCGGAAGAGTATCTCTTTCAAACATGCTCAGTTTAACTGCCTTTATTTCTCTTACTCAGATTGTTGCATTGAGTGTACTTTTAAAAATAATTCTGGAAATAATTCTTTTACAGATTTATACAACCCGAGTAAAACGAGGTATTGAAAAGATTTTTGATTATGAGAATTTATCAAACACACTCAAAAAACCATTCATAATCGTAATCAGCTATATGTGGCTGGTTGTAATTGCTTCTAATTTAAATATTTGGGAATCATTACGTTCTTCTCTTGGCACTTTATTGAGTCGCCCTAACACAATCGGAAGCATCACTTTTACTTTAGGAAATATTGTTTTATTTTTTATAATTGTCTGGGCCGCACATTTATTGCAAAACTATGTTGCGTACTTTTTTGGAGAAATTGAAGACGAAAACGAAGAAAACATCAATAAAAGACAGCATTCTAAATTACTTATTACAAGACTTGTTGTTTTGATTGTGGGTTATCTTTTGGCTGTTGCTGCATCGGGAATGCCGTTAGACAAATTGAGTATTCTTCTGGGAGCGTTGGGTGTCGGTGTTGGACTTGGGCTTCAAAATGTTGTAAACAACTTTGTATCGGGAATTATTTTAATTTTTGATAAACCAATTCAAATTGGTGATGTTATTGATATTAGTTCTGAATCTGGAAGAGTAAAATCGATGGGATTAAGAACAACAAAAATCAACGCGCCAAATGGTGCCGAAATCATCATCCCGAATGGTAATTTATTATCTCAAAACATTACCAACTGGACGTATACAGATAATTTTAAACTGGTAGATATTTCTATTGAAATCAGCGGAGATGCAACTCCAGAAGATATAAATGCAACAATTTCAGCATCACTTGAAAGTCTTCCTTTGGTAAATAACACTAAACCATCTCAGATTTATTACAATTCAATTTCTGATGGAAAATTTAAAATACAAATCAAATTTTGGTGCAGTATCTATAGAACCGAAGAAACTATAAGTACAGCAAAACAGGTATTGTTTAACAATTTTAAAGCGAAAGGATTAACTTTTTCAACATAAAAATTAGAAAAGAAAATGGTTTGAGAATTATCTTCTCAAACCATTTTTTATTTATTGTAAATTTATTAAAAATGGATTTTCTAGAAATAATAGCTGGGAGATATTTACTTGAACTTTTGGACGCATTTACAAGATTTATTTACTTAAATGCTGCAATTTTATTTAAAGATAATGATTTTATTTTGTTTTCAGAAATATGGTCTCCAAGAGGAAATTCCAATAAAAAAAACAGTAATAGTGAATTGAATCATATGATAGGTGTCATTATTTTGGGTTCTATCATATTTATATTGGTAATTTTTACAACATAATGCTTAATCCATATCACTCAACCAAATCTTGCTTAATTAATTACTTTTTGTTTTCCAGTGTTTTCAACCTACTATTCTGCTCTTCAATAATTTCCACTAATTTCTCGGTCTTCTTTTGCTGTTCAATAGCATACAAGGTCAACTCTTCAACTTTTTTCAAAAGTGCCATATTCATCTCAGAAACATTGACTCCGTTTTTCTCAAATTCTTTTGCGGATGGAATTTCTGGTAAATGGCTGTTTTCTTTTATATAATTTTCAACTTCTTTCAAATCTCTTAATTTGTAATCGTTAGCAAAAACATAATCTGGTGCAGGGAAGTTTAAATCAACTTTTACTTCACTTGAATGGATTGCTCCATTCACATCCAATTTATATAAAGGAGAAACAACACCAATTCCTATATTTCCTGACGTATTTATAGTCATCGCCTGTGTATCATTTTCTCCCGAATTTACAATATTAAACTGCATCGCACAATCTAACAATCTTATATAGGAACCTCCTCTAGCTGTACTAATCAGTTTTAATCCGCCATTTGTAGTTTTATAGTTATGAATATTATTACCAATCCCTACCCCTGTGTAAGTTAGCCCCGGTTCACTTGCCCAAAGCATTAAATCGGCTTGACGAACTTCATCACCTCCACCTACAGAATGAAGCAAAATTCTGGAATCCGAATGATTTCCATATACATGTAATTTATGCAAAGGACTACTTATACCAAGACCTAAATTACCCGATATACTTTGCTTTCCCATAAAATCATTTTCTCCTTTACTGGCTAATTCAATCCACGGATTCCAAGCATTGATATCTCCGTTTTTAGTTCTAAAACTAATATGAGTGCCTCCTCCAGGCCCATAATCTGAACTTATCTGTGTGTCATAATTATTTATTGGAAATCCCCCATAACTAATTAAAGATCCGTTCCACGGAGTTCCAGATGTTGCATATGCAAAAGTATAGCCTGCTTTGAAGGCATCTGCTGAACCCGCCTCTGAAATATGAGAAATGGGACTTAAGCTCTGAGCCTTGGATCCAAATGTGAATATTCCAAATAATATTGCTGAGTAAATAATTCTTTTATTCATTATTTTAATGTTTTTTCAAGTTTTTGAAATCTTTTTATTTTCCTGTTCCAAATGAGCTATTTTTTTATTCTGCTCAATAACATACTAAGTAAATTTCTTCAACTTTCTTTAAAAGTGCCATATTCATTTCGGCTAAATGAATTCTGTTTTGTTCGAATACTTTTACCGAAGAGCATGACTAACCTGTGCGGCAAATGCCACAAATAGTAAAAAAGTCTTTTTCATAATTTATTTTATGTTTTGGTTCTGATGATGAATCTTAGCTAAACTCCTTTATTCTTTTGCATGATAACCTCTACAAACAATTGGTCTGTATTGGTTTTATAATTTCTTTTTTTTACAAAATTTAAGTGCTTAATATTCCCCAGCATCGGATTGTTTTCTACTTTATTAAGCAGGGCCAAACATCCATTAAATGATCCCTCCAAAGAAAAGGTATAACTGGTTGTGGTAAATCCTTTTTGAGAAATGATATGGGGTTCTTTAAAATCAACAATTTTTAAATGATAACTATCGCTGTAAGAAGTTAACTGTTTTAATAAATCATTCTGAAATGAATCTGATATAATTACATCATAAGTAGATAAAATCTGGTCCAGTTGTTTTTCTTTTTGAACCAGTTGCGCTACAAGTTTTGGCATACCACTATCCTCGGCTATCTCCCGTTGTTTATTCTGATATTCTTTATAATAATTTATGGTATTTGATATCGCAAAAGAATAACAAACGTAGAGCACTACAAAAAAACCAATTACAAGCAGTTTGTTTTTTTTATTTAGGTTCATTTACTTCAGAGTTAAGTTTATAGAAAATGTTGTTTCATTATTTTCATCTTTTCCAAAATGCGTAATTAAAACTTTATCAACCCAATTTAGCTTTTCAATATCTTCTACCCATTTAGTAAAAGAAGCATTAGCAATTGTAGTTCCTGAAATTGCGATTACTTTATCTTTTGTTAGTATTTGTTCTTCGGCCTTGATTTTCTTTTCCAAGGGATTAAAAGTAAGTTCGGTCAACAAAATAGAAGACGGGACTTTGCTTGTAATTTCATTAATAATTAAGGAACTTCTTGAAGTCATTCTTCCATCTATACCTTTAACTTTTTCTTCTTTTACAATAATTCTTTGTTTTATTTTACTAACATCTTCAATTGAAGATTTATTAACCAGCAAAATTTCAGATGATTCCTGAGCTAGCTTATAATAGTGTGTAAAAAAAACGAAATTCAGAAGTAAAATTCCCAAAATAACTCCAACCATTATTTTAATTCCTTTATTAAAAAAAGTTTTCTGATTGTAATCATTACATAATTGGTCACTAAACGAAATTATAGAACCTGTATTCAGTGTATTATTGAGTATTAATCTTAAAATTCCGGAAAAAGCCAACAATTGCCTATTCTCAATTTGAAGATCGTTTATGGTATAGGTTATTGCCGATTCTAAAACACTTGCTGAAATTATCTGCGTCTCTTCTTTCGAAACACTCTGATAATTTGTATACAGTTCACTTTCATCTGTATAACCAATAATATCAGCTATGGAGCATACTCCAAGGCTGATTCCGGCAATCGATATTTTTTGATTTTCGTAATCTTCCAGCAAGGTACTTACATACGATTTTCTTGCAATCGCAATTACCGATTTTGTTTTTAACCTCCAAATTTCATAATAAAACTCATCCCAGTTGGTATTAGGGAAAGATTTATGAAGCAGTTTTTCATCAGATGGTTCAACACCTAAAACTTCTTTTTGTATAACCTGATTCGAATTTATAACTAAAAAGAAAGGCAGTTTAGTATCCCACTTTTCAGCTATTTTTCCGTTATAACTAACCCTGTCTTTTTTGGTAATTACTAATCCTTCTTTTTTCTTTTCAACTAAAAGTAAGGCAACTTTATCTTCGTTATTTATAGTGAAGTGCTCAACACCAATGTATTGTTTTCCAAGCAAAAAGGTATTTAAGGATAATATGGGCATTAGTAAATAACTGTAGGTTTAATTAACACACTCAACTTTTTCTTTGAATCTTCTCTTTTTCTGGAACTAAAAATCCATTTAATAATAGGGATTCTTGATAGCAATGGTACACCCGTTCCTGAATCATTTTTTACAGATTCTTCTAGTCCGCCCAGTACAATTAAGTCCTGATCTTTAACTCTAATAATTGAAGTAAACTCTCTGGAATTAATTCCAGGAGGTGCATCTTTATCTACTTTTTGGCCGTTAAAACTAGACTGAATCACTTTAATATCCATAGTGATCTGTCCGTTACCAGAAACCAAAGGCATAATAGTTACTGATAATTCAGCATCAATAGGCTGGTAATTTTTTACTTCTGAAGCTTGCGGAATTTGCGATCCATAATAATTTTGATTGGTCACAACATAATACGTAGTTTCTCCAATAGATAAATAGGCTTTATGTCCATTTAAAGTTGATAACCTAGGGGAAGAACGTATTTTTAGATTTCCGTTTGTTTCCATAGCTTTTAAACTCAAATAAAAATTAGGAACAACCTGACCAATGTTTAAAGATCCAAATCCGCTGAAACCGTCTATAATTTTATTGATTGTAGAGGCCCCTAAATTAATGTCGGCATTAGGAAAAACAGTTCCTTTTGTAGTTACAGGTTTATCACCAATTCCGGCTTGAATCCCGGTTTCTACAGTAGCACTGCGGTTAACTTCTAAAAGCATCACTTCAATTAAAATTACCGGAACAGCTTTGTCTATATAGTGTATAAAAGATTCAAATCTTTCAATGTTAGCCGCAGGGCCATTTACTAAAAAGCTATTGAGTTCTTTATCAATTTTTATGTCTAAATCTTTCTTTATTTCATCAGGAATAATTGTCAGAATAGATTCTGATGGATTACTGCTGCTGCTGCCGCTTGAAGATGAATAATTACTGCTGCCTCCACTATTAAAATTACTGTTTTGGTTAGAGTAATTAGAATTAGAGTTAGATCTATTACTATTGTTATCGAAAGAATTATAATTAGAATAGCTATTCGTGTTATTTAATCTACCGGCACTTCTGCCCTCTTTTGAAGGATCACTTAGAAGTTCAATAGAACGATGCATTAGCGGAATCGATTTAATATTTCGTACCACTAATTGATCTTTTGTTCCAAAATAATAAACAGAGCCGCTTCTTTTGAATGTATAGCCGCCTCCGCCAGAAGATTGCATTGGCGCACCTGAATTATTATTACTAAACTGCTGTGAATTATTTCCTTGTGAAGCACCACCATCAGATTTAGTTTCAAATAGTTTTACTAAAAGTTCATCAAAAGTGATATTTTTTGCTTTAACAGTTCCATTTCCAGCACTTTCCAACGGACTTGATATAAACATATCTATGTCAAGTTCATTTCCTATATCATAAACGATACTTGAAATTGGAGTATTCTCAAAATCAACATTTAGCAGTTTTTTATCGGCATCAACAACCGTAAAGAAAAAATTAGATTTTCGTGGTCTTTGAGGTTTATTCTGACGTATTGCTCCATTAGGATCTGATGTTCCTTCGCTGACAAAATTCCCTTCTACTTTATCAAAAATGTAGAAGTTATCTCGTGATTTGGTTACACTTAAATTATTTGCAAATGCTAGTTTATTCAAAGCAGCATCAAAAGGCATGCTTTTAATGTATGCGGTAAGCAATTGATTTTCCAAACCTGGAGCAAAAACAAGATTCTTACCGCTTTCGTCCATAATTTTTCTGAAAACGTCATACAATTTATCATCTTTCAAATTCAGTGAAAGTAAATTATTTGCCAGATCGTATGAGACATCAATAGCTTTTAAAGCAGGAATCTCTGTTGGTTTTACATACGATTTAATAGCCAGAATATTTCCTGTAAAATCAATCGTAAGATTATATTCTTTACATAAAAATATAAGAAGATCGCCTACCGTTACATCCGAAAAATTATTTACAATGTTGATTTGGCTTAAGTTTCCCGCAACGCTAAAATTTAATTTATGAATTTGCGAAACGGCCAATAAAAAACTTGAAAGAGAAGCTTCTTTTATATTAACATTTACTTTTTCATTTAATCCAGGAGCATCGGCAGAAATGGACTCAATATTATTTTTTAGCTGTTGAATCCGATTTTCTTGCGAAAATGAAAATTGAAAAATTAGTATAAAAAACAGCGTAATTATTTTTCTCATGAAATTATATCAGTTGTAGGATTTTATTTGTTTTACAATAGTAATGAAAAAACTTCGTCAACCGAAGTAATTCCTTCTTTTATTAATAACAATGCGTTACGTTTTAGTGTAAAAATGTCTTTCTCTTCTAAGTAATCATTAATATCTAATTGATTGTTTTTTATCAAATTAGACAACTCTGAACCTATAGGCAGAATCTCATAAATGGCTTTTCTTCCGGAATAGCCTGTATGATAACAATGCTCACATCCTACAGCCGTATGATGCAAAGTTAAGTCATTTGGAATTTCGAATCCACTTGGAAAAATTTCCGGATTAATTGTTTCTTCTGTCTTACAAGAATTACAAAGCTTACGAACCAGTCTTTGCGCAACACTAATGTTTAGCGTACTAGCAATTAAGAATGATGGTATGCCCATATCAATTAATCTTGAAACTGTTGCCCAAGCCGAATTTGTATGTATTGTAGACAGAACAAGATGCCCGGTTAAGGCCGCACGAATTGCCATATTTGCTGTATTAACATCACGGATCTCCCCTACCATTATAATATCAGGGTCTTGTCTTAAAAAGGTTCTTAGAGTAGCTGCAAAATCAAGTCCGATATTTTCTTTTAACTGAACCTGATTAATTCCTTCTAGTGTATATTCTATTGGATCTTCTACAGTTAAAATATTAGTATTAGGGACATTTAACCTTTTTAAAGTAGCGTACAAAGTGGTCGTTTTTCCAGAACCAGTTGGCCCAGAAATAAGCACGATTCCATTTGGACGCTTTATATTTTCAAGATATGCTGCTAATTCTTTATCTGTAAAACCAAGAGAGTTAATATCAATATGACTCGTATCTTTACTTAAAATACGCAGTACGACTTTTTCGCCATGCAAAGTTGGTAAAACAGAAACACGAACATCAAAATCCTGATAATCTGTTACCATCGTAATACGTCCATCCTGAGGTAATCTTTTTTCAGAAATATCAAGTTGTGCGCGAATCTTAATTTTATTTACTATAATTGGATATTCTTCTACCGAAATATGAAACTGTTCTTTTAACTTACCGTCTAAACGAAAACGAACTCTTGCATTTTTTTCATAAGGTTCAAAATGAATATCACTGCTTCCTATTTCTTTGGCATTCAAAACGATCTTTTCTAAAAAATCTGAAGTGTAATGAATCTCCGAAACGTTATTAGAAGTTTTTCTATAATTGGTACTTAAAAAACGGTTTATATTTTCCGTAGAATCGGTTTCTAGTTGAACCTGAAAACTAAGTAAAATGCTTAATTCATTCTGCAGGCTCACAACATCAGATGCGTCAGTTTTTAAGATCACAGTGTTCTGATCTTTTCCAACCGGAATTATCCTATAATAATAGGCTTGTTCTGACTTTACAAGCTGCTGAAATTCTATTGGAATATCAAAATTCTCCATCTAATAAGCATATAAAAAAGCATTGTTAAAGCAAAAAGAAACTGCATAAACAACACCAAAAAAAAGTGACATATAACCTGCTAAAGGGACTGTTGCCTGCTCTTTTTTATTATTTAAAACTATATGCAAAATCAAAGAAAATACAAGCGAAAAAACAAATAAAACAAGAAAGGAAACTATAGAAAAAGTGCCGGCTATAAAAAGAAAAAATAGAATATCTCCTATTCCAATTGTGTTATTAAAATCTAAATTTCTGAATTTAATGTAAAGTGTGCTGACCAATAAAATTAAAACTACAAATAATAAATTAAATCCTAAGTTAGTCAGGGCAATTGAAACTGGAAGATTTTGTAATTGAATTGCAAACGCTAAAACACCAATGATTGGGTATAGAAACCAATAAACCAAACGACTTTTAAAGTCTTGGTACAATACAAAAGCAAATACAATTACTAATATTAATTTTAAATACCACATTAATCATTTGTAATTTGTTTTGGAACGCCATTTTGATCTATTTCCCAAACATTAAAAACACCATTTCCATTAAAATCAGTAATGGCTGTTGCCTTTACTTTAAACTCATTATTGCTTGAGTGTACAATTTCATACACATAGTTGGCGCTTCCGTTTTCTTTTGTCGTTTTCGGTGCTTCAAAATCTATTTCGGTAAAATTAGGGCTGTATTTAGAGTACATAAAATAATACTGTTTTTCAGCATTATAAATCGCCTTTAGCTGTACTTGAGCCTCTACACTTTTGGCTTTTGTAATTAACGGCATTAGGTTTGGCAAAGCAATTAAAAGCAATATTCCGATGATGGCAAGAACAATCAACATTTCCTGAAGATTGAAAGACGGCAGTTTTTTAAGTAGATTTTTCTTCAAAACAAAATATAAATTAATTTTTACAAATATATCTTTTTTATTGGGAAAATAAAGAGGTACAAAATGAGAAATAAATTGTTAGAAACACATTGTTTTTATAAAAAATATTTTGTTATTATTGTTAACCAATTAAAATGTAGCAACTATTAAATTAAAAAACTTATAATCATACATTTATAAACAGCTATTTTGATGTAGGCGGAAAAGGAACTTATCGAATGAAATTTATTGTAACGCAAAATTATTATTTTTCAAATCCTAATGACTATAATTTCTATCATTATACTAGTTTTAGAGTTAAATATAGAGAAAAAACTAAAGACGAGGTTTTTGTAGGTGGGCTAAGGATAAAAAATATAAATACTTATACAAATGATAATCTAATTGGTCCAAAATACACTACAAATTTCAAATATTTAAATGATTATAATATTACTAGTGGAAAGATGATGAATATACCTTCTTATGCAGAGTATATTTCCATTTTTGTACCTGATGTACCTATGGAAGGTCAAGCTCCCTCTCCTGAACTACAACTAGGAGTAAGACTATCATCATCTTCAACATTATCACTTTACAAAACATCAAGCTCAAATGTTGGATATTCCAAAGTCACTCAAATAGATTATGATAATATTAAGAAAACTGAAATTAAAGAAGACAATTATTTTAGCTTTCAAAACCCCTTGTTTTCAGAAATATGGCCTTTTGAAGATTCAAGAGAATATGAGCCAAAAGATTGGCACCGAGGAAAATTATTAAACAAGATATTTTACAACAATAATTCTATTGTTAAAGAAGAGAAATATACTTATTAGGGTGAACAGATTGAACAAAATATGGGATTTGTTGATGAGATAAATTATCAATTATTGGACAACAGTGAATTTTGCAGACCACAATCAGGGGTTTCTAAACATATATTTCCAAGCAATGTAGTACATCCTTCACTTTTTTCAAAAGGTTATCCTACAATATTTGACCATATATATGCTGCTAATAAATACTCTATTGAAAATAGCAGTACTTTTGGCATTCCAGGCGCTCCAGCTAGTTTTAAAATCCCTTATTTCAAAATTTACACAGGTTTTGATAAAATAAAAAGCAAGACTACTATAGATTATTTTGGAGATAATAGTATTTCTCAAACAGAAAATTATTTTTATAATTCAACTCCAACAAGCATACAGTTATCATCGCAAACAAATGTTAACTCAAAAGGAGAAACAATAGAAACTAAATATTACTATGTGCAAGATGCTGAAATGGCAAATGAACCCTTCAGAAATGAGTTACTTGCAAAAAATATGATTGGAATCCCATTAAAACAGGAATCATTTAAGGGTGCAAATAAATTATCAGAAAAAAGAACTCAATACGGCAGTTTTCAATCTCCAGTTGTTAATCAGCCAAATATATTACCTCAATATATTTATACTAAAAAAGGAAATATTGTACCTGATCAATTAGAGAAAAAAGTAAGTTATCAAACCTATGATACCTTTGGTAATCTTACTCAATATTCAATAGAAAATGGAAATCCTGTTTCTATCATATGGGGTTATAACCAAACACTTCCAATTGCTAAGATCGAAAATGCAACAAATGCTCAAATAGCATCTGATCTAAGTATTTCAAGTATAAACAATCTGAACGAAACTAATTTGGCAGCGATAAACACTTTACGCGCTAATCTGCCCAATGCCATGGTTACTACCTATACCTACATTCCGCTTGTAGGGGTAAGCACCATAACTGATCCGAAAGGACAGACCACAACCTATACCTACGACAGTTTTGGAAGACTTGAATTTGTAAAAGACAACAAAGGGAATATCCTTTCTGAGAACCAGTACAATTACAAACACTAAACCAAAAGCATCATGAAAAACTTCTTAAAACTTCTTTTGGTTTTGTTTCCTTTATTGGTAAAAAGCCAGACACAAAGCGAGAATTACATTAAAGCTGTAAAATACAAAGTGCCCAGCACCACACCTATAACATCACCTTCCATTTCTCAGGCTTCGCAGGACATCACCTATTTTGACGGACTGGGCAGACCCGTTCAGCAGACTGCCTCACAGCAGTCCAAATCCGGCATGGATATCATCACTCATATCGAATACGACGGTTTTGGAAGACAGGCTGAAGAATACCTGCCTTTTAAAGCAGAAACCTCCAATATGACTTTTGACCCTTCGGCCAGAGCAAAAGTGATGTCTTATTACGGAAATCCTAACCCGGCTCTTAACGGAAACCCAGCCCTTGAAGCCACCTCTTATCCTTTCAGCAGAAAAGAGCTTGAAGCCTCTCCTTTGAACAGGGTGCTCAAACAGGCCGCTCCAGGAAATGCATGGTACTCTGGATCAGGACATGAAATAAAAATGGACTATCAGACTAATGCCTCTGCAGAGGTAAAACTCTTCTCTGCCAATACACAGTGGAATGCGGCATCAGGATTATATGATATTACCCTTTCTCTTAACGGCCATTATACTGCCGGGGAGCTTTATAAAACCGTTACCTATGATGAAAACACAGCTTCTGTTCCACTTGAAACAGACGGTTCAACGGTTGAATTTAAAAACAAAGAAGGACAGGTGGTATTAAAAAGGACTTATGATGTCCAGGTAAAGCACGACACTTATTATGTTTATGATATTTACGGAAATCTCACCTATGTTATTCCGCCTAAAGCGGTTGATTTAATAGAAGGCTCAGCAGGCCTGCAGGCAGATCTAACCTCAAATATTACTGTAACTCGGGAAACTTCCCTGCATTTAACGGCTTCAAACTCTATTAGATTAACAGATGGTTTTCATGCTCAGGCAGGAAGTACTTTTTCGGCTGTGATTAACAACGGCGCTCAGGCTGTTTTAAATAATTTATGCTATCAGTATAAATATGATTACCGCAATCGTCTGGCTGAGAAAAAACTGCCGGGAAAACAATGGGAGTTTATTGTCTATGATAAACTTGATCGTGTTACGGCCTCAGGACCTGCCTATTCCCCGTTTTCTGATTTAAGCTCTGCAGGATGGATCATTACCAAATACGATGTTTTTAACCGCCCGGTTTATACCGGATGGACGGCCTCTGCAATAGTAAATTCTGCACAGAGGGCCTCCATGCAGAATGCTCAGAACAATGCCTCTGTAATTAACGAAACCAGAGCGGCTTCTGGAACCTTGGACGGAATACCGGCTTATTACAGCAATACGGTGTCTCCTTCTGATTTTAAGCTTCTCTCGGTTAATTATTATGATAATTATGTCTTCCCGGGCGCCCCTGCTGTACCGGCATCCATAGAAGGACAGGATATATTAAACAGCACGCAGGTCAAAGGACTTGCCTCGGGTTCATGGACAAGGGCACTGAATTTGAGCACTGAAACGCAAGGTGAAACTGCTGTTACTCTTTATGACGACAAGGCAAGACCTGTCAGGGCATATCTGCAGAATCATTTAGGAGGTTATACCTATACCGATACCAAACTCGATTTTTCAGGAAAAACACAGTACAGTATCACCAGACATAAAAGAACAGCAGCAGATGCTGAATTCACTGTCAAGGATGCTTTTACCTACTCGGCACAGGACCGATTAATGACCCAGACCCATCAGATAAACAACGGACCTGTTGAGCTTATTGCCGATAACACCTATGACGAGCTGGGACAGCTTATCTCTAAAAAGGTTGGAAACAACGCCCAGAATATCAATTATACCTACAACATCCGCGGATGGCTCACAGGTATTAATAATGTATCTTCTCTCGCACAGACGGACGGACCCAAAGACTTGTTTGCCTTTAAGATCAATTATAATGCCCCTTCTTCTTTCAGCGGGGTAAACGGACTCTATAACGGAAACATATCTGAGACCCAGTGGGCCACAAACTCAGATAATGGTATTGTAAGATCTTACGGCTATAAATACGATAACCTGAACCGTTTAAAAGAAAGTATTTCTGCTAAAGCAGGCTCAGTAAACAATGCTTACAATGAAAATTTATGGTACGATAAAAACGGAAATATTACCGGTCTTATCCGTAACGGAAACAGTGAGAGTGCCCAGCAGATCGACAATTTAATCTACACTTATGCCAATGCTGATAACAGCAACCAGCTGGCTAAAGTAACAGACAGCAGTAACAAGGCACTTGGTTTTACTGATGGAGCCAATACAGGAGATGATTACAGTTATGATCTTAACGGAAACATGGTATCTGATGCCAATAAAAACATCACCTCTATTACTTACAACCATCTTAATCTTCCCGCAAAAGTAACCTTTGCCTCTGCAGGAAATATTGTTTATATTTACAATGCGCAGGGACAAAAATTAAAGAAGATTGTAAGCGAGGCAGGAAAAACGGTTATCACTACTGATTATCTTGGAGGGTACCAGTATGAAAACGGCGTACTGAAGTTTTTCCCAACAGCCGAAGGTTATATCGAGCCTTCTGCAGGTTCTTATAAATACGTGTACCAGTATAAGGATCATCTGGGTAATATCCGTTTAAGTTATGACAAAAACCTTGTCATTCAGGAAGAAAACAATTATTATCCGTTTGGTTTAAAACATATAGGATATAACAGCGGGATTAACTCAACTAATACTGCTTTAAAGTATAAGTAC
>NZ_JBQEMU010000015.1:0-148237 GCF_052044235.1 Flavobacterium sp. 22659
TTTGTAAATGTTTGGAACGAAGAACCCAAATCTTCGCCGGTTGTAAACCTTTAATTTAAATACTGTCCGGATTTAATCATAATATATAACAGAACTTCCTGTGGCTGAAACAGCAGGAAAGGTTTTTAATACTTATTATATCGTGTTTTATTCAATTGGTATGCAAAAGTCAACAATAGCTTTCCTTTCTGGATGTTCTTTAAAATTATTATAATAAATTTCAAAAGGTGCTCTGTCAGCTTTCTTATATCCATTTTCGTTCATCCATAAAAATAATCCAGTCCACGACTTTTCAAATTCGTTTAATCCAATTTCAAAACTTCCAACGATAAATTTTCCATCTTCTATTGTTGTCAGTCCAATTTCTCCATTTGTTTCCACTGCCTTATCAAGTAAAATTGAAGCACTTATCCTAACTTTGCTGGCTTCAGTAACTTTAAAACTGTCGTGATATACCGTAATCATTTTTGTCTGGTCGTTCATTAATCCTTTTGGTGCTGCCCATTGTATTAATTTTCCATAGCTCTTTTCAAGGTTATGAGGACCAATACTCGATACATAAGCCAAATCCATTTTTGACATTTCTTTAATTCCAATTTTTGCATTCATTTTTATCCAATTTTTAAGATTATTAATGAAGCAAATGTATTTTTCATAATCAGGATATTCTTGTCCATTCTTGCTTTTAAGTTGACGAATCTTGCTAAATCTATTTGGATTTTGGTTTTTAAATTCAGTCGGGTTCACTCCATAATACTTTTTAAATACTCTGGAATAGGAAGAATTATCACTAAATCCATATTTATGAGCTATTTCTGTTGCTGTTATGTTTTTATGTAACAAATCAGATGCTGATTTTTCTATTCTTCTTCGTTTTATGTATTCATGCAGCGTTTCTTCTGTAATAAATTTGAAAACTCGATGAAAATGAAAGGATGAGAAAAAAGCAATTTCCGAAACCGCATCTAACGATAAGTCTGATTCCAGATTTTGGTCAATAAACTCAAAAACTCTATTAATTCGATTTTTGTAATCAGCTTGTATCTCTTTATCTTTTACTGTCATTTCTTAAATGCTGTACAACTTGTTTATATGTGTGAGAAACTACAAAGCTATCCAAATTTGGGTAACTTTATTTGATGATTGATTAAAAAAAAATATTAAGATTCACATAGGATAATACTAAAATAATCTTCAATTAACTGCTTAGATATTTGAATACTTCCCGCTGCTAAGTAAAGCTTCAGAGAAATGTGAAGCTTTTTTGTTCATCTTTGTTGTTATTAGTTTTAACTTATTTAATACTAAGCAATGTTTTTTTGGGGTATGCTACCGTAGATATTAGGGGTAAAATAATAGATAACCTATATAAATACACATCATAAAATTTTTTTCACATTGTCTTTTTTTATTAAACACTCATAGGTTTTGAAAAAAAATGATAATTCAATGTTTGGCTTAAAATATTGTTGAAATATGAAATAGTTTAAAAAAAATTATGTTTGTAATCAATTTTAAGAAAATTAATAATAAAATGTTATTTGAAGATATCTGAATGATCTTTTTGCTGCTTATCAGTATTAATATAATTCTAATTTATAATAGTACTAACTTAAATTACGTATTGCCGTATATAGCCACATACATAATAAGAAACACAGCAAAAAAGTTTATAAACGTTTTATTCAAATGTCAATAATTATTCTAATTACAAGATGATTACTCATGAAAAAGCAAACCTATATTATTATCCTATTTTTTTTTACTACTCTAATTAAAGCACAAAAGAATAGTCAAGATTATTTTACATTAAAGGGCGTTTTAAAAAACAATTACAAAGGGTATTTATACGTTTCTTATGATGATAAAAATGATAGTTGCTTAGTAGAAAATAATAAATTTTCTTTCAAAGGGCATATACAACGTAACATGACAAATGTATTTTTCTGGTTGAGAGGAAAACCTTGTATAATGAAAAAAGAATTTTTTCTCGAAAATAAAAACATTAAAATCAACTTAGCTTTTTATGAAGAAGTCCAAAACAAGGATACGACAGTTTTTTTTCATACAACTTCAATTGTGGGTACAAAAACAGTTCTAATACAGAACGATTACGAAAGATTTGTTGCTGGTAATTTATTTGTTGAAGACCGACATGAAAAGTTATACAGAAAGCTAAACGCAATGGTAGTTAAAAACCCAAAAAATTTTTATGTAGGGAATTTAATAGAGGAAATGTGTTGGGATAGTACCTTGGATAAAAATCAATTAAAAAAAATATATAGTAAATTAGATAAAAAAAATCAACGAAAAAGCACTATTTATGTTATAGAAAAAAAACTGTATCCTAAAAACGATATAAATGTAAACGATATGGTTTATGATTTTGAATTGCCGGATGAAAACAATACTATATTTAAAACAGTATCTTTAAAAGGGAAATGGTATCTTATAGATTTTTGGGCAACCTATTGTAGTATCTGTATCGCTGCATTTCCTAAATTACAAAACATTCATGATTTATATAAAGACAGGAATTTTGAATTGTAGCAGTTTCCGTTGATAAAGATTTGCAACAATGGCAAAATTTCTTGAAAATACATGATCTAAAATGGAAAAATTTGATTGAAAAAAAGGGGATTGACAATAGCGAAGCTGTAAAAAAATATATTTCTTTTACCCCGTCAAATTTTTTAGTCAGCCCCGAAGGTAAAATAGTTGCAAGAAATATTAGCCCCGAAGATTTAGAAAAATTCCTCAAAAAAAAATTAAAATAATCCTAAACAATGACCGAGTACTGCAATTACCTTTTCCAGTATTTGGAAAAGGAAGACATCATGTCTTGATAAAAATGAATTTTTGTGCTAGTGTATCAGATTAGGTGTTTTTATAATGTAACCACGTAACTGGCTGAAAATAGTATCAAGTCCATTATCAATATTTTTCTAATTCATTGCTGGTTACATCAAGGAAAAAATACTCCAGAAACATAGAATTAGAGATAGGATCATTAATATTCTCGACGTTCTTTCTCTGTACTTTGTTTTGCGGCAATGCGAAAAGAGAAACGCGGCCAGTGCCGAAAGAAGAATATCTATTATAGTAAGAAGGTAAGGATCTTGAAGGCAATTTGGAAAAGAATTAAGATAAGCAGTTTTAGACTGCTCAAAGGTCGTATATTGACTGCATATCAGAAACCACCAGGCTCTATCTGCTAAAACGGCTGTAAGCATTACAACCCCAATAAAAAAAATAACAGATATGTTTTTTACTTTCATGATATTGTTCATTATATGTTTGAAACCAATGTCTTATGATATGCTGAAAAATAGTATTGAAGCAAAGCTACATAAAATCTTATGTAAGTTTATTTGAAAAGTCTTTTTTTAAGATTCATTGGAAAGTGCTTTTGGATTTCTTCCTGCTGTGTGTTTATGTCTTTGATTTAATTAATTAGTTGTGTTTTTCTTCTTTTATTTTAGGTTGTTTTTAGTATTATTTTGGCTGGTAAGGGAGATACTGGTTGGAGTGTATTGTTGTTTTAATATATAAATTGCTGTGTGGAACATGTTGTAAAACGAATCATTGATATATTATCTTAAAGCAGTGATTAGTAATGTTTCGAACTGAAGCCTTTAAATTTTTCATTACAGTGTTTTAAGTTAGTTTTAAATCTAAATGCACCAACTTCTGCACCTAAATTCAAATCAGTTTTTCCATTTGCATAAATTATTGTAATATATAAATAATGAAATTTTTTTAAGGTTAGTATTTACAAGGTTTTAAGTAAGATTTGTATCTTGTAGGGGTAACTGTACAGTATTTAAAAGCCGTTCATATTTATACGTTATAGCGGATTAATTGTATTAAGAAGGTAAAAAAAACGCTAAAACATCAGTTTTAGCATTTTTTGTAGTAACCCTTACTGAACAATTTACAAACCATTTTATGAATGATTTAAAGAAATTGGCTTATTTTTAAGTGAATTTGTAAGATAATTATTTTGAATTTTTATTTACAAACGGTTTGTATGTATCGTAAGGGTTAAATGTTAAAAAATGTTAAAACGGGAGTGATTTTTGGAATTAGTATTAAATTTTTGTGGCTGATATTGGATAAAATCCAACACGATCATGTTATGATTTTAATACAAAACTTTGACTGTAAATAATATGCTGATGTAAGACCTTATACTTATCTCTAACAACAAAGTAGTCCTATTATTTATTAAACTTCCCTGATCTTGTCACGGTGGTTTTTACCCCACTCAATCATTTCGGAGATCATATTGTGCAGCGTATCGCAATACACAGAAGCCGTATACTCAACGGTCGGAGGCGAGTCATTATAGACCCTGCGCAAAATCAGCTTGTTTAGTTCGAGTTCTTTAAGTTCCTTTGACAGTACTTTGCTTGTGATGCCGTTCACACTCCTCTGTATGTCACGGAATCGGCTGTTACCCTGGTGCACAGCTGTCAATATGGGGAGTTTCCATTTTCCGCTTATCACGTATAGGGCATCCTGCAAATGCTTGATCTGCTGTGCATTTTCTGAATTATCTTTTTGTATATCTGGCATCCTTTAGGTAACTGGTATCTTTTGTAAACCAATTACGGCGTAAATTTACAAAAAATTTAAATTATAAAAATATGAAAGATAAATCATTAATTCTGGTAGCTGGCGCGGCAGGTACTCAGGGAGGAGCAGTGATTGAAGCATTATTAGCTAAAAATATAGCGGTGAGGGCTATTGTGCGAAATAAAAACAGTGAAGCTGCAAAAGCACTCGCTGCAAGGAATGTTGAATTAGCTGAAGCGACGTTTGATGATTTAGAAAGTCTGACTGAGGCCGCTAAAGGTGCAACAGGCGTATTCTCGATGCAGATGGGTTCCCATCCTGGAAATAAGGGAGAGGAAACCAGACATGCAAAAAATCTGGTTGCTGCAGCAAAAACCGCTGGGATTCAGCAGATAGTGCACACCTCTGTTGCCCGCGCGGGAGATCATCAAAACTTTGCGGACTGGGATAAAGGTAGATGGGAGCCGCTTTACTGGGAAGAGAAAGCTGCAGCTATAAACGCTGTTAAAGATGCCGGATTTAATTTCTGGACGATCATAAAACCACCGTTTATCATGGTGAATCTGCTTCCTCCTAAAAATGAATGGATGTTTCCTACTATTTCTGAGGGTAAAATAATGAGTCCAACTGCGCCAGATACAAAAATAGACTGGGTGTCTCCTGAAGATATTGGTCGTTTTGCAGCTGAGGCATTTGCAGAGCCTGACAAATTCAACAAGAAAGAATTCGCTATAGTGGGAGATTCACTTACAATGGGAGAGGTTGCAGATGCGCTTTCAAGCGTTACGGGTAAGCAATTTGAGGCCATTAGTATAACAGATGAGCAAGCCGTCGAAAGCAGATTGTTTAAATGGGGAACCGAAGCTTTTATCTGGCAGAATGTTGAAGGATATAAAGTTGACCCTCAAGAAGCAGCAGGTTTAGGAATTGAGCCTGAATCGCTAAAAACTTACTTGGAGAGGAATAAATCCCTTCTTTTAGAAGCATATAGTAAATTAAAATAAACTGAATTGAAGAAATCAATTAATACTTTTTTTAAAATTGAAAAACATCTTTTCGAAGATTTTTTAATGAAAGCTATTAGAATGTCTCCCGAATTCGCCTCGTAAATATTATTCAAAACAACAAAAAAGAGACTCGAAAGTCTCTTTTTTGTTTTAATATATCTTACATGAATAATTACTTATTGATCAATTTTTCAAGCCTCGCCATCATTTCATCTTTCTCTTTCAACATACGTTCGTATAACGCAATCTTTTCTTCATGAAGTTTTTTGATTTCCTCAATAGGATTGTTGTTGAAAATTTCAATTCTGTTATTGAACATTGCATTATCCGAGAAATTACAGGAAATTAAATTCACAGCCTGTTCTTCATCAAAATTCTGAAAAGCTTCGACAGGAATTTTTAATACGGCTGAAATTTGTTTCGTTTGTCTTTCATTGGCTTTGTAAATTTGGTTTAGATATCCTGTGAGGGATTCCTACTCAAGTGCATTTTTATGTAAAATTTGTAGAAAAATGTTATATAATTATAAAGAAAAAAAATCTGCTTAATAATGTCATATAGGTATTGTTTATTATTAATTATCTGTAATTTTAAACGATTAAATTAAATAGCCAACTTTGTAATAAATATAAGAAATATGCTGCCGTCAAATATTTTACAAAAATTCAATGAATACTACAAAAATGACATTACACAGGATTTTTTAAATGAAATTGAAGCAATAGCAATGTACGTTGAAGTTCCTAAGGGTGAAATTTTATTTACAGCCGGTAACACAAAACAAATTTTCCTAATTATAAGTGGTAGTTTAGTACAATTCGTAGTTACGCCTGACGGAGGAGAAAAAGCAATTATGTTTCATACGGAGAGCTTTTTGCCTTTTACAGGAAATTCTTTTATTGGAATTGATCATTCCTCTGTTAATCATTATGCAAAAGTTAATGAAGACATCAAAGCAGTTGTTATTCCTTATGATTTTGTTTCAAATGCAATTTTAAAATATCCATTTTACGCTAAACAGGTGTATCAAAACACGTTGCTTTATATCCAAAGTCTTATACAATTTCAAAATCATCTCATAGGCTTAACCAGCTTAGAATTTTTAAAGTGGCTTTTAGAGCATTATGGTTTTCTGTTCCAACGATTTCAATCGAAAGATATTGCCAGTTTTATGGGTATTACACCTACTTGGCTTAGCAGTCTAAAACACAAAACGTGTAGAACAACTTAAATCAGAAGTATAATGCTAGTGAAATCAAATTAATTTGATTTGAAGTATTTTTTTTATAACGAATTTGCATCATAATTTAAAATCAAATAAATATGGAAGATTTCGTAATAAAATTTGACTTTGCTTGGTCATGGATAGGTTTAGGAATGGCAATTGTATTTTTTGTCCTATTGTTTTTTACAGATTTGCTACGAAGCGATTTGAACAAACCTCGTTGGCAAGATGCAGGTTGGTATGCTTGGGTTGCGGCGCCAATGTATATGATTCATCAATTTGAAGAATATGCGCTTTATTATGATGTGCATTCTCTTCATCATCCTTTTGCGGATATGATTTGTCAAAAAGTAGGGTATGGAGCTTATCCAAATTGTCCGATTCCTTTACAGCATTATTGGCTTGTGAATATTATCTTATGGCTGATGGCAATGCTTGGAGCTTGGAAATTCTACAAAACAAACCCAATGGTTGCATTAGCTCCATACGGCCTCATTTTAGCTAACGGACTCCTTCATATTGGAGGTTGGCTATCATCGGGAAATCCTTTATATTATTATGTTAGCGGCGGTACAATTACCAGTATGTTTTTATTTATTCCTGTAACTATATTGATGATTCGTGCTTGCTTAAAATGGAAAGTAATGAGTGGATGGGCAATGGCGGCAACTTTGACTGCAGGCTTAATTGGTCACATTATTTTATTTGGAGCATATGCATCACTTGATGCAGGAGGAGTTATTGCACTTTATATATTTGATTTTTTAGCAATGACATCACCTCTTTTATTAACTTGGTTAGCAAGTAAATGGCTTTTAAAACCAAAAAAAAAGTAAATTATTATAGATTAAATGGTTTTTAACACACCTTTAAAAGCGAGAAAATTCTTTGAATCCTCCTATTGGTGCGATCTTCTAGCTCTCAAATGTTTATGTTGAAAAGTGATAGTGAATAAATATACTAAACAGTTATGAAAAAGACATAAAAAAATCCCATTTCGTTAGAAATGGGATTTTTTTGTGACCTCGACTGGATTCAAACCAGTAACCTTCTGAGCCGTAATCAGATGCGCTATTCAGTTGCGCCACGAGGCCTTTTTGTTATCAATTAGCTATTTTTTTGTAGCTTTGTTGATTGCTTATTGCGGGTGCAAAGATAGACATAAATGTGACATATACAAACATAAAATAAGATAAAAATAAAAAAAAATGAAGATTGAAAATTATATACGTGATATTCAGGGATTTCCAAAAGAAGGAATTTTATTTAAAGATATCACTCCGCTGTTAAATAACGTTGAAGCCAGACAGGAATGCTTGTCAATTCTCGTAAATTCTCTAAAAGGGCAGAAAATCGATAAGGTAGTAGGAGCAGAAAGCCGCGGCTTTTTCTTCGGAATGTTATTGGCACAAGAACTAAAAGCAGGATTTATTCCAGTTAGAAAACCTAAAAAACTGCCTTTTGATATTATTTCAGCTTCATACGAATTAGAATACGGAACAGACAGTCTGGAAATGCATATAGACGCCATTAAAAAAGGAAATCGTATTTTAATTCATGACGATGTACTGGCAACCGGCGGAACAGCTAAAGCCGTTTGTGAATTGGTGGAAAAACTAGGCGGAGAAATTGTACAATGTAATTTCCTGATGGAGTTAACTTTTCTAAACGGACGTGAAAAAATTAAAGAATACCCTGTTTTTGCTGCGCTGACTTATTAATTATACAAATACAATTTTGTGCTTAACGGCATACAGTACTAAACCTATTCTGGTTTTTATTTCTAATTTATCAAATAAACATTCCCTGTAACCGTCGATGGTTTTAGGACTCAGGCACATTTCTGAAGCGATTTCTTTATAAGTCATCTCGGTGCAGGCATGTTTTATAAAAACCAGTTCTTTTTCTTTTAAATTTACTCTTTTATTGTCACTGTTGACTTTGTTAATAAGAATTCCCGAAACCAGTTCAGTGTAATAGAATCCTTTTTCTATAACACATTCAATAGCGTCTTTAAAGATATCCGGTGACGTATCTTTCAGCAGATAACCTTTTGCGCCATTTGTAATCATTTTTATGATTATTTCCTCATCGTCATTTACAGAAAGAGCAATTACTTTTAAATCAGGTCTGTTTTCCTTAATCCATTTCATAGTGCTTAAGCCATCTAAAACAGGCATATTTACATCAAGCAAAACCAAATCTATATTGGTTTCCGGGTTTTCCTGCAGATAGGAAATAAAGACTTTTCCATTCTCAAATCGGTCGATAACTTCATAATTTCCAAAGCTTTTGATTAAAAGTTCTAATGACTGGGAAAAAAGCTGATGATCGTCGACTATAATAATTTTACTTTTAGTATTCGGTTTCATTGGTTGTTGTTAAAGGGTATTCTAAGGTTACGGTTGTTCCTGATGCATTTGATTCCATGATTAATTGAGCGCCAATAAGTTTAGCTCTCAGTTTCATGTTGGTTAATCCTAATCCGGAATTTGCTTTGTTAATGTCATAGCCAATTCCGAAATCCTTTAATTTTAATTGAAAAAGCGTTTCGGTTGTTGTAATATTTACTTCGTATAAATCGCTGTGAGAGTGTTTTAGGCTGTTGTGTAAAGCTTCCTGAAAAATTCTGTAAATGAATAAATCGTGTTCTTCATTAATTTTCGGAATTTCTCCCGTTAAAGTATAGCGATAATGAATTTTCTTCAGTTTTTTTACACGTTCTAAGTCTTGTTTTATGGCTTCTATAAAGTTGTTTTGCAGTAGATTATCTTTGTTGATAATGCGGGATAAAATTCGGAGTTCGTCTAATGCTTTTGCCAGAACATCTTTAAGATCTTTTAATTCTTTTACCTCAATGCTTTTGCTGCTGATAGACATATTGAGCTGCATTATGCCAACAGAAATAATCTGCCCAATGTTGTCATGAAGTTCTTTGCTGATTTCAGAAAGGGTCTGGTCTTTTATTTCAATTCTGGTTTTTACAAGTTCTGATTGGAAATACATTTCAGCTTCCATTTTTTCGACTAAGTAGTTGTTTTTCTTCTTTAAAAAATACAGGAAAAGAACCAATACAGTAACAAGTAAGGTTAAAAAAACGATACTTAATGAAATGACTAATAATTGTATTTCTTTTCGCTCCATAGAAATCCGATTATGTAACAACTTTGCGCCAGGATATTTAAAATAAATAATACAAGGCTGAACACCGAATCATCTTGTTTAATGAGAAACCAGTTTATAGCCAGCATAAAAGGCGTAAAAGGGACATGAAAAACCAATATTCCTAAAATATACCAGAAAAAAACAGATCGTTTAAAGTTTAAAATTTTGTCTGAATTAAAAATCTCTACCAGATATAGACATGATAATATTAATACCAATACTACTCCAATCGCAAAACTATAGGTAAAAGAACGATTAGGGTCTTCTTTAAAATACATAATATTTAAAAAGAAGGAAAGCATAAATAGTATAAGAAAATAAACTGCGGTCAATCTGTAATTTATTTTTAGCAGAAGACTTCGCAGTAATAAAATATAGGCTGAGAAACTAACGAACATATAGAAATTATAGACATAATAATTTAATAAGCCCGTCCAATACGTAAAATAGTATCCTACAAATTCTATTAGTGCAGAAAACCAGATTAAAATTACTAAAAATTTAGCTTTCTTACCAGGTAATTTATGCATTGAAATTAATCCGATGCTTCCTGATAATAAAGCTAAATAAATGATATAAGATCTTAAAAATTCAAACATAAGTTAATTAATAGATTAAGCTTGGCGGTCTGCCGATGTTTCCATAGTTCATAGGTTCAAGGCTTTGTATATCAGCTGGTGCTGCGTCTTGAACTAAAGCAAAACTTTGAATTTTTGCAGTATTGTCTTCGACTTTTTTTCCCGTTGGGACCAAGAATAGGGTTGTTAATCCGGCTTTTTCACCGTGTTTTTCGTCATCTGGATATACACCAAAATAAAAACGTATGCCATCTACGTTGTATCCGTCTTTTGCACCATGTGTTTTAATGTAATGGATATAGCTTTCTAGTGCTTCTAATGAATACCAAATAGCATTAGCATCTTCTTTTTTAGCTCCTTTTGCTGTTAAAGAAGCAGTTTTCTTATTGTTGTAATTAATATTTAACTGCTTTGCAAATTCTTTAGTTATTAACTGACTAGGTTTTGCGGGTGGATTTTTCATAATTGTTTAAAATTTAATTGGTTAATGGTTTAGTTTACTGTTTTTTTATTTGTTGATGGGACAAAATTATCTGAAACCCAAAAACACCGCAAGGGGAAAAATACCCTTTTTTTGTTAGGTAAAATTATCTAAAAATTTGGGGTAAAGTATTGTTTAGTAGTTAATTATAATTAAATAATTTTACAACATCAATTTTAAGCACTAAATAAACCATTTAAATATGTTATTTATACGATGTAAAAATCAAGAGCTTCCTGGGTAACAAAACTTAAATTTTACAGCTCTTAATCTAAAAGCCTAAATGAATTTCAGTAAAAAAATAATTCTAAATAAAAAGGCATGAGAACTATTAAATTAGGAGTAAAATCCAATGAAGTTTATTACTTAAATGAGCTTCTCGTAAAATTAGGGTACAGCGTTGTAGTTTCTGATAGTTTTGGAACGGCAACAGACAAGTCAGTCAGAGATTTTCAATTAAAAAACAATTTAGTTGTAGATGGAGGTGGGTTTGAAAACGTGGACAGTACTTTTAGAAAAAAGTAAAAATAGTAATACGTCAAATTCTAAGCTGCTTTCAGAGCAAAATCTTATAGATTTTGCTAAACAGTTTAACCTTGAGTTGGCTGTTGTAAAAGCTGTAAATGAAGTTGAAAGCAATGGAAAAGGCTTTTTAGTCGATGGAAGACCAAAGATTTTATTCGAAGGTCATGTTTTTTGGAAACAGCTGGAAAATAGAAATATAGACCCGCATATATACGTTAATACTTTAAATGAGAATATTCTATTTGAAAAGTATAACAGAAAATATTATGTGGGCGGAGCCGAAGAGTACAACCGTTTAGAAAAAGCAGCAAGTTTAGGTACAGATAAAAAAATTAGAGATGCGGCTAATTGTTCGGCTTCATGGGGACTTTTCCAAATAATGGGCTTCAATGCAGTGCCAATTGGTTATCAAAGTATTGATGAGTTTGTTAATAAAATGAACGAGAACGAAGGCGAACACTTAAAAGCTTTTGGAATGTTTTTAAAGAAAAATAATTTAATAGAAACATTACGAAGTAAAAACTGGGCAGTATTTGCTTTAAAATACAATGGTCCGGCTTATAAAACCAACAAATATGACGAAAAACTGCAGCGTGCTTATTTGAAATATTCTAAATGATTTTAAACTTGGAACAAAAATAAAACCCGACAAGTTTTAAAGCCTGTCGGGTTTGAATATTTATATAGATAAAACTATTATCTTAAGCTTGCGCCTAATTCAGTTTCAAAAGTCTGCTGTAATTTCGACATGATTTTATCGATTTGAGCATCTGTAAGCGTTTTTGTATTGTCCTGAATAGTGAAACTTAAAGCATACGACTTTTTCCCTTCAGGAAGCTTATTTCCTTGGTAAACATCAAATAAATTAATGTCTTTTAAAAGCGTTTTTTCAGTTTGTCTCGCCAGATTAAAGATGCTTTCGTAAGTTGTTTTTTCGTCGATTAACAAAGCTAAATCTCTTCGTACTTCTGGATATTTAGGAATTTCAGTATATTTAATTTTTCCGGTAATGATTTTTAAAACTAAATCCCAGTTGAAATCAGCATAATATACATCTTGTTTAATTCCGAAATGCTTTAAGATTGATTTTTTAACCACTCCCATTTCAACTAATGTATCATTGTTATAGCAAATAGAAGTTCCTTCAGAGAAAACATCTGACTGAACCGGAGCATTCGAAATTTTTTCAATTCCTAAACGAGCCAAAACAGCCTTCACATAACCTTTTAGTAAAAAGAAATCTGTTCCTTTTTGAGGAGTTGTCCAGCTTTCCTTGTTTCTGTTTCCAGAGATAGATAAAGTTAAATGTTTGTGCTCTTCGTAACCGTTAAGGTATTTATGGTATGATTTTCCAAATTCAAATAATTTTAAATCTGAATTTCTTCTGTTAATGTTGTATGAAACTGCTTCTAATGCTGAAAACAATAACGACTGACGCATTGTTGATAAATCACTGCTCAAAGGATTTAACATCGTGACGTTGTGTTCCTCTTTTAAAGCTGAAGATAATTTAGCATACGCAGCTGTTGTTAAAGAGTTTGCCATCATTTCATGAAAACCTTGTGAGTTTAATTGAGAAGCAATAACATTCTGTACTTTATAATCTTCAGTTCTTGGAGAATTGGCTACCGTTGCATTGAATTTTTTAGAAAACTCAATATTGTTATAACCATAAACTCTTAAGATTTCTTCGATAACATCAATTTCACGTTGTACATCTACACGATATGCAGGAATAGTTAAACCTAAACCAGTGTCAGAAACACTGTTTACTTTAATATCTAAAGAAACTAATATTTTTTTGATTGTATCTTTCGGAATTTCCTGTCCGATGATTTTAGAAACATGACTGAAATTCAATAAAACAGAAAAATCTTCTACTTTTTTAGGATACACTTCTACAACATCAGAAGTAATTTTTCCGCCAGCAACTTCCTGAATTAAAAGTGCAGCACGTTTTAAAGCATACTCAGTTATAGTTGGGTCAATTCCTCTTTCAAATCTAAAAGAAGCATCTGTATTCAATTGATGTCTTTTTGCCGTTTTACGAACGCTTACAGCATCAAAATAAGCACTTTCTAAGAAAATAGCAGTTGTTCCTTCTGAAACTCCCGATTTTTTTCCACCAAAAACACCAGCAATACAAAGTGGTCCTTTTTCGTCGCAGATCATTAAATCTTCTGCATGCAAAGTTCTTTCAACATCGTCTAATGTAGTAAACTTAGTTCCTGCAGGTAATGTTTTAACGATTACTTTACCGTTGATTTTTGCAGCATCAAAAGCATGAAGCGGCTGTCCTAATTCATGTAATACATAATTAGTAACGTCAACGATATTATTTTTTGGTGTTAAACCAATCGCTTTTAAGCGATCTTGTAACCAGTTTGGAGATTCCTGTACCGTAATTCCTGAGATTGTTACACCACAGTATCTTGGTGCTAAAGTTGGTTCTTCAACATTAACATCAATTTTAAGCGTACGCATGTCTACTCTAAAGTTGCTTACAGACGGCGTAATTAATTCTATATTAACACCACGCTGCAGCATTCCCGCTCTTAAATCACGTGCAGTTCCAAAATGGCTCATGGCATCGGCACGGTTTGGCGTCAATCCAATTTCGAAAACTTCATCATTTGCAATCTGGAAAACTTCAGAAGCAGGAGTTCCCGGAACCAGATTTTCATCTAGAACCATAATTCCGTCGTGGCTTGTACCAAGACCTAATTCATCCTCGGCACAAATCATCCCGTGGCTGTCCTGTCCGCGGATTTTACCTTTTTTAATAGTAAACTCAGCGCCTTCCTTATCATATAAAACAGTTCCAATAGTAGCAACCGGCACTTTTTGACCAGCAGCAACATTTGCAGCACCGCATACAATTTGTACAGGAGCTTCTAAACCAATATTTACAGTAGTAACTTTTAATCTGTCGGCATCAGGATGTTTTTCGCAGGTAAGTACATGTCCTACAACAACTCCTTCTAATCCGCCTTTAATAGACTGGTATTTCTCGACAACTTCAACCTCAAGACCTAAATCTGTCAATAATTCAGAAGTTTGCTCAGATGTCCAATCAGTTTTAATAAACTGTTTTAACCAGTTGTAAGATATTTTCATTTTAGTTTAATTCTTTTTATGAGGATACAAATATAAGAATTGCGAATTGTAGTAAGAAAGAAATTATTTGGTTTTTTCTCACTGCATTTTATTTATGAAAAAGCTTACAGAAATAAGTATTTTATATTTTTAGTATTAAAATTTTAATAAAAAAACATTAAAAGAAACTTATAAAATCAAAAGTGTAATATTTGTGCTATTAGATGAACGAAAAGTGCTATTCTCTTCGGGAATATGAAGGTAAATTTGAAATAAATCCAAAATTTACTAATTATGAGCACAACCGCAAAAAGACCTGAATTTAAGGCAAAATACGACAATTACATCAACGGAAAATTTACAGCTCCTATTACAGGCGAATATTTTGATGTAGTTTCTCCTATAGATGGAAAAGTTTTTACAAAAGCAGCACACTCTGGTAAAGAAGACCTTGAAAAAGCGGTAGATGCCGCGCACGAAGCGTTTAAAACATGGGGAAAAACTTCAGTAACAGACCGAAGTATTTTATTGAATAAGATTGCACAAAAAATCGAAGACAATTTAGAGTATATCGCTACGGTTGAAACGATCGATAACGGAAAACCAATTCGCGAAACCCTTGCGGCTGATATTCCGCTGGCAATTGACCACTTTAGATATTTTGCCGGAGTAATCCGTGCCGAAGAAAGTTCAATTGCAGAGCTGGATTCGCAGACCGTTTCGATTGCATTAAGCGAACCATTAGGTGTTGTAGCACAGATTATTCCGTGGAATTTCCCAATTTTAATGGCTGTCTGGAAAATTGCTCCGGCACTTGCAGCAGGAAATACAATCGTTTTAAAACCAGCAGAAAGCACACCAATTTCTATAATGGTTTTAATGGAATTAATAGGCGATATTCTTCCTCCTGGAGTTTTAAATATTGTAAACGGCTTTGGTGCTGAACTTGGACGTCCGCTGGTTACAAACAAAAAAGTTGCTAAAGCCGCATTTACAGGTTCTACTACTACGGGACGTTTGGTAATGCAGTATGCGACTGAAAATATTATTCCGGTAACTTTAGAATTAGGCGGAAAATCACCAAATATTTTCTTCCCTTCTGTGGCAGATCATGATGACGATTTCTTCGATAAAGCTATTGAAGGCGCAGTATTATTTGCCTTAAATCAAGGTGAAATTTGTACCTGTCCTTCAAGATTATTGATTCATGAAGATATTTACGACAAGTTTATTGCTAAAGTAATCGAAAGAACAGAAGCTATTATTGCCGGAAATCCGTTAGACAAATCAACTATGATTGGAGCGCAGACTTCATTGGTTCAAAAAGAAAAAATCCTGTCTTATATTAAATTAGGAAAAGAAGAAGGTGCAGAATTACTGACTGGAGGAGATGTTAACCATTTGGGAGGTGATCTTGAAGGCGGTTATTACATCAAACCGACATTATTTAAAGGCCACAATAAAATGAGAATCTTTCAGGAAGAAATTTTCGGGCCGGTTTTGGCAGTAACTACTTTTAAAACTACCGAAGAAGCAATTGAAATTGCTAACGATACTATGTACGGTTTAGGTGCAGGAGTATGGACACGTGATGCACACGAAATTTATCAGGTTCCAAGAGCGATTCAGTCAGGTCGTGTCTGGATAAACCAATACCATTCTTATCCTGCAGGTGCTCCGTTTGGAGGATACAAACAATCGGGAATTGGTCGTGAAAACCACAAAATGATGTTAAGTCAATATCGTCAGACCAAAAACATGTTGATTTCTTATGATAAAAAGAAATTAGGTTTCTTTTAAATAGTTATTTGATTGGTTTAAAAGGTAAGTTTTCGGACTTGCCTTTTTTTAATTTAATAAAAATGTCATGATAAAAAGGTTAGATGCAACAAAAGAAGCTGTAGAATTAATACAAATTCTAAAAGAAAAACATGGTGATTTGATGTTTTATCAGGCAGGCGGATGCTGTGAAGGAACGCAGCCGCAATGTTTTGAAAAAGGCGGTTATTACCAGCGAATGGGTGATGTATGTATTGGCACGATTGAAAATACTGAATTTTGGGTAGATAAAGATTTATTCGAATATTGGAAACATGCGCATTTTACTCTTAAAGTTATTGATGCTTTTGGCGTGGGAGGTTTTTCTCTCGAAACTCCTTTAAAAAAGACTTTTCAAATTGAATATAGAATTTTCAGCGAAGAGGAAGAGAAGGATTTGCAACCTGTAAAGGTTTTTGATTGAAGGGGGAGATTCAAAGGCTAAGAGGTTCAGAGGTTCAAAGTAACAAAGGGACAAAGTTTTTTTCTATAAAGACGCATTGTGAATGATGCGTCTTTTTTTATTTTTCAAAACAAACAGACAAGTCTGTCTATTTGTTTTGAAAAACTATTATCTTTGTATTCTAATTTATTTGAAAATGCTCCCTAAAGAACGAATTTTAGAAAAGACTTTTACTTTATTCCACAAACAAGGTTATAATGCTACAGGAATCAATCAGATTATTGAAGAAGCGAAAGTAGCCAAAGCAAGCTTTTATCAGCATTTTAAATCGAAGGAAGATTTATGTGTGGCTTTTTTGAACCAGCGTCATTCTTTTTGGTTTGATGAACTGGAGAAATTTACTTTAAATGCAGAAGACTTAAATTCTAAAGTTTTAAGCTCTTTTGACTTTTTAATTTTCATGAACGCAAAAGAAAATTTTAGAGGATGCAGTTTTCTTAATATACTTTCTGAAATTCCGCCTGATAATAGTAAAATACGCAGCGTTATTCAAAGTCATAAAAGTGATTTGAGGAATTATTTTAGGGATATTTTAAAAGATGAACAACTATCAGATCATGTGTACTTATTATTTGAAAGCTGTATAATAGAAAGTCAGTTGTTTAAATCAAACGAGTTAATAGAGCAGTCAAAAAAAATAATTCAAACTTTAATTTTAAAATAATGGAACAGAAATTACCATTGCCGCCTTTCACTTTAGAAACCGCAATAGAAAAAATTCAACTGGCAGAAGATGCCTGGAACAGCCAGGATCCGGAAAGAGTTTCAAAAGCTTATACAATTGACAGCGAATGGAGAAACAGAGATAAATTCGTAAACGGACGTGAGGAAATTGTTCTTTTTCTAACCGAAAAATGGAAGAAAGAGAAAAATTATAAACTTAAAAAGGAATATTGGGCTCATACTGACAACAGAATCGCAGTACGATTTGAATACGAATATCAGGATATTAACGGAAACTGGTTTAGAGCTTATGGAAATGAAAACTGGGAATTTGATGCCAATGGTTTAATGCAGAAAAGATTTGCCAGTATAAACGACCTGCAAATAAAAGAAGAAGACAGGAAGTTAAGATAAATTCTACGGAATGAATTAATTCATACTAGGCGGTTCAGGGATTTTTATCTTTCTCTTAATTTTTTTTACAATTAAAAGATAAAAAGTTATACCGCCTAAAACAATTAATAAAGCAATTTGCAATTGTCCTAAACTATTGTTTTTGCTGTACATCGCATTTGCATTTGCCAGTTTTGCTTTTCCTTCTTTTATTTGAATCTGCGATAAAGATTCTAAAGTTTTCAGGGCTTCGGCACTTGAACTGGCAATTTTACTCCAGTTTTTATTTTCAACCTGTTTGTTGATTTCTTTACAGGAGCTTAAAAAAGTATCAAAGTATTGTTTTTCTTTATTGGTTAAAACTGTTTTGGCATACAAATCATCAATGTTATGAATAATATCAAGTGTATGAATGATTTCACTTTTTTTGATGTTATCGCTTAAATCCAGTTTTTCGGCTTCGGCTTTTATGAAATGCAATTGTTTGGAATATTGAAAAATATAGTGGGCAACAACCAATCTGTCTTTGTAAATCGCGTTGATATTTTCGTTTACATTTTTAGAATTCCGGAGTGTATTAAAGTTTCCTAATAAGATGATAAGCATTACAATCAGCAATACAAAAGCCGCTTTGGTTTTATTGCTGTATTTTTTTTGGTCTCTCATAATGCTTAGTTTAGGAAATTGCTTTTCTCAAAGATAGAAATTTGTTTCTGACTAAACAGTATTTTTCGAAACTTGAAAACAACAACAAAATGTCATTTCGAGTAACAAGAAATCACACCAGTATTTCTGCGTAGAAAGACGACAATCTTGTAGATTTTCTAATGTGATTTCTCGTTCGTTGAAATGAAAAAATTATGTAATAACAAGAGATGTATTATTCTAATACCAGCTCTTCATCATTTGGTTTTCCTTTAAAGAATAAGAATTGCAATAAAAGCGACAATACAATAGTTAAAATCGCACCAATGAAATTCAGCCATAAATAACCTAATTTTTCCTGACTGTAAATCATGTAATAATAAATTACAAAAATGGTTAACTGGCTGATAATGGCGCTGATAAACATTGGTTTTGCCTGAACTCTTTTTAAATAAAAACCAACAAGGAAGATTCCCAGAACTGTTCCGTAAAAGATAGAACCAATGATGTTTACAAGCTGAATTAAATTCTCAAACAAAGTTCCCACACAGGCAAAAAGTATTGCTACAACTCCCCAAAATAAAGTGAAAAATTTAGTTGCATGAAGATAATGTTTCTCTGATTTTTCGGTTTTGAGGTTTCTTTTGTAAATGTCGATTGCGGTTGTAGAAGCCAAAGCGTTTAATCCGGAAGCTGTTGATGACATGGCAGCTGAAAGAATCACGGCAAGCAGTAAACCAATTAATCCTTTTGGTAAATAATGCAGAATGAAATGGAAAAAGACATAATCTTTATCATTCGTTTCGCTGTTGCTGTCGGCTCTTGAAATGATTTCTTTGGCGCGGTCGCGTAAATCTTTTTCTTTATTCGATAAATTCACTAATTCTTTTCTCAGAATCGGATTATCGTAATCCTGATTTAACTGATCGATATACAGCAGATTAATTACTTTTTTATCTTCAGAAAGTTTACTTAGTTTTTTTTCTAAAGCATGATATTCTTCTTTATAAGCTGATTTTTCGATTACAACTTTATTGTTCGGATTAAAATTTAACGGAACTGGATTGAACTGAAAAAACACAAATACCATTACTCCGGTAAGAAGTATGAAAAACTGCATTGGAACTTTTAAAAGTCCGTTCATGATTAATCCCATCTGGCTTTCAGCAACTGATTTTCCTGATAAATATCTTCCAACCTGCGACTGATCTGTACCAAAATAGGCGAGGGCTAAGAAAAATCCTCCAGTAATACCGCTCCAAAAAGTATATTTTTCCTCTGGATCAAAAGAGAAATCCACAATATTCATTTTATCGTTTGCACCAGCAATATGCAAAGCGCTTGTAAAAGTCATATCGTTTGGCAGATAATGCAGAATCAGGAAAAAGGTGATAAACATTCCCGACATGATTACAAACATCTGCTGTTTCTGCGTAACGTTTACGGCTTTGGTTCCTCCAGAAAACGTATAAATAATTACCATTACTCCAATTATGATATTCATAACGGTAAGGTTCCAGCCCAAAAGTGCCGACAAAATAATGGCAGGAGCATAAATGGTAAGTCCGGTTCCTAATCCTCTTTGTACTAAAAACAGAATAGCGGCAAGCGAACGCGTTTTTACATCAAATCTTTTTTCGAGAAATTCATAGGCAGTAAATACTTTGTATTTATGATAAAGCGGAATAAATGTCAAACAAATCACAATCATGGCAATTGGAAGTCCGAAATAGAATTGAACAAATCCCATTCCGTCGTGATAAGCCTGTCCCGGTGTAGACAAAAAAGTAATAGCGCTGGCTTGTGTTGCCATTACAGAAAGTCCAACGGTGTACCACGGAGTTTCGTTGTTTCCTAAAATAAAGTCTTCAACGTTTTTGCTTCCTTTGGTTTTCCATGAACCATATCCAACAATGAATAAAAGGGTTACAATAAGTACGATCCAGTCAAATAGCTGCATAAGGTTATGAATAAAATTGCATGATTAAGAAAAAAATCACAATGTAAATTGCGTTAGCTACCAAAACATAGGTGTAGCTTTTTTTCCATTTTTTTGTTTTTTTAGCTTCCATATTGCGGTTTTTATTGCTTTATATCTTGTTTTGGAGCTTCAATTGGCTGTTTTAGCGAAATAATATTCGACAGCAGTTTATAAGCGCCGGAAACACCTTCTGGTAATTCTCTAAAGAAACTTAAACCGGTATAGATGTAATATCCTTTTCCGTAAGGTGCTACTAATAAAGCGCCTTTTTTAGCTGATTCTCCTTTATCATGTGATGAAATAATAGGAGTAAAGACCGGGTCAAATTCGTCTGGATAATACAAACCTTGTTCTTGTGTCCAGCCTTCAAAATCTTTAGACGTGATTTTGTTTGGCGTATTTAAAACCGGATGATTAGGAGCTAAGAATGTAACCTTTGCGTTTTCTTCGGTTACACGGTCATTTGATAATTTTAACGGATAAGGCGCAATTTTATCGGTTACCAATTTCCCGTTGGTATTGTACTGCACGATCATGTTTTTACCGCTTTTTACAAAATTAAACAAGATGTTTTGTTTGTTTGCTAATGCATTTACGGTATTGTAAGCACGGATTCCTGTAATCACCGTACTGAATGAATCTAATTTTTCAGGAGTAATTTCTTCTGGTTTTAAAATAGAAACTTTGTAACCCATTTGGGTTAAACTTTCCGGAACTTCGTCACCTGCGCCCATAATATAAGCGATCGCATCGCCAGAAGTTTTTAAATCTATTCTGATACATTTTGATTCTGCGGGTTTTAAAACCATTTGTTTCGTAATATGATTAAAATCAATAATGGTTTGGTCTCTGTCAAAACGTTTGTTATCTACAACGACAATGCTTTTTGCGACAACTTCTTCTGGATTAACGGGCGGTGTAACTTCAAAATAAAAGATTTGTTCTGTTCCTTTTTTGTCTAAAGTAAACGGAATTTGTTTTGGAGATACACTCCAGCTTTTTGGAAGTTCTAATTGCAAATTTCCTTTTATATCATCTTTTCCTGCACGTACTTTTACCGGAATCATTTTGGTTTTAGTATCTCTAAAAACCAATACTTTCTCTAAGATCGAGGTTGTAACTTCTGGCACTATATCCAGAAAATTATACATTTCGCCTTTTACACCGTCATTGTATTTGTAAACTACAGTTCGTTCAAACGGAATTTCAACACCGCTTATTTTTACATTAAAAACAACTTTTACTTCTCTAATAATATCAGGAATTCCAATATTTAATTGGTTAGAAACGGTGTACATTCCAATTGATGCCTTTTCTTTTAACCAATATGGCTGTGTATATTCAATATTATTTGGAAGCTGTATCTGCAGATTGATTTTTTGATCGTTATTGTCTTTTAAAACACTATTTTGAATTGTCGTTTTATTGTCCGGCAATGTTGTAATGCTTGTTAACTGCATTTCAACAGCACATCGGTTTATGGCTTCAAGACTTAATTTTATAGTGCTTCCCGGAGTTGCTTCCTGTTCGCTTGCAACAGCTTCAAGGTATAAACCAGAGCAGGAAGCAATAATATTTTTAATAGCTGCTGCTTTTACAGTTTTCCAATGCGTATCGTCTAAAGCTTCAATCATAGAATACGCTTTTACCAAATCTGGAATACTGGCAGATGGATTATTGAAATTGTATTTTTCAATAATTGTGGAAATCAAATCTCCAATTGGTTTTCCGTTTTTAACGCGGTTCCAGCTGGTGTCAATTCCATCAAACAAATTATCACGGTCTTTTGGAGCTTCGCCGTTAATAAGTTCAAGGTATTCAGTTTCTAAACCGCGGACTCCTGTACTTCCAAAACCTTGTGATTGATGACGGCTTCGGCTTAAAGCTGCAATTTCCTGATTCGATTTTCCTGTTCCTGTATAATAAACTCCTGTTTCGAGTTTGGTAAATTTAGATTTGTTAGCAGCATCAAATTTTTCCTGACTTCCGTAAAACCACCAAGACGGGTTAAAAAACTGGCGTTTTACCTGCCACGGTGCAACATATTTAAGCTGTTCAGGATATATTTTAGGATCGTTTGTTAATTTAAAACTTTCAACGCTAAGCATTGCAGATGATGTATGATGCCCGTGAGTAGTTCCCGGCGAACGATGATCGAATCGGTTAATGATAATATCCGGCTGAAAATTTCTGATGGTCCAAACCACATCGGCAAGAACTTTATCTTTATCCCAAATTTCGAGTGTTTCGTCTGGATTTTTAGAAAAACCAAAATCATTTGCTCTTGAAAAGAATTGTTCTCCACCATCAATTTTTCGGGCTTCGATTAATTCCTGAGTTCTGATAACTCCAAGCAGTTCACGCAATTGCGGGCCAATTAAGTTTTGTCCGCCGTCGCCTCTTGTTAACGATAAATAACCTGTTCTGGCATTCATTTCGTTGGCCAGATAAGAAATCATACGGGTATTTTCGTCATCAGGATGTGCGGCAAGATACAATACAGAACCTAAAAAGTTTAGCTTTTTAATTTGATTGTAAATTTCAACAGAATTTGGTTTTTGAGGCTGTTGTGCAAATGTGATTTGAAAACCTATAAAAAATAGAAGAAGAAATGAAACCTGTATTTTTCGCATGGCTGAGTTAGATGTTTTTTTGAAATTGTCCCAAAAATACTAATTATTTTATGGAAGATTATTTAAATGAAATGTTAACGCACAATAATTATACCTTAATTTTAAGAATAAAATAAAAAAAGCTGCCAGAAATAAATCTGACAGCTTCTCTATATTAAGTTGTAAAGTGCCTTAACGCTTACAATTTTATTTTAATTTGTTCTCGGTGTCTTTGTAATTTCCTGTTATGGTTACGTTGCTTCCTTTAGTTACTTTTCCGTAAATAGTAATAGAAGAATCGTTTCCGATAAAATTAATTTTGGCACCGCTGTTTAATCTTAAATCTCCCCAAATTACAACTGAACCTTCAATTTGCAATAGTGAATTGCTGTTGATAACAAGTTCTGTTGGGTTTGACTGCTGGTATTTACCCTGAGATAAACTTCCTCTCATATTAAAAGTACCGCCGCTGTTTAAAGTTAAGTTACTTAAAACTGAGATAGCACCGCAATGTGTTAATGTTGCTCCAGAATTTATAATTGCTGAATTTATAGAAGTTGCTCCCTGATACGATTTAATTTCATTTGAATTCAAGATTAAATCTTTTCCTTGATTATATAAACCATAAGTTAAACAGCTTGCAAACGTTGTATTTGGTTTTTCCATCTTAATGATTTTTAAACCGCCTGTTCCGCTGGCAACATAAATGTAGTTACCGCTTGATTTTACATAGTTTGATGAACCTGCAATTCCTACAGAACCTAATAAGCTGTATTGTGTTCCCGGCTGGTAAACATTAAGTCCTAATGCACCATTAGCAAGAAATGCATATCCATCGTTTATAGAAACTGCATTGGTAACATTATCTTCTCCGGCTGTCGCAATTGCAATGGTCTGTAATTTAGAACCGCTGTTGATATCATACACACCAAGACCGTTTGAACCTTCAGAAACTAAAAGTTTTGTTCCGTCAATATCCATAGTTCTTTTTGCACCGCTTACATCTGTAGATGTTGTAAAGCTTTTTTGCAGAGCAAGTGTTGTTTGATTGTAAATATTAACGCCTTTAGTACCGCTTAAAGTCACAACTTTATCAGATGTTAAAGCAATCGAACGTAAATCTGCCATTGCAGTTTTTCCTGTAACTGCTTTTGTTGAAGTACTTATTTTAAATAAACTTCCGTTATCTCCAGTTACAGCAAAATAGTTAGAAGTATTAGCCGCAACATCTGTTGTTACTCTGCTTTCTAAATAATTAGTAGTTAATTTATCTGTTAGTAATCCTGAGCTTAACGGCATATTGAAAACAACAGCTGGATTACTGCCTAATAACGGATCTTTGTCTACATCTTTTGCAGCACCAATAATAAGGTTTCCGTTAGAGTAGGTAAGTGAGGTAATATCTGTATTAGGAATTAAAGCAGATGTAACTAATTTTGGTTTATAAGGATCTGAAACATCAATAACATCGATAGCTCCAGAATATACATCGCCTCTTGTAATATAAGAAACATAAGCGTAGTTGCCATTTACAGTTACATGGCTTGCTTGTAAAGTTTTTCCATTAGCGTCTACCGGTGGTTTTATTTCAGCAATCTGGACTAAAGGGAAAGAAGTAACGGTGTTTTCGGCAGTTTTACCAGTTAACGCACCGTTTTCGATAGCAATTACTCCTGAGTTAGTGTAATCAAGTCTTTGATTTAAAGTGTTTTGATCTGAGGTAATTGTAATACTGTCTAACGATTGATCGTTTTTGTTGTCATTGTTATCGTCACAAGAAATTAATAATGACAATGCTAAAAATGAAAATAAATAGACATTCTTTTTCATAATTGTGTTTTTTGGATTTTGAAATTCGCTGCAAATGTATGTTATAAATCTAATAAAACAAGTTTGTTCTGTTAATAAATAGCTTTAAATCATTGTGTTATGCTATTTATGCGAAAAGCTTACTGTTTTAACTAAAGTTATTAAAAATAATAGTTAAAAAAAAGAGAGTATCAATAATTTTGATACTCTCTTGCAGTTAAAACTTAGTAATTTGATATTATCTTCTTCCAGGACCTCCGTGTCTATGATCATCATCGTGGTCATGTCTGTCGTGTTTTCCGTGGTGTTTATCATGTTTGTCATAATGTTTGTAATCTCTGTGGTCATGACGATCATTATATCCGTAAACCGGTCTTGGTTTGTAAGGTCTTTGCGGTGCACCGTGGTATCCTCTATAATATTTTACTTTATGACGGTCAAAATATACATAAGGAGTTCTTCCGTGGTAATCTGTTAAAACTACTTTGTATCCTCCGTATAAATCATAGTTTCTGTATTGTCTTGGCAAATAAGTTGTTCTAACCCATTTTCCTCTTCCGAAATAGATGAATTGTGATGCACGTACATCATAATAAGCCTCAATGTCTGGAAGATAATAATATTCCATTTCAGAATATCCTGCAGGTCCCCAAGCTGGAGGTGTTCCTATATTAACGTTAATTGATACCTGAGCTTGTGTGGCATTTGCAACCAAAAGAAATAATCCGGCGATTGCTATTTTTATTGTTTTCATCTTTTCTAAAATTTAAAATGTTAATCTTGTTTAGAGATTTTCATATACCGTGCCAAAAATAAAAAACAACTGCATTTCGTCGAATAAAATATGTGTTTTGTCGAGCAGAATAAAGGTAAGTTTATTGTAAAATATTGATTTTTAAAGTGTTTGTTGAGTCTTAAACAAATCAAAAAAAATCAAAATATTTTTAATTATTTATATTCTACAATTCTTGGCTTTGCAAGTTCAAAATTTTGCAAACCATAATCTGTAGTTTCAAAAGTATTGGTTTTGAAAACATTATCACCCTGAAGCGGAATACTTGGATAGTATGACAGTGACAGCTGAAAGGAACTAAAAACCAAATAGTCATTACTGATTAATAGTCCTAAAGTTACTTTAGAATACGATTTGCTGTCAAACATTGCGCTGTTTGGATTTCCTAAAAATGCGATCGAATAATTAAAAAACGGATTTAAACGAAATCCCCAAAGTGCATGCGGAGAATAGGTTTGAGTCTGCAAGGATAAAACTGTTTTACTTGTTCCGTATAATGCAGTCCTAAATCCTGCCAGACCATTTTCTTCATTTACGTTAAGCTGATCTCCTATAATATTTTCGTGATTTGCTCCAACAACTACTTTTGGATTAACGAATTGTCGTAATTTCCAGTTTCCTATACTAAAAAGCTTAGTAAAATAATTGGCTTCAAATAAATAAGATGTCTGATACGTTTTTGATTCATGAAAATAAGTTCCAGCTTCAAAATTCATACTTAAAAATCCTAAACGATAATAGTTTCCAAAAGAAAATTGTGCCCCGGCGTAAGGTCTCCAGATATTATTTTTATACTGGTAGCCAAATGTAACTCCATAAATTCTCCCAATAGGAACGTCTTCAATCTGACCGTTTCTAAAAATATAGCTGTCTTTGATAAATTTACGTCTGTTAAGTCCAACGCCCATTAAGAGCAGTTTTTCATCAGAATAGAAATGGGTAGGATCATGTATAGAATCTGGCGATTCGCTGTAATTGACGTTTAAAAATCGCGCAGAAGTAATTAAATTAGTAATAGCTTCATTATCATCTTCATAAACTTTTGTGGCTTTACCAACCCATAAATCCTGAAAATTGTTTTTAAAAGTTTGAAAAGCAAACGATTGGTCTGGTGCCTGCAGAGTATCTTTTCTAAAATTCTGGCCTACAAAAACACCGCCCGCCCATTTTGTCAGCGGAGAATAAAAATCCCTTTCAATATCAATACTTTTAGTATAATTATTATCTAAATCCATATTGTAGTGAAGGACGGTCGAGATATACGTGTTTTTTATATTAGGAACCGTGTATGTAATATCGTTTCCATTTGCTCCATCATCAAACCTGTTTGTAAAACGATATTCAAGCTGTTGTCCTGAACCAAAAAAATCTTTTTCTTTAAATCCCACAGAAACTCTGCTGCTGGATATCGAAAAACGCGGAATTGTACTCCAGGAATCCAAAACCCTGATGGTTACATCAACAGAATCTGAAGCCGGACTTGCCAGTTCATTAGTAATTCGAACAGCTGTAACGTATCTTTGGGCACGAATTAAACGCTCAGATTCCTGTACTTTATAAGTATCGTAAACACTGTTTCTTTTAAATAAAAGAAGATTGTAGATGGCTATTTTCTTGGTTTTTAAATGCAGTCTGTTTCCGGTTCTTTCTCCCCAATTTTTTGGCTTTGCCGCTGTATCTGTAATGGAATATCCAAACGGATCCAGTGTAACAATATTTATATTTCGAATAATTTTACCTTCATAATTTTGAGAATCTGTAGGTATAATAATTTCCTTTTTTTTAGGTCTTTTGGTTCTAAAAAGCAGTTTATGAAGTGTTTGCGTAAATTTATTTTTTTTAGAATAGTTTTTAATCTTGGTGTAAATCTCCGTACTGTCTTTTTTGGGAGGATTTTCCTTTTTTGTTTTATCTGTCTGAGCGCAAATGCTTTGTAAACAAAAGCATAAGGAAATAAAAACAATTATTTTTTTATTTAGTAACATTCAGATCGGTTTAAAACTTTATTTTAAGGCAGATTATTCTATGAATTTAAGATAAATAACAGATATATTTAAATAATCAAGAGATTATTTTACTCCTGTGTTTTGGTTCTGCGTACTCGCCAGGCAAATTTTCTCGGAATATGATTTCCCATTAAATATCCCCATGGTTCAAGCGATTCAATTCTGTCAAATATGATTTTTAATATCGCTAAAAGCGGAATTGCTAGAAACATTCCGGAGATTCCGGCGGCGGCTCCGCCCACAATAATTCCCATAATTGAGACAAAAGCATTGATTTCTACTTTTGTATTTATAATTAATGGAACAAGCAGATTGTTGTCAATAAACTGAACAATAATATTTACTATTAAAATTCCTAAAATCATCGAAATCTCGGCTGAACCCGTCAATGAAGCCAAAACAGTTATAATTCCGGCAATTAAAATTCCGATATAAGGAATAAGATTTAGTATTCCGGTTATCAATCCCAATAAGATAAAATATTTAATGCCGATAATCCACAATCCTAAACCGGTTAATACAGAAACAACGATCATTTCAATTATTAAACTAACAATGTAATTGTTAATAGAAACTTTGATTTGAGAAAGAATATCTTTTAAAACAGAATGGTTCTCTTTACTTATAAGTTTCGCTAAAAACAGTTTAAAATGTTCTTTATAGATTAAGAACAAAAACGTATAAATTATAATAATAGTACTGTCTAAAAGAACATCGCTTATAGATATTATGGCCGATCCTAATTTTGCCTGGCCATTTTTAACTGAATCTTTTGTAACTGAGTCAAGATATTTTTTTTGATCTCCAATGCTGATCTCAAAATTTTCTCTGATAAACTTATGAATTTCAATAATAAATGAATTGGCGTTTTTCTTTATGGTGTCAAAATCGTTAGCCATATAGGTTACCTGATAGGAAATAAACACTAAAATGCCCACAATAAAAGAGAGAAAAACAGCCATGCAGATTATTGCTGCCAGATGTCTTGGTAGTTTAAGTTTTGTGTTTAAAAAAGTAAATATTGGAAGTAATAAAACAGCAAATAAAAATGCCAGTAATACGGGAGTTAAAATATCTTTTGCAATGCAGAAAATGTAAGCAAAAGAAATTAAACTTACTAAAATACAAGCAAGCTTTGCATAAAACGGCAGCTTTAAAGGTTGAGTCATTTTGGTGAAATTTTATAAATAGATATACAATTCGTAAAGCAAATATTATAATATAATTAAATTATAACGTTCCAGCTTTTTCTATATACTTTATAAAATTCCCATTCAAAAATTAGTCAAAAAATTCTTTCTCTTCGTAATGTGCAGGCATTATTGAAATTCCCTTTTGCAACAGGAGATTATTAGGAAAAATAATTTTTTCGCCTTCTTTAGTTCGTAAACTTACATGAAAAGTGTTTATATCTTCTATTTCGGCTTCAATTGGAAAATCTTTATCGTGAATTTTTATAGTATCGCCAATTCTGAAAGGAAATGAAAAAAACAAAATCATTCCAGAAGTAATATTGCTCAAAATAGACCATTGCGCAAACATGGCAACACCAATAACGGTTGCAATTGATGAAACAGTAATGAATATATCTTTTGTTTCTACTCCCCAAATTACAATTAAACTAATTGTTACCAAAATATTCATAAATACATGAGTGTATTTGATAACTAAATTAGTACGATGTTCTAATAAGTGGCTTGAGGCGGCAAAACGGCGGATTAATTTGGCCGTAATCATTCGTAAAGCGACTAAAGCTAAAAGAAGAATTATTGTGGCAAGTATTTCCTGAGTATATTCTTTTAAAGAAAACATAAATAAATTTTTACACTAATGTAGTCAAATATTCGTAAACTTTGGCTGTTGGAAGTCCCATAACATTGGTATAAGAACCTTCGACTTTTGTAACTGCCATAAAACCAAACCATTCCTGAATGCCATATGCACCAGCTTTGTCGTAAGGTTTGTAGTTTTCGATATAATATAAAATACTTTCATCCGATAAATCTTTGAAAGTAACTTTTGTAACATCATGCAAAAGGGTAGAAGCAGTGTTAGTTTTAAAACAAACCGATGTAATAACTTCATGAGTTGTATTCGACATTGATTTGATCATTTGAAAAGCATCTTCGGCATTTTTTGGTTTGCCCAAAGCTTTATTCTGATGCCATACAATTGTGTCGCTGGTTACCAATATTTCATTTTCTTTTAATTCTCCTTCAAAAGCATTTGCTTTTAATTCTGCGAGAAAATTGGTTATTTCGACTGCTTTTAATTCAGGCGGATAGATTTCTTCTACATCTTTTAAGCGAATTTCGAAATCAAGATCCATATCTTTAAAAAACTGCTGTCTGCGAGGTGATCCCGAAGCCAGTATAATTTTATATTTTTTGAGTTTTTCTTTAAGCATTGTATTGGTGGTTTAAGCTGATTACTAAAATTGATAAAATTCCGAAGAACAAAATCAATTTTAAAATAGTACTTAAATGATGAAAATCCTTTTTTGTTTTAGCGCCGAATATCTTTACTATAAAATATAATAATGGTGCAAGAACAAAAACAAACGTATAAAACGTCACGATTAACAGATTATTTTGGAAGAAATATTTATTGATGTAAAGCAGTGATAAAATAAACGGAATTATAGTAAATCCCAACGCAATTTTAGCAGCTCTGTTTTTCCCGATAGCAATTGGCAGTGTGTTCATTCCCTGATTGTAATCGCCGTCCATATCTTCAATATCTTTTACTATTTCGCGCACAAAATTGATCATAAAGGCAAACAAAGCATAATCAACCAATATTGAAAATAAGCTGGCCATTTGAGCCTGATTTTCGGTAGTTGTAGCAGGAAATAAATCAAATACACCAATAATTAAAACACTAATAGAAAGGAGTAAAGCAACTACAAAATTCCCCAGAATCATGATCTGTTTTAGATTAGTTGCATAAAAATAAAGAAGCGATGCAATAAAAATAAAAAGAGAAGCAAACATTGGCCTCATGATCACATTTGAAAGATAAAACCCTAATGCTACACCTGTAATGTTTAATCCTATATAAATATTGTACGCTCTGGTTTCAGAAATTCCTTTACCAACAACAACATCCTGTGGTTTATTGATGGTATCTGTCGGCACATCAAAAATATTGTTAATTACATAACCTGCCGCCGCAAGCAAAACTGTACTTAAAACCAAAAGTCCGTATTGCCAGTCAGCTAATGCCAAAGGAATATCCTGTTGTTTTAAAAAAGCATAACGAAATAAAACCTGCATAAAAGCAAGCATGAGTAGATTTTTATATCGAATTAGTTTTAGGTATTTCATTTTTTGAGATGCTAAGATGCTAAGGTTCTAAGCTTTTTAATTAACAATTTATCATTAACAATTCACAATTAAATTTAATCGTGTTTTCCGTTAAAATATTCCATCCATTTTCCCTGTACTTTCATTACCTGTTCGATAACGTCTCTTGCTGCACCTTTTCCGCCTTTTACGTGCGAAATATAACGGCAGATGTTTTTAATTTCAGGAACTGCATCCTGAGGAGAAGCTGGTAAACCTACTAATTTCATTACATGATAATCCGGAATATCATCTCCCATATATAAAACCTGTTCTGGTTTGATGTTGTTCGCTTCTGTATACTCTTTAAATGTTTTAACTTTATCAGGAGTTCCTAAATGAATATCAGTAATTCCTAAATTTTGAAGTCTTACGCGGACACCTTCGTTGCTGCCGCCAGAAATAATACACACATTATAACCGCTTTCTACAGCCGCTTTCATGGCATAACCGTCACGAATATTCATCGTACGAAGAATTTCTCCTTCTGTGGTTACAAAAACCGAACTGTCTGTAAGTACGCCATCAACATCAAAAATAAATGTTGTAATGTCGTTCATCATTTCTTTATAACTTTTTGCCATTATTCTGTATAGATTGTGTTAGTATTTTATAAATGTTTTTTTGATTTTCGTTTGTAATAAAATCCATATGTGCATCGGTTGTAACCGAATCATGTCGTTTTGCGGGACCGGTTTGAGCATCAACAGGATCTAATGTTTTAATTTTTTCGGCAGTTTCCTGAATTAAAGGTCTTAAAACTTCAAAAGGAACCTGATGTTCTTCGCATATTTCCTGACCAATTTGATACAAATGATTGGTAAAGTTATTTACAAAAACGGCTGCAACGTGCAATGCTTTTCTCTGCTCAGAACTTATGGAGAAAACAGCATTTGAAATACTTTTTGCTGTATTTTCTAAAATTGCATAATCATTCTGATTTTCAGTTTCTAAACAAATCGGAATTACTGAAAAATCAACTTCTTTGGTTTTTGAAAATGTCTGCAGGGGATAAAAAACGCCTTTTCTGTTTTTTGAATCTAAAACATCAATTGAAGTCGTGCCGGAAGTATGAACAACCAATTGGTTTTCAAAAGGTAATTGACTTGAAACATCTGAAATGGCATTGTCTGAAACCGAAATAATGTATAAATCGGCCTCTTTTAATGCAGAAAATTCGGTTACAATTTTATCTGAATCAAGAAGATGAATTAAGGCTTCTTTTTTTCTCGAAAATGCCTGTACAATTTCGACAAGAGGATTTGCTGAAAAAGCTTTTATCAGATGCTGTGCGACGTTTCCGGAACCAATAATTGTGAGTCGAATCATACCCGCAAAATTAACATTATTTTTTCTAAAGAAAATATGGTATGGCTAAGTTTGACTACACATAACACAGATTAGACTGATTTATATGGTTTTATGTTTTATTTATTGCAGAAAAATAAAAGAAACTTAAAAAATAATCCATTAAATCTGTGTAATCTGCGGGCTTTTGTTACACCTGATTATTTGGTTTTTATTAACAAATAACATTTACCTCAAATCAACATTTTTAAGTATTTTTGTGGCACTTTTATACAATGTAATTCCTAAGAAATGGATAAAAAAATATTCTCTTTTTTGTTTTCTACACGATTAATGGCCGTTCTTTTTCTAACATTCGCAATTGCAATGGGTGTTGGAACTTTTATCGAAAGTAAATACAATACCGATACAGCCAGAATTTTAATTTATAATACTTGGTGGTTTGAGGCAATAATGCTGGTGTTTGTGATTAATTTCTTCGGAAATATCAAACGCTATCAATTGCATAAAAAAGAAAAATGGGCCACTTTATTACTTCACATTGCCTTTATTTTTATCATTTTAGGAGCTTTTATTACACGTTATATTAGTTATGAAGGAATGATGCCAATTCGCGAAGGTGCGGCAGAAAACCAAATTTATTCAGATAAAACATTCTTAACCGTTTTTGTTGACGGTGAATATAAAGGAGAAATGAAACGTAGAGTTTTTGAAAAAAGCCTGCTGCTTTCTCCAGTTACCAATAACGATTTTTCTATTGACGGAAAATTCGATCAGACTCCGTTTGAGGTTACCTATTCTAAGTATATAATGGGAGCCAAAGAGGTTGTAAAAGAAGATCCAAACGGAATTTTATATCTTAAATTAGTTGAAGCAGGAGCAGGCGGACGTGAAGAGCATTACCTGAAAGAAGGTGAAGTTCAAAACATTCACAATGTATTGTTCGCTTTAAATAAACCAACTGACGGCGCTATTAATATTAATACAACCGGAAAAGAATACACTATTCAGACTCCGTTTGAAGGTGAATTTATGCGAATGGCAGATCAGTTTAAAGGAAAAGTTACTAAGGATAATGTACAGCCGTTAATGATGCGTTCGTTATACAGTATTGGTGATATTCGTATCGTTTTTCCTGAACCGCCAATTAAAGGAAAAGTTGATTATGAATCGAATAATGACTTTAAAGCAAAATCTCATACTGATGCTTTGATTGTAAAAGTAAAAGCTGAAGGACAGGAAAAAGAAGTAATGCTGATGGGTTCTAAAGGAAGTATTGGAGAACCTAAAACAGTTAAAATAGGAAATATTGAATATTCTTTATTCTATGGAAGTAAAGCGTATGTATTGCCGTTTAAAATAAAATTAAACGATTTTATTGCAGACAAATACCCTGGAACAGAAAAAAGTTATTCTGCTTTTAAAAGTAAAGTAACAGTTCAGGATTCTACAGAAACTTTTGATGCAGATATTTTTATGAATCACGTTTTGGATCATAAAGGATATCGTTTCTTTCAGTCTTCATTTGATCCGGACGAAAAAGGAACTGTTCTATCAGTAAACCATGATTTTTGGGGAACTAATATTACTTATTTAGGTTATTTTCTATTATACATTGGTTTAATGGCAATTATGTTTACTAAACATTCTCGTTTTGGAGATTTGAAAAAGAAATTAGAAGCGATTCAAAAGAAAAAAGAAAAACTAATTAAAATATTGGTTTTATTTATTGCTTTAAATGGATTAAGTGGTTTTGCTCAGGAAGCGCCGCACGTTCACACACCGGGACACGTTCATGAACACGAACATAATCATAGTACAGATCCAAATGATCACGCTAATCATGTTACAGCACCGCCAAGTCAAAAACAATTAGACTCATTATTGAATATTTACAAAGCGCCAGAATCTCACGCAGCAAAATTTGGACGTTTGATTATTCAGGATGCTGGAGGAAGAATGAAACCTATTAATACGTTTTCATCTGAATTACTTCGTAAAGTAAGCCACAGTGATAAATATAACGGAATGAATTCTGATCAGGTTTTCTTGTCTATGACGCAATATGGGCAGGTTTGGATTCAGATTCCTTTAATCTATATTAAATCAGGAAACGATAGTATTCGTAAAATTATCGGAATTGATTCAAAAGATCAATATGCTCCTTTTATAAAATTCTTTGACGAGCAGGGAAATTATAAATTATCTCCTTATTTAGATGCAGCTTATAAAGCAGCAAATCCAAATAACTTTGAGAAAGATTTTGTTGAAACAGATAAAAAAGTAAACTTAATGGAATCTGCTTTAAGCGGCAGCATTTTGAAAATTTTTCCAATTCCAAATGATCCAAACCACAAATGGGTTTCATACTTAGAGCGTGATAATAACAATTTTAAAGGAATGGATTCTACGTATGTGAAACAAATCCTTCCATTATATTTTAGCGCTTTAAATAATGCTTCAATTTCTAAAAACTGGGATACTGCAGATCAATTAGTAGAAAGCATTAATGGTTTCCAGAAGAAATTTGGAGCCAAAGTACGTCCATCAGAAGATAAAATCGATGCAGAGATTGCTTACAACAAATATGATGTTTTCAAAGTATTGCCATATTGGTATATTACAGCATCTATATTGATGTTAATGTTTACGATTTTAAACATTTTCTTCGAGAAAAAATGGCTTCGTATTACCGTTAATGGTTTCCATATTATTGTAGGATTGTTATTTGTTCTTCATACATTGGCATTAATTGCCCGCTGGTATATTTCTGGCCACGCTCCTTGGAGTAACGCTTACGAATCTATAGTTTACGTAGCTTGGTCAACGATGTTCTTTGGACTGGCTTTTGACAGAAAATCAAAATTAACTGTGGCTTCATCTGCGTTTGTTACCGCAATGATTTTAATGGCGGCTTATATGAACTGGATTGATCCTGAAATTGCAAACTTACAGCCTGTTCTTAATTCATATTGGTTAATGATTCACGTTGCCGTAATTGTAGCAAGTTATGGTCCAACAGCATTAGGAATGATTTTAGGTTTTGTTGCTTTAGTATTGATTTTCTTTACCAATGAGAAAAACAAAGCTAAAATGGATTTACATATCAAAGAAGTAAGTTACATTAACGAAATGGCCTTAACAATTGGTTTGATCATGCTTACAATTGGTAACTTCCTTGGAGGACAATGGGCAAATGAAAGCTGGGGTCGTTACTGGGGCTGGGATCCAAAAGAAACCTGGGCTTTAATCTCGATTATGGTTTATGCGTTTGTAATTCACGCACGTTTTGTACCTGCTTTAAGAGGAAAATGGTTCTTTAACTTAATGAGTATGTTTGCCTTTATCTCAATTTTGTTTACTTATTATGGAGTAAACTTCCACTTAGTTGGTTTACACTCTTATGCAAGCGGAGAAGCGCATTCATTAAACTGGATTTATTATTGTTTGGCAGTAATTTCAGTAATTGGAGCAGTTACATACCCAAAATACCGCAAATATTATAAAAAGAAATAGTATTCGACTTTAGATAAATAAAAAAGGTTCAACAATTAAGTTGAACCTTTTTTTATTTTACTTATTTACTCTTTTACTATCATTAGGAGTTTCGTTGCGGTCAAACATTCCATAGTCTCTCACCACATTAGCTATTCGCAGATGATAGTCTTTAAATATAAAATCTCTGCCATTTGATTGTGCATTTCTATGACTTTCCAGATTGCGCCATTTTTCAATAGCTTTTTCATTTTTCCAAAAAGACAATGATAGTATTTTTTCGGGATTAGAAATACTTTGAAATCTTTCGATAGAAATAAAGCCTTCTATTTTTTCTAATTCAGGTTTAAGACTTAATGCAATATCAAGATAGTTTTGTTTGTAAGCAGTATTTGGAATGACCTCAAAAATTACAGCAATATCGTGTTCTTTATCCTCCAAAGTATTTTTATTGTCTTTTAGGAAACTTAAAGTTTCGTTGTACAAATCATTTCTGCTTTTTTCTAAATGCATAACATGTGTTCCTTTTTGAATAACAACATATTTTTTAGATGCCGCATTTTCCAATGAAACAAACAAGCCTTCAGCATCATTATTATCAGGGTATTTATCCCATTCACCTCTTATAATCATTGTTTTTACAGTGATTTTTTTTGGATCATAATATGAGTTGTTATGTAATAAATCCTGAACGTCAGCTGAAGGCCCAGAAGGGAATCGAACAGTCACATTTTCAGATTTCAAAGTCAAAGGATCGCTTTTTTTCCAAATTTCTCCCCAAGATTCAAATATTTCCGGTTCTAATTGACATTCACTGTTTACTGGTGTTAAACTCTTCATAGCACTTATACGCTGTTGCGGAGTCATTTCTTCGAATGAATTTGATATTTTTTCAAATTCTGTATTTTCATTTCTAGCTGTTATTGCAGCAAACAGAACTAATTTTTCTACGTTATCAGGAATTTTAGATGCGTATAAAGCAGCAACAGAACCTCCCCAAGAATGGCCAATTAAGTAAATCTTAGATTTACCAGTTTCTTTTAAAATAAAATCTACTGCTTTTTCTACGTCCAAAGAAACTTCAGCAGCTCTTCCAACAATCTTGTTTGACGGACTTTTCATTTCTGGATATCGGTCAGAATTTCCATAACCTAAAAAATCTAATGCATAAACATTATATCCATTTTCAGATAAATTTTGCATCCAGGAAGAATTATTCATTTTAAAACCAAATGAAAGTTCAGCAGGAAATGATGATCCATGAAGAAAAAGAACAGGATAATCATTAGAAGTCTTTTGTGGAATTATATGGTTAATTGCAATTTTGAGTTCGGGAATATGGCTTTGAATTTTTAAAATTTCCATTGAATCTGAGTTTTTTGAATTTAAAATTTTAGTGTTGTTTTGAGCATTTATTAATGAAGTTAAAAACATAAACACATGCAGAATAGTATTTTTTTTCATTGTATTTTTTTTACAAAAATAAAATTGGAATAACTTTGACAGTTAAATAGAAACTTAACTATGATTGCAGGGTATGAATAATGAAATTAGCAGAATAAGTACAATAATAGGTGACCCGGTGAGATCAGTAATTTTATGGACACTATTAGATAATAGGGCGTATACGGCAATTGAACTTGCTAATGTTGTTGAAACATCACCGCAAAATATCAGCATTCATTTATCTAAACTAGTAAATGCTGACTTACTGACTGTTGAAAGCCAGGGAAGACACAAATACTACAAGTTATTAAATCCCGAAATTGCTGGTGTCATTGAAGGAATTGCAAATTTAGTTCCCAAAGAAAGACAAAAAAAAGTAACAGATAATAATTCTGGAATTAAATATTGCAGAACCTGTTATGACCATTTAGCAGGAAAAATTGGCGTAGAAATTACAGCGAAATTAATAGATAAAAAATATATTGTATTAGATAATAAGGCTTTTTTAGTGACAGAAGAAGGGAAAACTTTTTTCAACAATTTGGGAATAGATCTTGAAGCATTAAAAAAGCAAAAAAGAATTTTCGCAAAGCCCTGTCTTGATTGGAGTGAACGAAAACATCATTTTTCAGGTTCATTGGCGGCAGCACTTTTAAACAAAATGTTTGAGATGGACTGGATCAGAAGAATAGATAATTCCAGAGCTGTATCGATAACAGCAAACGGACAAAAAGCGTTATATGATAAGTTGAAGTTAATCGTATAATTTTTTAATTTAAATTTTTTAAAAAGAAGGAAAAAGCTTATATTTTATTTACTTTTGCAAAGTATTAAATCAATGTTAGTTTATCAATGAATACTCAAAAACCTATTTTAGTAATTGTAGTTCAAGGTGAAAAATTTTTTAATTATTAAAAATGAATCTTATTATACCAGAAATAATCAGAGAAGCTAGAATAGATAGATTAGATATTGTTTGGAATGAAGAAAATTTTAATAGATATATCCATTTACTTGTAACAAATTACTACTTAGAAGAACAAATTTCAAAAATTAGTTATAAAGGCTGTATTTCATTAGCTGCTTCATTAAGTGAATGGAATTATTGGTATCTTAATTCAGATAAAAGATCAGAAATTTTTGTTCCAGTTATTAATGCATTATGGGCCAGTGTAATTGATCCAGTATATTTAAAAAGTTTTTACTTTCACTATGGACCAGAAATTGAAAATTCAAAAACTCCAATAGAAGTAAATCTAGCTATCTTGAGTTTTTTATTAGAACAATATACAGATAAAAAGTACATGCCTTCTTTTACAACCAAGTGCTTAATAAACTTAATAGTTTTTACACAAAATTTAATTCCGCATAAACGAATATTTAATAAATGGTTGTCCGAATCAATTTACAAACTTCTTGAAACTTTTCCTTTGCAATATTATGCAGATATAACTTTAAAAGGTGGTGATATGTTTTATGATTCCTATGAAGAAAAATCGATTCCTCGTGATTTTTTTTTCGAAACTTCATTCATTTATAATAATACAGAATCAATAAAATTATTAAATCAATTTTTAGGATCATTAAATTGGAAAACGAATCAATTCTTATCATCACCAAACGAAGTACTTCAAAAAGGATTTAAAGGGAATGTACCCTATTTTATCCAATAGGTTTAATATAAAGAAGGAAAAAACTTATATTTTGTTTACTTTTGCAAAGTATTAAACCAATGTAAGTTTATCAATGAATACTCAAAAACCTATTTTAGTAATTGTAGTTGAAGGTGAAAAATTTTTTAATTTTTTTAAAAATGAAGTTGAAAAAATCTGGTCTTCGCATTCCATATATTTTTTAGAAAATTATTCAGGGCAGGTTCTATATAAGTTTAATTATCCTGCTAATACTGATCTTTTAGACTTTCCTTATGTTACTGAACCTTCATGGAAAAATTATAAAGAAGATATTGGATATGTATGGCATCTTGAAAATATGGAAGTTGTAAAAACAGATTACAGTAATACAGCTATTCTTAAATTAGCAGAAAAAATTATTTTCATGTCTCCATATTTGGGTCAAGCTGATGCAATTGCATTTGAGATACTTATAAACCAAACTCTTGGTAAAGCAGATAAACCTTGTTTATATTGCAGTGCTGAAAGTTTTGATAGAGAAAAAATTAAGCTTTCTATGAGAAATCCGGTCGCTGTAACTGATGATTTTTTTCAGGATAGTGTAACATTTTATACTGCCAAACGCTTTTTTGAATATAATTTTAATTTTAACTCTTGTGTTCTATTTAAACCAGCTTTACAAAAAGCCGGCATTTTGAATAGTGATTTTGTTTTTACCAAATATGTTTTTCAGATTTTCTACGCACTAAAAAATAAATCTGATTTTAGCTTCGATGATATGTTTGATATGATATACTATTGGAAAGGTACAGGTTTATATCCAGAAGCCTCAAGTTTTTATTCAGATACTATAGTTCAAAACTTAATTGACGCCGGATTAATAGAAGATAATGGAAATGGTACAGAAGATAACAAACATTATGATTTTACTGAAAAAGGAAAAGCTTTATTTAAGTTTATTAATCCAGAATGCTGGGATATAGATATGCTGGGAAAATTAATAGTATGGCAGCAAAACTGGCCAGAATGTAAAAGAGAGATGGAAGATTATTTAGTGCAATTTTTTAGAAAGCAAATGGATTTCTTGCCATAAGAAGACAAGTTCAACTATTTAGAGTTTAATTGAAAACCATTTGGGTACATAATTGCCAGTAAAACACAAATCAATAGAAAGTTGTATTCTACTCCGTTTCTTCCTCCGCCCACAACAAACCAGCCTTCCTGAAAATGAACCAAAACAATTCCCATAAGCAGTACAAAAATGGTTATGAAACCTACCGGTTTAACATATTTGTTAAAGAGTAATAGAATAGCTGCCACTATATGTGAAATCTTAATTGACCAAGCTAAAAATACGCCAAAAGGAGCAAAGCCAATTTGATTTAAATACAGATTTCCAAAGTCATTAACACCGCCGTTAAACATTCCAAAAACAGAATGGGTAAGTAAAATAATGGCTGTGGCTATTCTTAAAAGTAAAGTTCCGTTCATACATTATGATTTTTGGTTTATAAAAAAAGCACATATTAAAATTAATTAATATGCGCTTAAAATTTATAATTAAGTTCGTTTTTAAACTTTTCCTAAAGTGTACAATTGTTCCATTGTAGGCGTTGGACTTCCGCCTGCAGGTTCTAAAGTAATTCCGAAGGCTTCTGCAGAATCTGTCTGGCTTACAGCAAAGATTTTTTGAGAATTTCCTTCAAAATTATCCAATAAACCAATACTTGTTGGTGTAAGAACCGGACTAAGCTTTAAAGACCAAACCTGATAAACCATTCCTTTTGGCGGTGTTGGTAAACCCGCAGCATCAATATAAGTTGTTTTTGTCTGCTTGTTCCAGTACACTTTTGCAAAAGATGTTGGAGAAACCGCCTGACCACCAAGAGTTACGCCTGTGTTTTTAATATCTCTAACGATACTTAGGTTTTTCTCAGTCTGCTTATTCTGCTGATCTAAGAACGCATATTCTCTTTGAATTTTGTTTTTCTCACTTCCAACTGTAGAAATAGCTTGTTTTGTTTTTGTAAGCTCTAAAGTCTGGTATCCAAAACCTAACAATAATAACACCGCAGCTGCCCAGCCTACATATTGTGTCCAGTTTGACGCTGGTTTCAATTCAACTACTTTGCCATGTTTAAGTTCTAAACGCGCTTTAATTTTTTCAAAATTTTCAACAGAGTGGAAAGGAGCAAAGCTGGATGATAAAGCTACAATGGCTTTTTCTATCGCAATAATTTCCTGATCTACATCTTTATTATTCTTCGCCAGTTCGGCTATTTCCAGATTCTCTTTTTCGGTTAATAAACCGTAAACATAAAGTTCTAGAATTCCTGATTCAATATATTCTTGTGCTTCCATTATATTTTTAGATAATTTCTTAAATCGTTAATACAGTTTCTGTTTTGAGTTTTGATAGTTCCCAGTGGCAGTGCCAATTCTTCTGAAGCTTCTTGCTGAGTATATCCTTTAAAAAATAACAAATCAATTATTTCGATACATTTTGGTTTCAGTTTTTTTACGAACTCCTGAATACCAATTGTATCAATTCGATTAGTTAATTTATTACTGTCATCTAACAGATTTACGAAATTATCTGAGGAAAGGTTTTTTTGGCTGTTATTAAAATTTTTAGATCTCAGCTTGTCAATAGACGTATTCCTAGCTATATTAAGGATCCAGGTGTAAAATCGGCCCTTGCTTTCATTATATGAATCGATGTTTTTCCAGATTTTTACAAAAACTTCCTGCAAAACATCTTCGGCTTCTTCGCGATTTTTTATTAGAACATTAATAACTGAGAATAAACTTTTAGAGTACATATCGTACAAATGGGTAAAAGCTCTTTCGTCTTTTTTGTAAATTAATACTAACAATTCTTCTTGACTCATAGATTTGGATTTAAAGCTTAAACAAAAATTTATCGAACATATTTTTATAACCTGAGATAAAGATAATTCATTTTTTTGTGAAAAATACTATTTTTTTAGTAGCCAAAAACTTAGGAAAATTAAGGCTTGAGAAAAAAAAGTAAAAAAAAGTGCAATTTTTTTTACTTTTTTTAAATCCAAAAGCAAACCTCTTACGTATATAACCTTAGAAATGAAAATGATAATTAAAACGTTCTCGAATTTCTTAAAAAAGTATTTATGATCAGGATAGAAAATTTGAAAATATTAATTGTTGGTTTAACAGCCGTTTTATCATTAATTAATTTTAGCAATAGTGATTTTAAAAACGAAATCACAAAGAAGGCTGCATTGCATTTGAAATTTTAGAAAAAGATATTGAATAGTTGATGTCCTCGGACTTCCAACTGAAAATTATAATAAATTACACATTTTCCAAAGAAGAAATTTTCCACACATACACGCCATAAATAAATTGAATAAGTGTGATTTAAATAAAAGAAAATGATTTTCAATACAACCGGGGCATCAACTATAATTTACAATATATAAAGGTAACAATCATTAATTCATGGTTTGATTTGTTTGTATGGGGGGAAGCCTGGCGTCTGATTAACGCCAGGCTTCAATTTTTATTTAACTTATTATTAATAAAAATAAAGACTTCAAAATCATACGCCTGAAATACTTTTTAATTAATTTTATAAAAAATTATACAATGAAAAAAATACTATTTATAGCTTGCAGTGCCATTTTTTTTCTAAGTGCACAAGCTGAGGCTCAAACAAGCAAAAATAAATTATCTAAATCAGATAAGGCTATGGCAAAAGAAACAATTTACCAGTTTAAAGTAGAAGATTTATCAGGAGACACTTTTGATTTTGCGTCTTTAAAAGGCAAAAAAATCTTAATTGTAAATACAGCATCAAAATGCGGCTTAACGCCTCAATACAAAGATCTTGAAGCTGTTTACAAAGAATACAAAGACAAAGGATTTGTAATTGTTGGTTTTCCTGCAAACAATTTCGCATCACAAGAGCCTGGAACAAACAAAGAAATTGAAACTTTCTGCCAGCAGAATTATGGTGTAACTTTTCCTATGATGAACAAAGTTTCTGTAAAAGGAGACGATATGTGTGATGTTTACAAATTCCTGACTCAAAAATCTAAAAACGGTTTACAGGATTCTGAAGTTGAATGGAATTTTCAAAAATACCTGATTAATGAAAAAGGTGAATTGGTTAAAGTAATCAAACCTAGAACTCTAGTAACAGAACCAGAAGTAATTAATTGGATAAAAAGCTAAATTAGAACTATCTAAAACGAAAAAATCCACAAATTTGAGTTTGTCAAATTTGTGGATTTTTTTTAGTTGGTAAGGTACTGAGGTTCTAAGGTACTAAGTTTTTTATGTCCAAAATGGAAAAAAGCTCAGAACCTTAGTACCTTAGAATCTCAGCACCTTTAATTAACATAGAGTAACTGATATTGTTTCGGTGTAATTCCTTCGTGTTTTTTAAATAATCTTATGAAATAATTGGCATCTTCAAAACCAGATAAATAACAAACCTCGTTTATTTGAATTCCCGGATTTCTAAGCAGTTTTTTGGCGTGCTTTATTTTTTCATTTAAAATATATTCAATCGGGCTCATGCCTAATTCTCTTTTGAAAAAGCGATAGAATGATGTAGTACTCATACAGGCTTTTTCGCTTAGGATTTTTAGATTTATATTTTCTTTTAAATTGAGCCTTATAAATTCTGTTACTTCATAAATTGGATTATTGGACTGAATTACAATGCCTTCATCAATAGATTTTGCAGTTTGTGTCTGGATAATTCTAATTAATAATTCCTGTAAAGTTAAATCGGCAAGAGCATCTTTTGTTATTGAGGTACTCATACATTCTTTTATAAGTTTGTTGATCGTTGCGGCAAGATCAACATTATTATAAAAGAAATAATTCTGATAGTTTAACTGCCAGAAAGCATCAGTTCCTTCTTTTGGATAACGCTCGTTTAAAAAGTTTAAAGTTTCATTAATTTTAGTATTATCAATAGCTAAAGCGAGACATTGAGTGGGATTTTCTCTGGATGCTTCCGGAAAATCGATTTTCATTTCAATATTGGATGGAACAACTACAGTTTCTCCCGGAAGGTAATCAAAAGCGGGTTCATCAAAAAGATGCATGATTTTTTTACCGCGAAGCATACTAGTCACAACAAAATCATTGAATTTAAGCGGTACAAGATTAGACGATTCGTAAGTCTCAAAAAGATTTAATTCGCATTGATTAAGCGTATAAACGCTCCTGTTTTCAACAAGTGTTTTTAATGATTTTTCATTTGATAAATGAGGCGGATTTATTAAAACACGTTGATTATGCATTGCCGTTAAATTTAAAGTGGAAACTCTAAATTTAATAAAAATATGTTTAGAAAATTATGATTTAACGTTTTATTAAATCAGCTCTTCGATGTGTTTTTTGATGTTTTCAGAAATCTTTTTGGTTGGAAGATCATTTTCATCATCTCCAAAAGGATCTTCGATTTCTTCTGCAATAAGTTCCAAACTTGCCAAAACATAAAATATAAAAACAACAACCGGTGCCACTAAATATCCTAAACTTACAGAATATCCAAAAGGAAGTGTCATGGTATAAAAGAAGATAAACTTTTTAATAAAAGCACTGTAAGAGTAGGGAATAGGCGTGTTTTTGATACGCTCGCAGGCACCGCATATATCTGTAAAAGCAGTTAATTCTTCGTTTAAAGTAATAAGCTGATCGCCGGATATTTTTTTAGCATCATACAAATCGTTAATTTTATGATACATTATTCTTTTGAGCTGATTGGGCTTATGCTTATGCTGATCAATTTCTAATTCAACATCTTCAAAAAGCTGTTTGCTGGTATCGGCATCTTTTAAATGTTTATGCAGGATATCAGCGTATAATGGAATATATTTTCTGAAAAAGTTTCTGTCGTTTTCATCTTTTAAAACTGCCGAAAGTTTAATAGCAAGATTTCGGCTGCTGTTTACAAGACCTCCCCAAAGTTTACGGCCTTCCCACCAGCGGTCATAGGCCGTATTGGTTCTAAATACAAGCAATAACGAAATTACAAAACCCAGCATTCCGTGCATAATGGGAATGTTGTGAATATAATCGTTTTTACTGACTTTAAAATAATGAATTTCAAGATATCCTACTAAGGCAGAGTAAATGCCGATGGCAATCATTATGGGAAATAATTTTCTAACGGTATCTGACTTGTGAAAATGGAATATAAATGTAAACCAGTCTTTGGTATTATATGAAATCATCTAAGTTTGTTTTGAACAAATTTAGTTTAAAAATTAATATTTCCTGCCAATTCTTTTAATGCAATTTCAGATAGCTTTGCTTCGTATTGTGCGTTGCTGTAGCGTACTTTTGCATTCACATAATTGAGCTGTGCCGTTCTAAAATCGATAGTTGTAATTGTTCCTATTCTAAATTTGTCTAGGGTAATTTCTAAGTTTTGCTTAGCGATTGCTTCGTTGTTTTCTTCCAGATCTATTAACTCTAAATTGGTTAAATAGGTTTGAAAAGCAGTACTTAATTGTGTATTTAATATTGAAGTTTGTTGTTCAACAGCAATTTTAGAGTTTTCAATTTGAAGTTTAGCAACTTTTTCATTTCTATGCTGATTAAATCCATCAAAAATGTTCATGCTCGCATTAAAACCATAATTAAAACCTCTGGAAGATGTTTCGCTGGTAAAACCTAAACTAGACTGGCTCTCAGCAAAATTATAACCAGAAGTTAATCTTAAAGTTGGATAACGGTCTGCTTTTACTTGTTTAAGCTGTAATTCGGCAATTCTTTTGCTTATTATCTGCGATTCTAATGCCGGGTTTTGTTTTTGTGCAAGATCCATCAAATCTGCTAAAACAAGTTTATTGTCTACGTTAACTTCATCAGTTACTTTAAAATCAATCTTTGGATCACGAGCCAGATATTGATTCAACAATATTTTAGAATTTGCATAAGATTCTTTTTGTCTTAATAATGCAACCTGATCTGAGTTTAAATCAACCTGAGCATTTAAAACTTCTAATTTTGAAGCTTTTCCAATTGTAAAACGATTTTTAGCTAACTCTAATCTTTGTTTAGAAATTACAATTGTTGTGTCTAAAGCCGCTAATTGTTGCTGTTGCTGCACTAAATCATAATAAGCCGAATTTACCTGACCAATTTTAACCAATATGATTCTTTTTAATTCAGAATCACCTAATTTTTGAAGCTCTTTTAATTGATCTAATCTGGCAAACATTTTTAATCCGTCAAAAACAGTCCACCCAAGACTAACTCCATAATTTAAACTATTGTTTTTGGCATTGTTTAAAGATGTCGAAGTTCCATCCTGACGCGTTTGCGATGAATTAGTTACACTGTTGTTGTCTGTAACAGAAGCAGTTGCTGTAGGCAGCATTCCGGCATTTCCAACAGTAACATTGGTTTCGCTTATTGTAGAGTTGTTTTTAGCAATTTTGATCTCAAAATTGTTCTCTAAAGCGATTTTCATAGCATCTTCAATAGTTAAAACTTCTTGTGCATTTGTTTTAAAAACACATAAAAGAATAATTAGTAAAGCGCTGTATAGTTTTTTAATATTCATATTTGTTTTCTTTGACTTTAAAATCACGAATTTTAATTGAGTAAAATTCGTGATTTTTTGGACAATTATTTGATACTTTCTTTTTCGTATTCGTCGATACGATCAAATTCAGGATAATGTTTTCGGGCTTTAGACCACATAAAGTAAATCGCCGGAATAACAAAAAGTGTTAATGCAAGAGAGAAAATAGTTCCTCCAACAATTACAACTCCCATACCAATTCTACTGGTTGAAGCTGCTCCAAGCGACATAGCAATTGGAAGTGCTCCTAATGCAATAGCTAAACTGGTCATTAAAATTGGACGTAAACGTGCTTCAGATGCTTCAAGAATAGCCTCCATTTTTGGTTTTCCCTGTTCTCGTAACTGATTGGCAAATTCAACAATTAAAATACCGTTTTTGGTTACCAGACCAATAAGCATTACAGTACCAATCTGACTGAAAATATTCCAGGTTTGATTGAACAGCCATAATGAAAATAATGCTCCTGCAACGGCCATTGGCACCGTTAAAATGATAATAAACGGGTCGATAAAACTCTCAAATTGTGCTGCAAGAATCAGGAAGATTAATAATAAAGCTAATCCAAAGGCAAAAGATGTATTCGAGCTGCTTTCTACGAAATCTCGTGATTCTCCCGCTAAATCGGTTGTGAAACTTTCATCCAGAACTTTCGCTTTAATTCGGTCCATTTCCTGAATTCCTTCTCCTAAGCTTTTTCCTGGAGCCAGACCTGCAGAAACAGTAGCCGACATATAACGGTTGTTGTGGTATAATTGAGGCGGATTACTCTGCTCATAAACTTTAACTACGTTATCCATTTGAATCAATTCACCATTTTTGTTTTTCACAAACATCGAAGTCAAATCTAACGGCTTCGATCTGTCTTTTTGGTCAAACTGCCCAATAACCTGATATTGTTTTCCGTTTTTAATGAAATATCCAAAACGCTGTCCGCTTAACGAAAGCTGTAATGTTTGTGCAATGTCAAGAATAGAAATTCCTAAACTTTCGGCTTTTGCTCTGTCGATAGTTACGTTGATCTCTGGTTTATTGAATTTTAAGTTAACATCAGTAGTAGAAAACACATCACTTTTACCAACTTCATTCATAAAAACAGGGATTTTCTCTCTTAATTTATCAAAATTTGGAGCCTGTATAATATATTGAATAGGCAAACCGCCTCGTCTGTTAACTGCAATTGTAGGCTGTTGTGTTACAGAAGTTTTAGCATTTGGATATTGCTTAGTCCATTTGGTTAATTTATCAGCAATTTCTTTTTGCGATTTTTCTCTTTCATCAACATCTTTTAATGTAAGTCTAACCAATCCGCTGTTTACAGAGTTTGAACTGAATCCTGGAGAAGTAATCACCAGACTCACTTTTTTCTCCGGAATAGAATCATCAATTAATCTTGAAATTTCCTGCATAAAACGATCTGTATACTCGTATGAAGATCCCTCAGGAGTTGTCATACGCATGGTTACAGAGCTTCGGTCATCATAAGGCGCGGTTTCTTTTGGAAGAATAGTAAAAAATAAATAAATCAATCCAAAACAAGCAATTAAGATTGGAAAACTAATCCATTTTCGATCCATGAATTTCGTTAATGCCTCGGCATAACTGCTGTTCATTTTTTCAAAAAACGGTTCGGTTTTAATATAGAATTTAGATTTTTTCTGTTCGCCGCCTTTCATTAAATACGCATTCAGCATTGGTGTTAAAGTCAAGGATACAAAGGCAGATATTAATACGGCTGCACCAATTACAACCCCAAATTCCCTAAATAGTCGTCCAACGAAACCTTCAAGAAAGATTACTGGTAAAAATACTGCAGCAAGAGTTACAGAAATCGAAATTACGGCATAAAAAATCTCGTTTGAACCCTTAATTGCGGCTTCAATAGGCGACATTCCTTCTTCGACCTTTTTAAAGATATTTTCTGTAACTACAATTCCATCATCTACAACCAGACCGGTTGCCAATACGATAGCTAATAAGGTCAATACGTTGATAGAGAACCCGAAAAGCCACATAATAAAGAAAGTAGCAATTAACGAAACCGGAATATCAATTAAAGGTCTGAAAGCAATTGCCCAGTCTCTAAAGAACAAATAAATAATGATAATAACCAGAACGATAGAAATTCCTAAAGTTTCAGCAACTTCAAGTACAGATTTTTTTACGAAAATGGTATTATCAAGTGCAATATTTAGTTTGATATCTTTAGGAAGATCTTTCTTTAAAGTTTCGTACTTTTTGTAGAATTCTTTCGAAATATCTAAATAATTGGCTCCCGGCATTGGTACAATAGCAAGACCAATTAATGGAAGTCCTGACTGACTTAGTTTGGTTTCTAAATTTTCCGGTCCTAATTCAGCACCTCCAATATCACTTAAACGAACAATTTTATCACCGTCAGTACGAATAATAATATTATTGAATTCTTCTGGTTTAGAAAGATTTCCAACAGTTTTTACAGTTAATTCAGTATTGTTTCCGGTTAACTTTCCTGAAGGTAATTCAACATTTTGAGAATTTAATGCCGTACGTACGTCAGCTACGGTACAGCCATAAGCAGAAAGTTTGGCTGGATCAATCCATAAACGCATTGCATAACGTTTTTGTCCCCAGATTTGAACGGCGCTGACTCCAGGAATTGTTTCTAATCGCTGCGAAATAACATTTTCGGCATAATCACTTAATTCTAATGAACTTCGTGTATCACTTTGAACCGTCATCGAAATAATGGCATCACTATCAGCATCGGCTTTTGATACAACCGGAGGAGCATCAATATCCTGCGGTAAGCTTCTAATTGCCTGCGAAACTTTGTCACGCACGTCATTTGCGGCTTCTTCTAAATCTTTATCAAGATTAAACTCGATAGTAATGTTACTGCTTCCCTGATTACTTGAAGAAGTTATATTTCGAATTCCGTCAATTGCATTTACTGCTTTTTCAAGAGGTTCTGTAATTTGTGATTCAATAATATCAGCATTGGCTCCGGTATAATTGGTTCTAATTGAAACCTGTGCCGGATCGATCGAAGGAAATTCTCGTACGCCGAGAAAAGTATAACCAATGAAACCGAATAAAATAATTAATAAATTCAGTACGATGGTTAAAACTGGTCTTCTTATACTTGTAGTTGATAAACTCATGTGTAATTTTAGATTTTAGATTGTCGGTTATAGGTTTCAGATTTATTGCTAAATCTTACTACTATCTTTAAATCTATATTCAAGTCTTTATGACTATTTTACTTTAACTTTAATTGGTGCTTCGTTTTTTAATGACATAACACCGCTTGTAATTAAAGTATCTCCAGCTTTTAATCCTGATAAAATTAGAATTGAAGAATCGGTTCTTGTTGTAGCATCAACCATAACTTCTTTTGCTTTGCCATTATCGGCAATAAAAACTTTTTTACCGTCTTGTATTGGAATAATAGCTTGAGAAGGAACAACTATAGCGTCTTTAATAATGTTTAAAGGTAATTTGATGTCGGCAAAAGTTCCAGGGAAAAGTTTTCCGTCGGTATTGTCGGCAATAGCACGAATCTGCAGTGTACGGGTTGCAACGGCTACCTCAGGTTCTATGGCATATATTTTTGCTGTATAGGTTTTATTTGAACCCGAAACCGTAAAATCTATAGTAGATCCTGATTGTACCTGCGAAGCATATTTTTCAGGAATAGAAAATGTAATTTTTAATTTTCCTGTGTTTACTAGTTTTGCTACCAAAACAGTTGGTGTAATATAAGTTCCCGGTGAAATAGAACGAAGACCAATTTTTCCTGAAAATGGTGCTTTTACAGATGTTTTAGATATTTGTGCTCTTATTAATTGGCTTTGTGCCTGCGCAGAAGCATGGTCTGCTCTTGCTACATCAGCTTCTTCCTGGCTGATGGCTTCTTTTTGAAGTAAAAGTTTAGCTCTTCTTTCATTTTCTGCAGCCAAGCCTTCTTTAGTTACAGCTTGTCTTAACTGCGCTTTTAATTCGATATCATTTACTTTAAAAAGTACCTGACCTTTATTCACATAAGTTCCTTCATTAAAATAAATACCTTCTACAATTCCAGAAACTTCGCTGTGAATTTCAATTTGTTCATTGGCTTCGATAGAACCAGATAATGACAAATTATTATCAAAAGTAGTAGTTTGAATTACTAATCCTGTTACTGTTGTTGGTTTGTCTTTGTCGCCAAATTTTTTTGATTCGTCGTTCTTTCCTTTGTTGGATATTATTCTATACGTAATAAATCCTCCTAAAACGATGATTATCAAGGCGTAGATTAGATGTTTTAATTTCATAAAAATTTAGGTGAATGTGTGTTTTGGTGTATGTTTTTGCAACTGGCAAATTTAACTTTTTGTGTTGAAACCGAAAGATGTTAGCTTTTATTTAACATTTGGATTGCAATAATTTCAAATTGTATTTAGTATGCATAGTTGTTGTAAAGAGTTTGCTTTTAGATATTGTTTTTAATAAAAGGTTTAAAAGCAAAATGTTATTTTTTTTAATTTTTTTTGATGCTTTATTTGTATTTATCTTTAAATCAAGCAGATGTGTTTTCTGCTGTTTCTGTTTTATTTTTAAAAACAGTTATTGATATAGGTAAAGAATAAAAAAAATAGTATTTGTCCGATTTTTTTTGCAGTTTGTCGAATTTATTTGTATTATTGATATGTTAAACAAAATGATAATTTTATCAGTATTTGTTAAGGAATACTCTTAGGATTATTGTTAAAATAGTAGGATTGGTGTAGTTTTTTTGGGTTTTTTATAGAATTTGATTGATAATTGTATTAACAAGTGTTTATAATTTCTGTTCTTAATTGCTAAAAAATATTATATGAAGAAAAAATTACTCCTAAGTTTATGGTTTACATTACTATTTGCTTCAATAGGCTTTCTTTTCTGGCAGAATGAGTTTAAATACAGTCTGCCAACGCCAATTCCCAAAAACTATCATGATATAGCTATGGGAAGTAAAATAAATTTATCGCAATGCTGTCCTTTTGACAACAAGCCGGTTTTCTTTCATTTTTTTAATCCTGACTGCCCGTGCTCACGCTTTAATGTACCTCATGTGAGTGATCTCATAAAAAAGTATGGCGATAGAATTAACTTTAAAATAGTTGTTTTAAACAAGCACAAAACTTTTACTATTGAAGAAATCCAACAAAAATTTGGAGCCCGGATTCCTGTATATTTTGATGAAGGAATTGCAAAAAAATGCGGTGTAATTTCTACGCCGCAGGCTGTTCTTTTAGATCCTTCTCATAATTTATATTACCGGGGTAATTACAATAAAACAAGATATTGTACAGATGCAGAGAGTAATTATGCTCAAATGGCGATCGATTCGCTGTTAAAACAAAACAATTCGCCCTCATTTAATGCTTTAGCTCTAAGAGCTTACGGATGTTCGTTACCAAATTGCACTAAATAAAATCTATCACTAACTTAATTTTTTACCTATGAAAACAAAAGCCAGTTTGAATGAGCAAGATTATCTGCACAGTTTTATGTCTACAATGACACAAAAATCAGATACTATTATTAATTACGTTCTTGTTGTTTATTTTCTTCTCGGAATTGGATTATCATTTAAGTACGATACATTCGAAATAGGAGTGGGAGTAGGAACTCTTAATCTCTTAGCGTATTATTCTGCCAAGTTTTTTATGAAGAATTCAAAATTCTATCAGTATGTTTTGTCTGTTATACTGGCAATTTTTATGGCGCAGTACATTTACCAAATGCATGGTTTGTTTGAAATGCATTTTACGGTTTTTATTGCAAGTACTATTTTGATTATCTATCAAAACTGGAAATTACAAATTCCGCTCACGCTTTTAGTTATACTGCATCATGCTGGTCTGGCTTATTTGCAAAATTTTGTTTTTAACGATGCAAACGGTCTTCAGGTTTATTTTTCTCAGGTAAACTTTGATTTAGAAACCCTGATTATTCATACTGTTTTAGCGGCAGTTGTATTTTTTATGAATGGATATTGGGCCTACTATTTTAAAGAACACAGCCAAAATCATATTTCTAAAATTTCTGATGAATATGAATTAGAAAACATGAAACTTGCTTCGGCAAAATTCAGTTCAATGTCGGCTACAAAAGAATACAATGATTTTATTCACAGAACAACTTTAGATTTAAAGCTTCCGGTTAATTCTGTTTTAAAATTAATTGATGTTTCAAAAGGTCATACAGATAATGATAAACTGCTGACTTATCTGGATATGATGCGTGAAAGTGCTAAAAAAATCGATGATTTGGTAAATGATATTCATGTAAAATCTACTAATACCAGACATTAAAATAATTAAAAAACCAACTTCCAAAAAAATACACGCAGCACTACCATTGTTTGTTAATTATTAATAGAAAATTTATGGACACTAGATTTACCCGCCCAACTCCATCAGACCGAGAAGTCGATTGGAATAAAAATAAAGTATTACTAAGTAAAACAGATAAGCACGGAACAATTCTATATGCCAACGAAGATTTTATAGATGTTTCCGGATATGATGAATTTGAACTTATTGGACAGCCTCACAGTATTGTGAGGCATCCTGATATGCCAAAAGTAATTTTTAAGTTCTTGTGGGATAGCATTAAATCAAGTGAAAATATTCATGTAATTATAAAAAATATGGCCAAAACAGGCCGTTATTACTGGGTTGTAACCGACTTTAAAATTATAGCCGATACAAATGGAGACGGTGATATAGTTGGATATTTCGGAACACGAAAATCTGTTCCTGAACCTATTATTACAAAATTCATAGAACCTTTGTATAAAAAACTGCTGCAAATCGAGCAGACCAGCGGGATAATAGCTTCTGAGGAATATTTGGTTGGTTTTTTAGAAGAACGCAAGAAAACCTATATGGAATATGTAGATCATTTAATTGCGACCGGAAAAGACGATAAAAATAAAGTCAGCAAGGGTTTATTCAGCGGATTATTTGATAAAACACCTCCTAAAAAATAATAAATCACAAAAAGTTATACTTCATTGTGTCGGCAATATTCAAAAACAAATTTGCCCCCAACAAATCTAAATCACCTGAATATTTTAACTTACTAAAGTTAGATGCAGTGAAGTATTTTTTTTAAGTGGCAGAGTTACAAAGAGGCAAAGTGACAAAGGTTTTTTAGCCTTCAACTTTCCTCGGAATGATACTCATTAAAAAACTTTGTGACTTTGCACCTTTGTGCCTAGAGCGCCAGCGACTAAGAAATATAATTCCAAATATTTTTTCTTTTCGTTAATTCTAAGAAGACAGTTTTTAAAATAGCGTGTTCGGGTTTTTGTAACGGTGGATCTTCTTTTAAGATTTTCAGGGCATAATTTCTGGCGAAAGACAAAATCTCTCTGTCTTTTACAATATCAGCAATCTGAAGGTTTAAAACACCGCTTTGCTGCGTTCCCATTAAATCTCCAGGACCACGAAGTTTGAGATCGACTTCGGCAATTTCAAAACCATCATTGGTCTGCACCATAGTTTCCATTCGGGTTTTACTGTCAGAGCTTAATTTATGTCCAGTCATTAAAATACAATAACTCTGTTCGGCACCACGTCCAACACGTCCTCTAAGCTGATGCAGCTGCGAAAGACCAAAACGTTCAGCACTTTCGATAATCATAACACTGGCATTAGGCACATTTACACCAACTTCAATTACAGTTGTAGCCACCATGATATTTGTTTTTCCTTCAGAGAAACGTTTCATTTCGGCATCTTTATCCGCAGGTTTCATCTTTCCGTGAACAATTGAAATTGAGTATTGCGGCAGCGGAAAATCCCTTGAAATACTTTCATAACCATCCATCAAATCTTTGTAATCCATTTTTTCAGATTCCTGAATTAAGGGATAAACAATATAAATCTGTCTGCCTTTCGCAATTTCATCACGCAGGAATTTCCAGACTTTTAAACGGTTTGTATCAAATCGATGAACGGTTTGAATTGGTTTTCTTCCCGGTGGCAGTTCATCAATTACAGAAACATCCAGATCACCATATAAACTCATAGCTAAAGTTCTCGGAATTGGCGTTGCTGTCATGACCAAAACGTGCGGCGGAATCTCATTTTTTTTCCACAATTTAGATCTTTGTTCTACCCCAAAACGATGCTGTTCATCAATAATAGCAAGACCTAAATTCTTAAATTTAACTTTGTCTTCTAATAAAGCGTGAGTTCCTATTAAAATCTGAAGACTTCCATTTTCGAGATCTTCATGAATAATTCTTCTTTCAGAAGTTTTGGTTGAACCGGTTAAGATTTTTATACTGATGTTTAAAGTATTGGCAAACTCAGATAAACCAATAAAATGCTGATTTGCTAAAATTTCTGTCGGCGCCATCAAACAAGCCTGAAAACCATTATCTATAGCCAAAAGCATGCTCATAAAACCTACGATTGTTTTTCCAGATCCTACATCTCCCTGCAGTAATCGGTTCATTTGGGCATTGCTTCCCATATCAGAACGAATTTCTTTTATTACCCTTTTTTGAGCATTTGTTAAGTCAAACGGGAGATGATTTTGATAAAATTCATTAAAAAGTTCACCCACTTTTGTAAAAGGATGACCTTTAATTTTATGTTTTCTAATTAGGTTTTTAGTAATTAACTGCAGCTGAATAAAAAACAATTCCTCAAACTTCAATCTAAATTGTGCTTTCGCCAAAGCATCGGCACTTTTAGGAAAATGTATGTTGAATAAAGCGGCTCTTTTTGAGATCAGTTTTACTTCTTCAAGTAAATAAGGCGGAAAAGTTTCTGTAAACAAAGCTCCGGTTTCAATAAACAACTGTTCCATCATTTTGTTTATTGTTCTGTTAGAAATTCCTCTGTTTGTAAGGGTTTCTGTAGAAGGATAAACAGGCTGCATGGCAGAACGAAGACTTTTTTCGTGTTCGCTCAGCAATTCAATTTCCGGATGCGCCATGCTAAACTGACTTCCGTATAAAGAACATTTTCCAAAAATAACCAGCGGTTCATTAAGTTTTAAACTTTCACGAATCCATTTATGACCCTGAAACCAGTTAAGTTCAATCTGTCCTGTATCATCAACAAAAGAAGCAACAAGACGTTTTTTATTCTTAGCAAATTCGACTGTTTTTATATTGATAATTTTTCCAATAATCTGAACTTCAGATCCGGTGTTTTGAAGCTCATTAATTTTATAATAACGAGTTCTGTCTATATATCGATTTGGATAAAAGTTTACTAAATCTCCATATTTATGAATTCCTAATTCCTTACGAAGCAATTGACCACGGCTTGGGCCAACACCTTTTAAGTATTCGATAGGAGTTTCAAGAAGATTATTAGACATGAAGAATTTTGAATTTTAGATTTTAGACTATAGATTTTAGATTGTTGATTTTAAATAAAAATAATCTATATTCTTTGTTCTATGCTCTTTTATTTAGAAAAGCGAAGATAGATTTTAATTAGTAAATTTGAAAATCGAATGTTTGACAGAACCTTAAAATGTTTTTTTTACAATGCTATTCTTAAGTTAATCAATTAAAACGCAACCTTTTAACTATATATTCATCTATTATATAAACTAACCTTAAAAATAAACCAAAGATGAAAAAGTTTGCCTCTATTTTTATGTTGATGTTAAGCATTGTTTCTTGTTCAAACGATGATGCAGATTCCAGAAATTCCTCCAACTATTACGGAAAATGGGAATTAACAAAATATACAACTACTTTTATTTTGGCTATTTATGTTGCCGGAGAACCTCAATGGAAAGAATTTTACGACTTTAAAAGTGATGATACATTTGTAAAAACCAGAATACGAAATGGTGTAACTACAACAGCATCCGGAACTTTTAAAACAACATTAATTCAAAATCAGACACACCTTCAATTAACTTATAATGCCGAAAGTGATATTATTGGAAGCTGTACAGGGAAACTAAACGAAGAATTGTTTATTAAGGAAGGTACATTGATAAGCACTTGGCAAAACTGTGATGGACCAGGATTTGAATATTCAAAAGTCAGGTAATCTGCCTTTTAAAGTTTATAATTAAAATATATATCTCATATTCAAAAACTCTGCTATTTTTCCGGCAGAGTTTTTAATTATTTAAAGTAAGTATTATTTTAATAAATGAAGATAATTTCTACATTTGTTAAAAATGATATAAGCCCCAATATGAGCAAAGAAGAAAAAATTCCTTTTGAAACCATTCAGTTTGCAGGTGTTACTTTTAAAGTCATTAATCGACACCAAGCCCATGAAATTATAGGTGATCTTACTAATTTTCAAGATCAGAAAATCTACAATGTTTTTGAAGATACCTGGCGTTTTCCTGATTATGAGGAAAATCCAATATTTCTTTTAGCAGAAGATGATGTAGAAATGGATTCATTTGAAATGGATTTTAGTACAGAAGAGCATTCGGATATTTTTATACTAGGATTTATTTTTAAAGGAAATCTTAAAGTTACTAAACTTATAAGCTCTTATGATACAGACAACTCTCCGGCTTTAATTGTGTTGGGAGAAACTGAATCTGTAAATATTAATTTGTTTGGAAGTGTGCATTATTTAGGCGGAGGCGTAAAATGCGATGCACTTTTAGGAGAATACAATCATGGAGAACTTTTTGTAAAAGGAGATGTTACTGCCTGGCTGATTTACAGTGACGATATGCTGATGCATTTTGAACGTTTTACAGATGTTCAGGCTATAATTAGTGTAAACAGACCTGATGTATTGATCTGCAGCAATGTTACCGATGCTGATGGTTCAATTTTAACTATCGAAAACTACTTTCCGTCAACCCATAAAGTATCTGATATTGCAGCCGATTCTTTTATCGAGTTTTCAGATTATGGAACTGCTGTTTTAGACCATTACCATGACGCTTTTAAAGAGGGACTTTCGATTCTGGATTATGATAAAACAGAAAAATATGCCTATGCTAATTTCCGAGAAGAATTCATAAAAATGGTTCAGGTTTTGTCTGAATTGGAATATGTAAAACATATTGGCAGAATCAGCAAAAAAGTTGGAAATAATGAATACTCTTTTATTCCTTTTGAATATGAAGGGAAGAAATACAGTCAGATTTCTGAAGAAATAGGAAATGGTTTTAATATCAAATTACGCGCGTTATGGTGTCATGATGATGAAGAAATTACCCTTGTTCTTGAATATCTTTATGATGATGGAAATCCAAAATACCAATGGGCAAATAATGAAACTGCAGAAGGAATAGAAATGTACTGTGTAAAACGTGCTGCAATAGAAGCTTTTGAAGTACTTACCGCAGAACCTTCTGAAGATGACGACGACGATTATGATGATGAAGACAGCGACGATGAAACAGAATATGAAGAATATGATAATAGTTTTTCATTAGAAGAATATGCTGTTCAGTTTGGAAATTATGCTTTACCGGAAGATTTAGTAAAACTATATGAGTTTGACCAGCAATACGGATCTGAAACGTATTCAGAATGTTTTGGTCTTACAATAACCGAAGAAAAAACCGGTATAAAAACATGGTCAGAAAAAGAAGAATTCTATAACAGTTTTATTGAATTTGCCGGAGCAAATGGTTCAGGAAGTTCTTATGCTTACTGGCTTATTGATAATGATTTGAATAATTGTCCGATAGTAGTTTTTGGGGATGAAGGAGGAATTCATGTAGTAGCAGAAAACATTCGTAAATTAATTCACATTTTAACTCTGGATACCGAAATTTCAGTTGATTTTGATTCTGCTTATTTTTATAAAGATGATGAATATTATGATGAAAACGAAAATAAAGCAGAGTTTCACCAATGGGTTAAAAATGAATTTAATCTGGATCCGATAGAATCAAACGAAGAAACGGATGAAATTGTAAACCAGGCCAAAGAAAAGTATAAAAAACGTTTAAACGATTTTTTAACGAAGTTTGATATTGAAATAGGGGAAGACGAAGAAGAATAGTTTTTATCTTTGAATAAAATAAAAAAAATGGCAACACATTTAGCACTTTTACGCGGTATAAACGTTTCCGGTCATAATATGATGAAAATGGAAGCTTTAAAAACGATGCTGGAAAATATTGGTTTTAAAAACGTTCGAACCTATCTGCAGTCCGGAAATGTTTTTGTAGACAGCGAAGAAGAAGCTTCAAAAATTGGTTTCATGATTAAACAGGAAATCTTCAAAGTTTTTGGACATGAAGTTCCTGTATTAGTGCTTTCAAAAAAAGATTTAGAATTATCTTTTGCTAATAATCCTTATTTGAAAGAAAAAGACATTGATATTAAAAGATTATATATCGTTTTTGTTTCAATTGCTTTAAAAAAAGAACACATTCACGACTTAAAAATTAGTCAGTTTAAACCCGATGAAGCAAGCATTGACGAAAACAGAATTTTTATTAAATATGCTGTTGGCGCCGGAAAAACAAGATTAGAACTTAAATATATCGAGAAAAAATTAAATGTAATAGGAACTATGCGAAACCTTAATACCGTTACGAACCTGCTTAAAATGTACGAAGAATAATGAAAAAAATAATTGCAATCTTATTAATTGCTTGTTTCTGCCAGTTAACAGCAGCACAGGAAAAAACTAAAACCAACATTGAAAATTTCAACTCTTTTCTTAAGAAATTTAATGAAGATAAAAATTTTCAATTAAGCCGTGTAAAATTTCCTATTGTAATCAAAACGCTTGATGATAATTTAGAAGAAATTAGTGTTACCAAGACTCAAAAGAATTATAGGATTCTAAAGTTAGACGATAAAGGAATGGAGTTTAAACAAAAAATTATACTGAAACAAAAAAGCGCAGTTATTGAGCAGCGCGGCATTGATACTGGTATATATGCTGATTATATTTTTGAGTTAAAAGATAATAAGTGGTTTCTTAAAACATGGGTTGATCAATCAACTTAATTTTTAATCCCGAAGCCATTTTTGCATAGCCGGAAAAGGAGATTTATTTTCTTTTTCGGCTCTTTCATTTCCAACACACAATCCCATCCATTCAAGAAACGGCAATCCGATATAAGTACCGCTGTTAAAATTCGAAATAAACCAGTCAGACTGATTTCTGTAACCATTTGGATGAAACACAAACTCTATTGGTAACTGCAAGTAATGCAGCGCCGCAAAAGACCATAAAATAGCTGCGATTTCTTCTCCTTGAGTCGGCCAGTCTGCAGGAATTTCATCTGTGCCAATCAAATTTCTATTAGAAGCTGTCGTTACTGCTAAATGTCCGGCTTCGTGCAGTATATCACCGGGATATAATAATTTATCGTAATCAATATAAATACAGTTTGGACCTAATTCTAATCCTGGTAAAAAAGTAGAATCTAATGGTTTTTCGATTACATCAATTTCTATTTCTTCAAGAAACTGAAGCACTTTTTTTACTTCAATATTTTCTTTTAAAGCCATATTAGTTTGTTTTAATCTTGATTTTTTTCAAATAAATTGTATCGGCATTATGCAGACTTCCTTTTCTGGCGCCTCCGCCAAACGGATTCATAAATTGAATATTTTGAGATTCATAACCTTCTTTTTCAATTTTTTCGTTTACAGATAAAGGCGGCGCTTCAAATCCAAAAAATGTAAACTGACGGTATCTTTTTTCGTTGAGCGTAAAATAACCGTTATCACCGCTCATTGTTTCACCTACATTACAATTCTCAATAGGTTTATGAGATTCAAAATCATAAATATAACCCGTAATTTGAGGTCTTTTACAACGGCTGACTAAACAGCTTTGCAAAGTACTAATCGCTGCAATGAGCAGTATAAAAACAATTGCTTTTTTTAGATAAAATCTATTCATTATTCTTTAATTAAATCACAATACCAAAATCCGTAATCAAATGCATCAGAGGTATTTGTGTCGCATGCTGCATCCGAAGAATTTTGATTTTGCGGTTTTTCATATTTTCGGTAGACAATCTCTCCAGCTTTAAAATTGATAGGTTCAGAAAAGATTGGACCATCAAAAGTAAAAGTATGAAATTCACCGTTTTCTCCGCAGACATCTACATTTTCAGGTAAATCATTTATAAAATCCTGATCGATTATGCGGCCCACAAAGCTTTTGTCTAAATAACGTTCATTTACACAAACTACAATAGTTTTAAATCCGAGTGAAATAAATTCCTGAATCAAATCATGCGACGGAATTTTCCAAATAGGAAACACGCCTTCAAAATCTATTTTTGCTAATTGTCCTTCACGATATTTTCGTAAATCTTCCAAAAAAATATCCCCAAAAACAGAAAAACTAATTCCTTGATTTTTAAGTTCTGTCAAGGTTTCTGTCATTACATTTTCGTAAACCTCCATCGTTGGCATTTCAGGAATCTGCATAACTTTTAAAGGAATTCCAATGCTTTTAGATTGTGCTTCCAATAAATCTACTCGAACACCGTGCATAGAAATCCGCTGATACTGCTGGTTGACACTGGTAAGCAGATATTCAATTTTGTAATCTGGATTGTGTAAGATTTTGTATAGTGCAAGAGCAGAATCTTTTCCGCTGCTCCAGTTAAATAAGGCTTTTTTTGGTGTAGACACGTTTGATTTATTTTCTATCGTAAACTTACAAATTTCATTCGATTTGTTGATCAAACCTTTGTAACTTTGGAATTTCGCCATTAATTTATTTTCAATGAAATATATCTTCCTTTTAATAACCACCTTCGTTTTTGCACAGCAAACCAAATATGTTGACTTTAAAACGGTTTCAGGACAATTAACAATAAACGATTCCCAAAAAACGATTTCCGGATATGTAGATTATAAATTTGATGTGCTGCAGCCCATTGATACTATAAAAATTGACGGGAAAAATATGGAATTTACAAATGTTCAAGTTGATGGTAAAGACGTTATTTTTTTGAACACTACTAAAGAACTGCAAATCTTGAATAATTTTCAGAAAGGAAATAATCACCTTACCTTTAACTACAATGTAAAACCGAAACAGGCATTGTATTTTGTTGATATTGAAAATAATGAGTATCAAATCTGGACACAGGGACAAGGAAGGTACACCAGTAATTGGTTTCCGAGTTTTGATGATGTAAACGAAAAAGTGATTTTCAATATTGGTATAACTTATAAAAAAGACTATCAGGTTGTTTCAAACGGAGTTTTAAAAAGCAAAACCGATAAAGACGATCAAATTCATTGGCAGTATCAAATGGAAAACCCAATGAGTTCTTACTTATTAGTGCTTTCTGTTGGAAAATACGAGAGAAAAGATTTTACTTCAAAATCAAAAATTCCGTTAGAATATTATTTAGAGAAAAAAGACACAGCACGTTTTGAACCTACTTACCGTTATTCAAAATGTATTTTTGATTTTCTTGAAAAAGAAATTGGCGTGAAATATCCCTGGAAAGTTTTCAGGCAGATTCCTGTTCGTGATTTTTTATATGCCGGAATGGAAAACACAACTACAACGCTTTTTACAACACGTTATGTGGTTGATGATGTTGCTTTTATTGACAGAAATTATACAAATGTTGATGCTCACGAATTAGCACATCACTGGTTTGGAGATTTAATTACAGCAGAAAGCAGTACACACCATTGGCTTCAGGAAGGTTTTGCGACCTATTATGCATTATTGGCAGAGCGCGATATTTTTGGCGATGATTATTTTTATGCAAAATTATATGATACAGCCCAGCAGATAAAATTTGCATCGAGAACAGATGCAATTCCGGTTTTAAATGCCAAAGCGAGTTCGCTTACTTTTTATGAAAAAGGAGCGTGGACGCTTTTCGTTCTGCATGAATCTATTGGCGACAAAGCATTTAAAAAAGCAATTAAAAGTTATTTAAAAAAATATGCGTTTAAGAATGTAAACACGCAGAATTTCTTTGACGAAATTAAAAAAGTTTCTGATTTTGATTTGGTTCAGTTTCAAAAAACCTGGCTTGAATCCACGGCTTTTGATACGCCGACGGCAAATGCTTTATTGAGTAAAAATAAAGCAATAAAAGCTCGTTTAGAAGTCGATAAATTGAAGAAAACACCTTTAAGTGAAAAGATTGATTTTTTAAAGCAGACTTTAGATTCTGATGTTCATTTTTCTGTAAAACAAGCTGTTATTTCTCAATTGCAAACTGAAAAATATGAGAATAAAAAAGAACTATTATTAAAAGCACTACAGCAAAACAATATTCAACTTCGACAAACCTTAGCAGGAACTCTGCCAGCTATACCAGAAGATTTTAGAAAAGAATATGAAACGCTGCTGGATGATAAATCGTATGAAACACAAGAAATAGCTTTGTTTTATTTGTGGAAAAATTTTCCAATCCATAGAAAAGAATATCTAGATAAATCAAAAGAATGGATTGGTTTTAACGATTACAACCTGCGAACTTTATGGTTGTCTCTTGCTTTATCAACGCCCGAATATAGTGATGAACCTGAGAAACTTATAAATGAATTGGTTTCTTTTTCGACTCCAGAATATGAAGCAACTACACGCCAAAATGCTCTGGAAAAACTAATTGCATTTAAGTTTATAAACGATGATGTTTTGACTAATCTGGTTAACGCTACCACGCACCATATGTGGCAGTTTTCTAAGTTTGGAAGAGAAACAATCAGAGTTTTATTGAAAAATTCAGAAATGCGTACTTCATTTAATAGAATTTTACCTAATTTGAACCCCGATGAACAATTCCAATTGGATCGTTTATTGAAAGAATAAAACATAGAGAATAAAACCTACTTTATATATTTTATGAGAGCATTAGTTATTTCTGGCGGAGGAAGTAAAGGCGCATTCGCCGGAGGAGTTGCACAATATTTAATAGAAGAAAAAAAACATGAATACGATTTATTTATAGGAACTTCTACAGGAAGCCTGCTCATTCCGCATTTAGCTCTCGGTCACATTAAAAAAATCCATTCAGTTTATACCAATGTAACAATGACGAGTATTTTTAATATTTGTCCGTTTGTTGTAAAAGTAAAAGAAGGAATTGATATTGTAACCATCAACCACTTTAATGTACTTCGTCAGTTTTTTAAAGGAAAAAGAACTTTTGGAGAAAGTAAAGGTTTGAAGAAATATATTCAGAATAATTTTTCGCTTTCTGATTTCAATAAATTAAAAAAAATGGATAATGACGTGGTTATTACAGTCACGAATTTTACCAAAAACGAATCAGAATATAAATCGGTTAAAGATTGTACTTACGAAGAATTTTGCGAGTGGTCCTGGATTTCCAGTAATTATGTCCCGTTTATGAGCTTAGTGACTAAGAATAATTACGAATATGGTGACGGCGGTTTTTCGAGTCTGGTTCCAATTCGTGAAGCAATTAATCGCGGCGCCACAGAAATTGATGTTATTATTCTGGAAACTGAAGTTAATACCAGTAAAATGGTAATTGGTAAAAATCCATTTTCGTTGATGATAGATTTGTTTAGAATTGCTTTAGATCAAGTAGAAAAACATGATATTGCTATAGGAAAACTTATGGCAAACAGTAAAGATGTAAAACTTAATTTATATTACACGCCAACGAAATTAACTGATAACGCTTTGATTTTTAATAAAGAAGTAATGAAAGAATGGTGGGAGCAGGGGTATGAATATGCTCAGAATAAATCTGAGGTTATGAGTGATAACAAAATAACTTAAGATGGAAAAATTTAGATTTTAGATTGAATGTCCATTATCTGAACTCTGCAATCTAAAATCTAAAATATTTTTTTACCAAAGTTCTGCAACTTCGTTTTTAATATAGCTCAAAGCAGCATTACTTGGAGATTGTTTTTCTAATAAGTCGTTTAAAATAACTTCACGAAGTTTATCGGCGCTGTCAACGCGATCGCTCATAGCAGCTTTGCGAATCATTTGTATGGTTGAGTTTTTGGCAGTTGTGATAATAGTCCAGCATTCTTCAGACATATAAATTTGCTGCGTTAAATTGTGTTCGAATTCTTGTTCGATTTGATCAATTACAAAATTTTCGTAATCGTGTTTATCTGGAGAAATTGGACTAATTCTGATTAATAATTTAGTCAAATTAATACGTTCTAAAAACAAAGTCATACGCTCATAAGCTTGTAAACGTATTGGAAGAGATTGTTTCTGATAATCTCTGTTTAATAAAAAAGCACGTTTCTTATCGTTGTTTTTAATATGCAGTTCAAAAAAACGATAAGCTACAAATCCAGTAACAATTGCAGGTAAAGTATAACTGGCTAATTCTATAATTCTTGTAAAATCCATTGGGTCAAATTTTTTAGCAAAAATATACTTTTTGATGAGAAATCCACTTTAAATTTATCTCAATAAACAAAATGGAAGCTGTACTTTTGCAACTTGTTTTTTAATTTATTGAAACACACTTTTAATGGATTCATACATAATACTTTTTCTTTGTTTAGCTGCTTTTGCGGCGGGATTTGTTGATGCAATTGTGGGTGGCGGCGGACTAATCCAGACACCAATGGGATTAATTTTACTGCCAAACCTTCCAGTTTCTACAGTAATAGGAACTTTAAAAATTCCGGCTTTCAGCGGTACTGCTTTTGCTGCTTTTCAATACCTAAAAAAAGTAATTATTCAATGGAAACTGCTTTTAATTATGATGTTTCTGGCAGTTCCGTCTGCATTTTTAGGTTCTACCGTTTTAACGCTCGTAAGCAACGATTTTATGAAACCGCTTTTGCTTGTGGTTTTGTCACTGTTGTTTATCTATACTTATGCAAAGAAAAATTTTGGACAGCATGCTGCTAAAGATCATTCGCAGACAACTCAAATAATTTATGCCGTCTTTATTAGTATAATTGTTGGTTTTTATGACGGATTTATTGGTCCAGGAACCGGAAGTTTTTTTGTTGTAGCCTTTATTGCTCTTTTAGGGTTTGATTTTTTACATGCTTCTGCAAATGCTAAAATGGTAAATCTGGCGACAAATTTTGGTTCTATCTGCCTGTTTATGATAAAAGGAAAAATAATCTGGGCGATTGCGATTCCTATGGCGATAAGCAATGGACTTGGCGGCTGGTTAGGAGCAAAACTTGCCATTAATAAAGGAAATGGTTTTATCAGGATTTTCTTTTTGGTTGTAGTTGTTGGAACGTTGATTCGATTTGCGTACGATGTGTTTTATAAATAAGGTTCTAAGGGACTGAGATTCTAAGATGCTAAGTTTTTAAGATGTTGAGATTTTGAATTGTTAAATAACTAAAAAGACTATAATGAAGGATAAAATTGTTGAAAATTCTGAGGATCTTGTTAATGATTTTCAAGATGAAACTATATCCAAAGAATTGCAAAAAAGTGAGGAAGATATAAAAGCAGGAAGAACTATTGATTTTGAAGATTTTAAACAAAAATTAAAAGCGAAGTACAATATTTAAATTTCATTTCTTTCCAATTTCTCAAAAGAAACCAATTGTTTGAATCTAGCCCCGATAGAGGAGGTATCCTCGCAGAGAAGCGGAGAGATAAAGCCGAAAGCGGGAACTATGTTTGATAAAATGCCTAATGTTCTGCTTCAAAAAAGAAAAAAACTCAGCTTCTTAGAACCTTAGGATCTTAGTAGCTTTTTCAATCATTAATTCTTATTTTTGCATCATATGGAGAAAAATTTCATGCAAAAGTACATTGATCAACTCAATGAAGCGCAACGACAACCCGTTCTAAAAAAAGACGGGCCAATGATTATTATTGCTGGTGCAGGTTCGGGAAAAACTCGTGTTTTAACGATTAGAATTGCTTATTTGATGGCGCAGGGAGTTGACGCCTTTAATATTTTATCGCTGACGTTTACTAATAAAGCGGCACGTGAAATGAAGCACAGGATTGCAGATATTGTAGGAGCTTCTGAAGCAAAAAATCTTTGGATGGGAACTTTTCACTCGATTTTTGCTCGTATTCTTCGTTCAGAATCAGATCATTTGGGTTATCCTTCTAATTTTACTATTTATGATTCTCAGGATTCGGCCAGATTAATTTCTTCTATTATTAAAGAAATGCAGCTGGATCGTGATGTTTATAAACCAAAACAAATTTTAGGACGTATATCTAGTTATAAAAACAGTTTGATTACTGTAAAAGCATATTTCAATAATCCGGAATTGGTTGAAGCCGATGCAATGGCAAAACGACCAAGATTGGGAGAAATTTATCAGCAGTATGTAGAGCGTTGCTTTAAAGCTGGTGCAATGGATTTTGACGATTTGCTGCTAAAAACCAACGAACTGTTAACTAGATTTCCAGAAGTTTTAGCCAAATATCAGGATCGTTTCCGTTACATTCTGGTTGATGAGTACCAAGATACAAATCACTCTCAGTATTTGATTGTTAGAGCTTTATCAGACAGATTTCAGAATATTTGTGTGGTTGGAGATGATGCGCAGAGTATTTATGCCTTCCGTGGTGCGAATATTAATAACATCTTGAATTTCCAAAAGGATTATGAAGGCGTAGTAATGTTTCGTCTGGAGCAAAATTACCGTTCAACCCGAAATATTGTAGAAGCGGCAAATACGGTAATGGAGCATAATAAAACCAAACTTGATAAAGTAGTTTGGACTGCGAATGAATTTGGACCAAAAATTAAAGTCCACAGAAGCTTGACAGATGCCGAAGAAGGCCGTTTTGTTGCCAGTACGATCTTTGAACAAAAAATGCAGAATCAGCTTCATAATGGATCTTTTGCTATTTTGTATCGTACAAACGCACAGTCGCGTGCTATGGAGGATGCTTTAAGGAAAAGAGATATTCCGTATAGAATTTATGGAGGATTGTCATTTTACCAGCGTAAGGAAATTAAAGATGTTTTGTGTTATCTGCGTTTAGTAATTAATCCAAAAGACGAAGAAGCATTGATTCGAGTAATCAATTATCCTGCTCGTGGAATTGGAGATACAACGGTTGAAAAACTTACTATTGCGGCCAATCACTACAAACGTTCGATTTGGGAAGTGATGGTAAACATTGATAAAATTGATTTAAAACTGACTTCGGGTACAAAAAACAAACTAAAAGATTTTGTTACCATGATTCAGAGTTTTCAGGTTATTGATCAAAATCAGGATGCATTTTATATAACAGATCATGTTGCCAAGAAAACAGGTTTAGTTCAGGAATTGAAAAAAGATGCTACTCCGGAAGGAATGGCAAAAATTCAAAATATCGAAGAACTTTTAAACGGTATTAAAGATTTTACAGAAGGACAAAAAGAAATTGACGGTGCAAGAGGAGCTTTATCTGAATTTATGGAAGATGTGGCACTTGCGACGGATTTAGATAAAGATACAACTGATGAAGATCGTGTAGCATTAATGACCATTCACCTTGCAAAAGGACTTGAGTTTCCTCATGTTTTTGTAGTTGGAATGGAAGAAGATTTGTTTCCAAGTGCTATGAGTATGAGCACCAGAAGTGAACTTGAAGAAGAACGTCGTTTGTTTTATGTTGCATTAACACGTGCAGAACACCAAGCGTATTTGACTTATGCACAATCTCGTTACCGCTGGGGGAAATTAACAGACAGTGAACCGTCTCGTTTTATTGAAGAAATAGATGGACAATATTTAGAATATCTGACTCCGGCTGAAACGAATTACAGATATAAATCGCCTATCGATGGAGATATTTTTGGTGATATTGATAAATCAAAGTTAAGATTAGCAAAACCGGTCGGAGGAACTCCGCCAAAACATATTACAGATAATAATCCAAAACCGGATTTGAATATTCGTAAATTAAAACCTGTTTCAGGAAATGCGCCAGCAAGTTCAAGTGCTAATTTGTTTGATAATAAATTAACGATTGGGAATGTTGTAATGCATGAACGTTTTGGAAAAGGAGAAGTGATTAATTTAGAAGGTGTTGGAGCTGATAAAAAAGCCGAAATTAAATTTGAAGTAGGAGGTATTAAAAAACTCTTGCTGAGATTTGCTAAATTAGATGTGGTAGGATAAACTAAAATTTCAAGTTTAAGGTTTGAAGTTTCAAGTTGTTGAAGCTTAGACCTGAAATTTGAGAAATAAAAACTTGAAAAAAACTATGGCAGAATTTATAAAAATATACCCAGATAAACCTAGCGAAGCTGCTATTGCAAAAGTAGTGAAAGTGCTTCAAAATGGCGGATTGGTAATTTATCCAACAGATACTGTTTACGGTTTAGGTTGTGATATTACCAATTCGAGAGCTTTAGAGAAAATAGCAAAAATTAAAGGAGTAAAATTAGAAAAAGCTAATTTCTCATTTATTTGTCATGATTTGAGTAACTTATCAGATTATGTGCGTCAAATCGATACTTCAACTTTTAAAATATTAAAGAGAGCTTTACCCGGGCCTTACACTTTTATTTTACCAGGGAATAACAACCTGCCAAAAGAGTTTAAAAAGAAAACTACTGTAGGTATTCGTGTTCCTGATAATAATATTGTATTAGAAATTGTACGACAGTTAGGTAATCCTATAGTTTCGACTTCGATTCGAGATGAAGATGATGTAATTGAATACACAACAGATCCTGAATTGATTTTTGAAAAATGGCAGAATCTAGTCGATATGGTAATCGATGGCGGTTATGGAGATAATGTGGGTTCAACCATTATTGATCTCTCAGAACATGAACCAATTGTTGTTAGAGAAGGGAAAGGTGATATCGATATTTTGTAAATAAACACTGAAATTGTGTAAAAAATTAAAAAATATAACTAACTTTAGTATAGTTAAAATTTAGTTAGTTAATAAAAATAATGCTATTCTTGATTTATATTTAATTGGTTATTAAAAAAATTAAGGATACATAAAAGCAGGTCAATTGACCTGCTTTTTCTGTTTAAATAGTATGTGAAACAAAGAATTATTTCGCTTGTTTTTTCATCTCTTTTTCGATCATATCGTAGAATTGATCGATTTTTGGCATAACAACGATACGAGTTCTTCTGTTACGAGCTTTGTTTTCAGCAGAATCATTTGCAACTAATGGTACATAAGAACTTCTACCTGCTGCAATTAATTTAGCTGGATTAACTCCAAGATCATTAGTTAAAACACGAACGATAGAAGTAGAACGTTTAACACTTAAATCCCAGTTGTCTAAGATAACTCCATTGCTTTTGTAAGGAACATCATCTGTGTGACCTTCAACCATACATTCAAAATCTGGTTTGTCATTTACAACTTTAGCAACTTTAGCTAAAACAGATTTAGCTTTGTCACTTACGTCATAACTTCCGCTTTTAAATAATAATTTATCAGCGATAGAGATAAATACAACTCCTTTTTCAACATTAACTTCGATATCCGGGTCGTTGATTCCAACTGCACCTTTTAAGCTTGTAACTAAAGCTAAAGTTACACTGTCTTTTTTAGTAAGTGCATCTTGAAGTCTAGAGATTTTTAAATCTTTTTCTTTCAAGCTTTCTAAAGATTTTTCAAGGTTTTCAGCACCTTTTGTAGTTAAAACTGTTAGATCTTTAGAGCTGTTAATTAAGTCTTGATTATGTTGTTTATAGCTTTCAGCTGTTGCTGCTAATCCTGCTTTTTCTTCTAGACAAGAATTTAATTTAACTGTGCAAGAGTTTAATAAATCTTGGGTTTCTTTTTGCTTAGCCTCCAGTGCTGCATATTCCTTTTTCGATACACACGAAGTTAAGGCCATTAATACTGATAGTGCGATAACTATTTTTCTCATAGGTATTATATTTAATTAAACGTTGATTACAAATTTAGTTTTTAATATTTTGATTAGTGTTAAAGATTTCTTTAAAAACCCTTATTTTCTTAATATAATACAGGAAAACGATACTTTTTACAGTATAGTATTGCTGTATTTGAAAATCTTTTCGTTCTCTTAGATATTTTAAAGATATACAATAAAATGAAAAATGTGCTTTTAAAATTGCAATTGTATGACTAAATTTTCCTTGTGTAAGAAAACGGATACCAGCAATTCCATCTAAAACCATTCTGAAAAAAATCACAAAAAATAATCCTTTTTTTGGTAGGTTTTTGACAAGCATCAACAACGAATTTCTAAAATTCAAATACGTCTTTTTGGGATTTCCTTGCTGCAATGTAGCACCGCCGACATGGTAAACCACCGACTTTGAATTGTACTTTATAATATTTCCTTCATTTGCTGCACGCCAGCATAAATCTATCTCTTCCTGATGCGCAAAGAAAGTTTCATCAAAACCTTTTAATTCATGGTAAACTTCTTTTCTAATAAAGAAACAAGCACCGGATGCCCAGAATAATTCACAATCATCATTATATTGTCCGTTGTCTTTTTCTAATGTTTCAAAGATTCTTCCCCTGCAAAATGGAAAACCATATTTATCAATAAAACCTCCGGCTGCTCCGGCATATTCAAAATATTCCTTGTTTTTAAAATCAAGAATTTTTGGCTGGATAATGGCGGTTTGTTTTTCTTTATCAAAAGTTTCGATAATTGGTTTCAGCCAGTTCTCCGTAACTTCAATGTCAGAATTTACTAAGGCATAAATTTCTGCTTCTACATTTTGAAGCGCATCATTATATCCTTTTGCAAAACCATAATTTCCAGTGTTTTGAATGATTTTTACCGACGGATAATTTTCTTTAACAAAATTTACAGAAGCATCTGTTGATGCATTATCGGCAACATAAATCGTAGCTTCTTCTGAATATTGCAGAACAGACGGTAAAAATTGTTCTAACAATTTTACTCCGTTCCAATTTAAAATGACAACTGCTATTTTATCCAAAAGTATTCTTTAATTTATTTAATAATAGTATAATCGGGCAGACTCTGCAAAAACTGATATTTTTCGTTTTCAAAATCCATTTGACAGTAAAAATGACTCAGTCCGTTTGTGACATTCAAAAACCGTGCCTTCATTGTCATATTATAACGGGCAATTTGATCAAAAGTTGCCTGAGATATTTTAACCTCTGGAGCTTTACACTCTACTAATATATGTATAGAACCATCCGTATTAAAAACCACTACATCATATCTTTTTCTTAATCCGTTGACTGTTAAAACTTTCTCTACGTTTATGAGGGATTTTGGATATTTTTTTTCATTAATTAAATAATGAACTACATGCTGGCGAACCCATTCTTCTGGGGTGAGAATTATAAATTTTTTCCTGATTTCATCAAAAATAGACACTTTATTTTCGCTATTTTTGAATCGGAAAGTATAAGTTGGGAAATTTAGTTTTAACATAAAGCAAAAATAAAAAATAGTTTGAGGTTTCAAGTTTAAAGTTTCAAGTTTTGAAGCAGAACCTGAAACTTTAAACTTGAAACAAAAGATTGAATGGACGAAGTAATTAAAATTGTTAACGATATTAAGGCAGGTAATATAAAACCTATCTATTTTTTAATGGGTGAAGAACCTTATTATATAGATAAGTTGTCTGAATATATCGAACAAAATGTTTTGGCTGAAGAAGAAAAAGGTTTCAATCAAACTGTTTTATATGGAAGAGATGTTAGTGTTGAAGATATAGTTTCAACGGCCAAGCGCTATCCTATGATGGCTGATCGTCAGGTTGTTATTGTAAAAGAAGCACAAGAATTGTCCAGAACAATTGATAAAATTGAAGCCTATGTAAATAACCCGATGGAATCTACTGTTTTGGTTTTTTGTTATAAATACAAAACGTTAGACAAGAGAAAAAAAGTAACTAAACTTTTGGCTCAGAACGGGATAGTTTACGAAAGTAAAAAATTATATGAAAATCAGGTAGGAGATTGGATCAAACGAGTTTTAGCCGGGAAAAAGTATACAATAGACCCAAAAGCCAATGCCATGCTTGTGGAGTTTTTAGGAACTGATTTGAGTAAAATAAATAACGAACTTGAAAAACTGCAAATTATTCTTCCTCAGGGAACTATGATTACGCCCCAGCATATTGAAGAAAATATAGGTTTTAGTAAAGACTATAATGTATTTGAACTTCGAAAAGCAATTGGTGAACGCAATCAGCTGAAAGCATATAAAATTGCTGAAAACTTTGCTCATAATCCAAAAGAGTATCCGCTTGTAATGACAACCGGACTTGTTTTTGGTTTTTTTGTACAGCTTTTAAAATACCACGGATTAAAAGATAAAAATCCAAAAAATGTAGCTTCAGTTCTTGGTGTAAATCCGTTTTTTCTAAAAGAATATGATTTAGCTGTAAAGAATTATCCAATGCGTAAAGTGAGCCAGATTGTTGGAGCTTTAAGAGATATTGATGTTAAAAGTAAAGGTGTAGGTGCTAATGCTTTACCTCAATCAGATTTACTAAAAGAAATGCTTTATAAAATATTTAATTAAGCCGTTAAAATTCACGATATTTGCCTTTCTAAAAAAAATGCTTTAAAATAATAATGACATAATTATGGGGATGAATAAAAATACCGTTTTAGGATGGGCTACTTTAATAATGGTGCTCATGGGATTACTGCTTATAGGTCTTGGAGCTTTTAGATACAGAGATGTATCAGGCTGGGGATTTGCGGCGGCAGGTGTTGGTTTTTTTGCCAATGCTTGGGTTTTTAATGCTTTGAAAGGAAGAGTTTAAAATATTTAGCAATTACAATTGCATTTTCAATAGATAAAAAAATAAATAATTAAAATTTAAAATAAAAAATGTCAGACGATAAGAAAGTAATTTTCTCAATGCAGAAATTGAGTAAAACCTATCAGGGAGCAGACAAACCAGTACTTAAAAATATTTATTTGAGTTTCTTTTACGGAGCTAAAATTGGTATTTTGGGTCTTAACGGTTCTGGAAAATCTTCTCTTTTAAAAATTATTGCAGGTGTAGATAAAAACTATCAGGGTGATGTTGTTTTTCAGCCAGGATATACTGTTGGATATTTAGAGCAGGAACCAATTCTTGACGATTCTAAAACAGTTATCGAAATTGTTCGCGAAGGTGCTGCTGAAACTATGGCAGTTTTAGAAGAATACAACCAAATTAATGATTTATTCGGTCTTCCGGAATATTACGAAGATCAGGATAAAATGGATAAATTGATGGACCGCCAAGCGGCATTGCAAGATAAAATTGATGCGCTTGGTGCTTGGGAAATCGATACAAAATTAGAAATCGCAATGGATGCACTGCGTACTCCAGAAGGAGATACGCCAATTAAAAATCTTTCGGGAGGAGAGCGTCGTCGTGTTGCTTTATGTCGTTTGTTATTGCAGCAGCCAGATGTATTGCTTTTAGATGAGCCTACCAACCACCTTGATGCTGAATCTGTACTTTGGTTAGAGCAGCACTTGGCACAATATTCTGGAACTGTAATTGCTGTAACGCACGACCGTTATTTCCTTGATAATGTGGCTGGTTGGATTCTTGAATTAGATAGAGGAGAAGGTATTCCGTGGAAAGGAAACTATTCTTCTTGGTTAGATCAAAAATCAAATCGTTTAGCTCAGGAAGAAAAAGTAGCTTCTAAACGTAGAAAAACTTTAGAGCGTGAGTTGGAGTGGGTTCGTCAGGGAGCTAAAGGTCGTCAGACAAAACAAAAAGCACGTTTACAGAACTACGACAAATTATTAAATGAAGATCAAAAACAATTAGATGAAAAATTAGAAATCTACATTCCAAATGGTCCGCGTTTAGGAACAAATGTTATTGAAGCTAAAAATGTTGCAAAAGCTTTTGGTGATAAATTATTATACGATAATTTGAATTTTACTCTGCCTCAAGCAGGTATTGTTGGAATCATTGGACCAAACGGTGCTGGTAAATCTACTATTTTCAAAATGATTATGGGAGAACAAGCAACAGATAGTGGAGAATTTTCTGTTGGTGATACTGTAAAAATTGCTTACGTAGATCAGTCTCACTCAAACATTGACCCTAATAAATCTATTTGGGAAAACTTTGCCGATGGTCAGGAATTGATTATGATGGGAGGGAAACAAGTAAACTCAAGAGCTTACTTATCTCGTTTCAACTTTGGCGGCGGTGAGCAAAACAAAAAAGTTTCAATGCTTTCTGGTGGAGAACGTAACCGTTTGCACTTAGCAATGACTTTGAAAGAAGAGGGTAACGTACTTTTACTGGATGAGCCTACGAATGACCTTGACGTAAATACACTTCGTGCACTTGAAGAAGGTTTAGAGAATTTTGCTGGTTGTGCTGTAATTATTTCTCACGACAGATGGTTCTTAGATAGAATTTGTACACACATTCTAGCTTTTGAAGGAGATTCTGAAGTTTATTTCTTCGAAGGAAGTTTTACTGATTATGAAGAAAACAAAAAGAAACGTCTTGGCGGTGATTTAACTCCAAAACGTTTGAAATACAGAAAATTGATTAGATAATTTTTCTAATAAATTTCAAATAAAAAAAATCCCAAATTCCAAATTTATCGGAGTTTGGGATTTTTATTTGTGAGGTTTTCACGTTTTGTTTGTCATTTTGACGAAGGAGAAATCTCCACGAGTTGCTATATAAAGATCGGCTTATTTGAACGGAGTTACTTGCGAAGATTTCTCCTTCGTCGAAATGACAACATTGCGTAAGTTTACAGTTTCGCTATTAGAATTTGGAATTTCTTAAAGAAACTTCGATTTCAATTCTGGAGTTGGAATCATACAGCTTTCTTTTTTACCGTACCAATTGTATCTGTTTTTTGCAACATAATTATAAATCCTGTCACTAATGAAAATTGGAACAATTCGAAAAATTGGAACAATCTTCCAAAGTCCGCCAAAATTTCTGGCTATTTCAATAACCGCAGAAGATTTATAAAAATAAGCTGTTCCAGGATCATACAAAATAATACTATCCATTTTAGAAAAACTGATTCCTAGGTGTTTACAAATTGAAATTCCCAATTCTGATTGCAACGCTACAAATCTAAAAATATCTTTTTTGTCATGCTTGATGATGTATTGAACCGCTGAACTACAGAGGTTACAAACTCCGTCAAAAAGAACTATTTTTTTATTTTTTGCAGTCATTGCGAGGAACGAAGCAATCTCACGATGTTTTTCCATTACAATTTTATTGTTACATAGTCATTATATTTTCTATTTCATCAAATAGATCTTCCCATTTTGGATTTTTAGAACGTATTAAATTATTTTTTGCTTCTCTAGATCCTGCCTTTATTTGTTTTTCTCTTGCAATTGCATCTTCAATCCATTGAAATTGCTCGTAGTAGACCAAATGTTGAGACTGTATTTTGCTGAAAATGATTTAGGATATTTTTTGTTTTTATGTTCTAAGATTCTTTTAGGGAGATTTGATGTTACTCCAACATATACTACTGTTTGATATTTGTTTGTTATAATGTATACAAATCCAGGTTTCATATTCTCTTTTAAATTTTGTGAATTTGGAGAACGATCATACTTAGTGTGGTTGCTTCGTTCCTCGCAATGACAAAACTAATGAAAATATTTTTTTTGTAAGTTTTTTTATTATTTATAAATATTTACTATTGATTTTATTTGATTGATAATTTTAATTAATAGAAAACGGCTTTTATAAATTGTTTTAAAACAGCTTTTAAGAAAAAGGAATCTTCTTTTGTGTAAAATAAAAAACAACTCCTTAAATCGCTTTATTTTAATTTCGTGTTTTTTTAGAGAATTTTTTAAGTCTGAAAAAAACTGCGACTGAGTCAGAAAACTTATTTTTTAACAGCTTCCACTAATTCTAATTCGTCCAAACTTACTTTTGAGGTAAATATGCCATAATTTACTGTTGCTTTATTTTTTTCAATTATATCAATACTACCAACAGATCTTCCATCAAGCATTCTTACTCGATCACCAACTTTTAAAATTGGTTTGGGTTTTTCAATAACCGGCTTTAATTTCTTCTCTTTTTTCTCTTTTCGAATTTCTTCAACTTTTACCTGTACTTCGGCAATAATTTCTTTTTGTTTTTCAACTTTTGCCTTAGCTTCTTTTGGAGTTGCTTTTTTACGTTTAGAGTTTTCGATCTCAACAATTTTCAAAAATTCACCAATAAGTTCTTTTTTGTTTTTGTTGTTGAAATATTTTTCAGCTATATCATCAATTTTTTGTCCTATGTATATAATCTTCTGATTGCTGTCGTATAATTCTTGATAGCTTTCCAGTTTCTGCTGAATTTTAGTATTGATGTTTTCCATCTTTTTACTTTCTTCACGCGCTCTGGTTTCTTCTTCTTTTAAATTTAAAGAAGTTTTTTCCAGTTTTGAACGCTCTTTTTGAAGTGTTGCAATGGTCTTGTCAAAACGAACTTTTCCAACTTCGATTTTCTTTTTCGCACGATTGATCAATCCAAACGGAATTCCATTTTTCTGAGCCACTTCAAAAGTAAACGAACTTCCAGCCTGACCCAAAGCCAGTTTGTACATTGGTTCAAGAGATTTTTCATCGAACATCATATTCGCATTTGTTGCGTATGGTAATTCGTTTGCGAGAATTTTTAAATTAGAATAATGTGTTGTAATAATTCCGAATGCCTCTCGATGATAAAATTCTTCTAAGAAAATTTCAGCTAAAGCTCCACCAAGTTCGGGATCAGAACCTGTACCAAATTCGTCAATTAAAAACATGGTTTTGTTATTACATTTCTTTAAAAAGTAATTCATGTTTTTTAATCGGTAACTATAAGTACTCAAGTGATTTTCAATTGATTGGTTGTCTCCAATATCAGTCAGGATTCTATCAAATAAGAAAGTTTCGCTGCGTTCGTGAACCGGAATTAAAATTCCAGATTGCAGCATTAATTGCAATAAACCGACTGTTTTTAGGGAAATGGTTTTTCCTCCAGCATTTGGTCCCGATATTACAATAATTCTATTTTCTTGTTTTAACTCAATGGTCTGCGGATGCGTAACTTCTTTTTTCTGTTTATTGTTTAGATACAAAATTGGATGATACGCTTCTCTAAAAAATAATCGCCTTTCTTCTGTTATTGCTGGAAGAATTCCGTTAATGCGATTAGCATATTTTGCTTTTCCAGCAACTACATCAATATCACTTAAAAACTCCTGATATTCAATTAACAAAGGAAGATAAGGACGAATTACGTTTGATAAATTTTTTAATATTCGTGTAATCTCTTCTTTCTCTTCGTATTCTAAATTGGCTAATTCTCTAGAATATTTTAAGGTAGCTTCTGGTTCTATATAAGCAATACTTCCGGTTTTCGAACTTCCTAAAATAGAACCTTTTACTTTACGACGATACATTGCTAAAACTGCCAGAACTCTACGATTTTGTACAAAGCTTTCCTTTATATCATCCAGATATCCTAAGCCATTGTATTGAGTCAGTGCTAAACCAAAACTTTGGTTTACTTTACCACGAACTAAATTCATATTCTGACGAATTCCGGCTAGAGCAGGAGAGGCGTTGTCTTTTATTTCTCCGTATTTATCTACAATTGCATCAATTGCTGTTATAATATCTTTCGTTAATTCTACACGAGATGCTCTGGCATTTAAGTTTGGATAATAATCATCAAACTTTTTCAGGAAATTTAATAAGACATTTGTTGTTGCAGAAAGATTTGCAATTTTTCTAAAACTCCCTACTTCAAGAAAGCTGTCTTCAATAGCCAGAAATTTAATTTCATGAGTTATGGCATCAAATCCGTGATTTGGAATTGCGTTATTATTTTGAAAAGAAGAAACATATTCTGAAGTCTGCATCAGCGATTGCATTAATTCTTCTTTATTTCTAAATGGTTTTATTTGTAAAGCTTTTTCTTTTCCAATATCGGTATTGCATCCATCTGAAATGGTTTCAAGTACGGTTGGAAATTGTAAGTCTTGTAATGTTTTTTCGGTAATACTAATCATTTAATTTCTTTAAGAAAGTACACGCAAAAGTACAAAAACATAATGATTGAATTCTACTAGTTCGTGTCTAAATTTTGTTATGTGTAAATATGATTTTAACTTATAATTTCTGATATTCGCTAAAAAAAATGTTATGGACGTAAAAATGCATTCTTCTTGGAAACCAATTCTAAATGAAGAATTTCAAAAACCATATTTCAGCGAATTAATTTCTTTTGTAAAATCAGAATATACCACTAAGGTTTGTTATCCAAAGGGAAATCAGATTTTTTCTGCTTTTGATCATTGTCATTTTGATGAAGTAAAAGTGGTTATCATTGGGCAGGATCCTTATCACGGACCAAATCAGGCAAATGGTTTATGTTTTTCTGTAAATGACGGAATTCCTTTTCCTCCTTCTTTGCATAATATTTTTAAAGAAATCGAAACTGATTTGGGTAAACCAATGCCGTCAACCGGTAATCTTGAGCGCTGGGCAGATCAGGGTGTATTTCTTTTAAATGCAACTTTAACGGTTAGGCAGTCTGAAGCAGGAAGCCACCAGGGAAAAGGCTGGGAAAAATTTACTGATGCTGTTATTAAACAAATTTCTGCCGAAAAAGAAAATGTTGTTTTTCTTCTTTGGGGTGGTTTTGCTCAAAAGAAAGCTGCTTTGATTGATTCATCAAAACATCATATTTTAAAATCCGGACATCCTTCGCCTTTAAGTGCAAACAGAGGTTTTTGGTTTGGAAACAAACATTTCAGCCAGACAAATGATTTCTTAAAATCAAAAGGATTAAAACAAATTGAATGGTAAATGATTAGAGGTTCTTTTTTATTCTAATAATTAAGGACCTCAAATTTTTCACCTGATACTCTAAAAATGCTTGGGTCTACTGTGCAGTTTTGAAGTATTTTCCAATTTTCTTCTTCACTAAGACCGTAACAAAAATATATTCCGTCAAATTTTACTTTGCTGATATTGGCTTCAAAGTTTTGTTTGAATTCATAATCGCCATAATACGTTCGGGCGATTTTTCCTGTCCAGGAAATTTCAAAAGTATTATCAGCGTTTCTGTTTAAAACTATTTTATGATCGCAGCAGCTGTCGTGTCCTAATAAATAGATGTAAAAAGCTAAATCCTGAAAATCAAAATTATCTCCTAACGGTAATTTATCAGCAGTAAGGGTTTCGTGATTGAATTTAGAAAAATCAAATTTATTTTCGGGAGTTCCCATTACAATTCCGCCAGAATGCCATTCGGTTGACGATAATATACAATTATGGTAATTTTCCCAAACAGTTTTAGATTTCCAGTCAGAATCTGCCTCTTCTTCATCATCAGAATCATCTTCTGCGTAATAAGAATCTGTCCTTAAATGAAAATCAAATAATAATCCTCTTTCCGGATCGACTCTTGCACTCCAAACAAATTCTTCTAAAGTATGTCCTAACGGATATGGATTATCATGGAAGAAAATTCTATTGGTTTTGTTCATGAGTCAAAAAATGAATAGAGATTATTTTTTAATGATTTCTTCTAAAACAGCTTTCTTTTCGTAGTTTACTACTTTTAATATAATTTCTTGATTTTTAGCTGTTTTTCCTTCAATTATATAAAGTTTTCCCTTTTTAAAAGGAACATTGCTTTGGTCAAAGTCAACATCACCGTATGTTAAAGTACTTTTAATGTCAGCGGTATCAATCCATTTTTCGTTTAAAGTCTGAATTGCTTTATCTGAATATTGAAAAGGTTTAGTTCTTAGATTATTTAAAACTCGGGCATTTGGAAAATAGTTGCAGCGAGTGTCTTTACCACTAAATACAAGGGCTACAAAAAAGCATCCCATAACTAATCCAATCAAATAATAGGCAAAACGGTGTACGAACTTCATGAAATAAAATTTTTGCAAAGGTACATTAAAGTTCCTTTAAAATACAAGTAAATTAATATCGTTGTCTGGCAGGTCGAACCAGTCGCCAATAGCTTTATTTGTTAGAATTCCATGATATAAATAAATTCCGTTTTTTAAGCCTTTATTGCATCTTATAGCACTTTCGATACCACCATCTTCGGCTATCTGATGAAGATAAGGTGTTAAGATGTTACTGATTGATAATGAGGCAGTTTTAGAATAACGAGAAGGTATATTTGGCACACAATAGTGTAAAACATTGTTTTTAATGAAAGTTGGTTTTTCATGCGTTGTTACCTCAGAACTTTCAAAGCAGCCACCTGTATCGATGCTTACGTCAACTATTACAGCACCTTTTTTCATGTGTTCTACCATAGTTTCACTAACAACAATTGGACAGCGTTCTTTTCCCCGCATAGCGCCAATTGCTACATCACAACGTCTTAAGGCTTTTAATAATGCTTTTTGCTGAATGGTAGAAGTAAAAATTCTTTGGCTTAAATTGTTTTGTAAACGACGTAATTTTGTAATCGAATTATCAAAAACTTTTACGTTTGCACCCAATCCAATTGCAGTTTTTGCAGCGAATTCCCCAACTGTTCCAGCTCCAAGAATTACAACTTCGGTAGGCGGAACTCCGGTAATGTTCCCGAATAAAAGTCCTTTTCCAAATTCATTTGTAATCATTAATTCGGCTGCGATAAGAATAGAAGCCGTTCCTGCAATTTCACTTAAAGATTTTACGGCAGGATAAGAACCATCTTCATCTTTTATATATTCGAAGGCAAGGGCAGTAATCTTTTTTTGTGCCAAAGCTTCAAAGTATTCTCTTTTTTTTGTTTTTAACTGAATTGCCGAAATAATTACCGTTTCAGGATTAATCATTTCAATTTCAGCTAATGTAGGCGGTTCTACTTTTAATAAAAACGGACATCCAAAAACTCTTTTAGTGTCTTTTGTAATTTCTGCACCAGCATCTGAATATTCCTTATCTGTATAACTCGAACTTTCTCCGGCACCAGATTCGATCATGACACGATGCCCTTCATAGGTAAGGGAATTTACAGCATCCGGAGTCAAACAAATACGACGTTCCTGATAACTTGTTTCCTTAGGGATTCCTATAAAAAGTTCTCTTTTAAAACGACCAACCTCAAGTTTTTCTTCTTGCGGAATCAATTGTTGTTTTGTAAATGGAGTTAAGGTAATTGACATGGATAATGCAAAAAATTAAGGGTACAAATTACGTAAAAAGTTTTAAAATTAGTGTAAAAATTGTGCTAATACTAATGTCGAATGTTAAGTTATTTTTTGAAAATCTTTGTGTCAAATTTTATCGCAAAATTTGCTAAAATTCACAAAGTATTTTACACCAATTTCAGCTCCCTTTTTCCATCTGCCAATAATTCAATTGTTATGGTCGAAGTTTCTTCCGGAAGGAGATTAGCAATTTTTTCAGACCACTCAATAAAACACCAGTTCCCCGAGTATAAATAATCATCAACCCCCATATCAAGAGCTTCAGTTTCTTTATTTAACCTGTAAAAATCAAAATGATAAACAATTTGATTATTAGAAGTGTAGTACTCATTTACCAAAGAAAAAGTAGGACTGCTTGTTGCATCTTCAACACCTAAACTTTTGCATAACTGTTTAATTAAAGTTGTTTTTCCAACTCCCATTTCACCATTAAAAAGTATAATTTTTTTAGGTTTTGAAGCAATAATCTGCTCTGCAGCTTCTTGAATTTGATCTAATGAAAAAACGATATTCATTTTTATGTTTATTTATTTTAGTCTCAGTCGCAGTTTTCAGTTCTCAGACTGAGATTGAAAACTTTTTAATTTAGTTTAATTGTTTTCCGCGAAAAGCGAAATTCTTTTTTTGCCGCAGATTAAAAGATTTTCAAGGATTTTTTAATCTGTTTTGATCCTTTAATCTGTGCAAAAACATTTCTAAATAGGTTTCAAGTCCTCTCTGAAAACTGAGACTGCGACTGTAAACTTTTTTATTTAGGGTTAAATACCAAAAACGGAATAATCATTTCTTCTAACGAAATCCCGCCGTGCTGATATGTGTTTTTATAATAACTTACATAATGATTGTAGTTGTTTACATAAGCCAGGAAAAAATCATTTTTGGCAAAAATAAACGAACTGCTCATATTTATAGCCGGTAAACCAATTGTTTTTGGTTCTTTAACCACATAAACATCCTTTTGTTCGTATGTTAAACTGCGTCCGGTTTTGTAACGCAAATTTAGACTTGTATTTTTATCTCCCACAACTTTCGACGGATTTTTTACATTAATTGTTCCGTGATCTGTTGTTAAGATTAATTTGAATCCTAAAAGCTGTGCCTGCTGAATAATTTCTAATAATGGAGAATTTTTAAACCAGCTTAAAGTCAGTGAACGATATGCTTTGTCATCAGAAGCTAATTCTTTTACAACTTCCATTTCAGTTTTTGCATGCGAAAGCATATCGACGAAATTGTAAACAACAGTTACTAAATCATTGCCTTTTAGAGCTTTGAAGTTTTCTGCCAGTTTTTTTCCGCCTGCATAATTGGTGATTTTAAAATAATCTTCCTTAATATTTAAACCTAAACGTTTTATTTGTGCCGAAAGAAATTCGGCTTCATAAAGGTTTTTTCCTCCGTCTTCAACGTCATTTTTCCAGTATTGCGGAAATTGTTTTTCCATGTCCAAAGGCATTAAACCTGAGAAAATCGCATTTCTGGCATATTGTGTTGCAGTTGGAAGAATAGAGAAATACGGAACTTCTTTTTCTAATTTGTAATAATTAGAAATTACAGTTTCAAAAGATTTCCATTGATCGTAACGAAGATTATCAATTACAACAAACAAGATTGGTTTGTCTTTCTTTTTAATTTCGGGAACAACTAATTCTTTAAATAAATTGTGAGATTGAATTGGTTTATCTGCTTTTGGAGCAAACCAGTCTTCGTAATTTCTTTCAATATATTTCCCGAATTGTGAATTTGCTTCAACTTTTTGAGATTCAAGAATTTCAATCATCGCCTGATCGTTAATATCTTCGAGTTTCAATTCCCAGAAAAGCAGTTTTTTGTACAATTCAACCCAGTCTTCATACGAATTAACCATAGCTAATTCCATCGAAATTTTGCGGAATTCTTTTTGGTAATCTAATGTTGTTTTTTCTGTAATCAGCCTTGAATCATCCAGATTCTTTTTTAAACTCAGTAAAATTTGATTTGGATTTACTGGTTTTATCAAATAGTCTGCGATTTTAGAACCAATTGCTTCTTCCATTATATATTCTTCCTCGCTCTTGGTAATCATAATCATCGGGATGGCTGATTTTTTTTCTTTCATTTCAGAAAGTGTTTCTAAACCGCTCATTCCCGGCATATTTTCGTCAAGAAAAACAATATCAAAGTTTTCTTCTTCAAACAAAGCAATAGCGTCAAGACCATTGTTGCTTGTTGTAACTTCATAATTCTTTTTTTCGAGAAATAATATATGTGGCTTTAAAAGATCGATCTCATCATCGACCCAAAGTATTCTTATCTTATCCATAAACAGTTTTAATTTTAATGCAATTTAAATGTATAGAACTTAAAAAGTATTAAAAATAGTATAAAATTAGGAATGCTGAAATGAAATTTATTTTGAATTATTTTTTTGGCTTATTTAATGTTTAAGAAAATACTGATATTAAATAACAACTTTTTAAGTTAAAAACTAAAATGTGTTTATACTTATTTACTTATATTTGTTGACCAAAAAAATAACCAACTTGTGACTCAAATTAATAAATTAAAAATATTTAACGACCCAATTTATGGGTTTATTACTATACCGAACGAGCTTATTTACGATTTAATCCAACATCCTTATTTTCAGCGTCTACGCCGTATTTCACAAATGGGATTGTCGTATTTAGTTTATCCAGGAGCAAATCATACACGTTTTCATCATGCTTTGGGCTGTATGCATTTAATGAAAAAGGCAATCGATACACTGCGTTTTAAAGATGTTGTTATTTCTGAAGAAGAAGAAAATGCTCTTTTAATAGCAATTTTGCTCCATGATATTGGTCATGGGCCATTTTCGCATGCAATGGAGAAAAGTATTGTTGAAGATGTACATCACGAAGCCATTTCGCTGTTGTTTATGAATCAGCTTAATGAAGAATTTGATGGAAGATTAAGTCTGGCAATTCAGGTTTTTAAAGGAGAATATCACAGGAAATTTATGCTGCAGTTGATTTCAAGTCAATTGGATATGGATAGAATGGATTATTTAAAAAGAGACAGTTTTTATACTGGAGTTGCCGAAGGAAATGTAAACTCAGAACGTTTGATCCAGATGATGAATGTGGTTGATGATGTTTTAGTTATTGAAGAAAAAGGAATTTATTCTGTCGAAAAATTTCTGCTTTCAAGAAGATTAATGTACTGGCAGGCGTATTTGCATAAAACTAGTTTGGTTGCCGAATTAATTTTAATGAAGGTATTAAAAAGAGCCAAAGAGCTTACTTTAAAAGGAGTGAAACTTCCTTGCAGTGAACCGCTTATGTATTTCATGCAGAATAAAATTACTTTAGAAGATTTTGATGCCGAAAAATTAGATTTGTTTTCTCAATTAGATGATTTTGATATTATAAGTGCACTAAAATCCTGGCAGAGACATCCGGATTTTATACTTTCAACTTTAAGCAAAATGATCATTAATCGAGATTTGTTAAAGATAAAACTTAGTGCAGATAAAATTCCGATGGAGGAATCGCAGTCTTTAAAAGAAGAGTTTGCTGAAGCGCATAATATTTCGGCTTTAGATGCGGGTTATTTCATATTTAGAGGTAAAATTAAGAATCAGGCCTATAGTAAAGCTGCCGAACCAATACGAATTTTGAAAAAAGATAAAACAATTGAGGATGTTGTTGAAGCTTCTGATCAATTGAATTTGAAATCGTTATCTAAATTGGTGACAAAATATTATATCTGTTTTCCAAAACAACTTATCTAAAATTAACATTTAAAATCTATTTTTTATATTTTTGTCGCGATGAAATTTACAGCAGAACAAATAGCAGGAATTTTAGAAGGAGAAGTTGTTGGAAATCCCAATGCAGAAGTTTCTCGACTTTCTAAGATAGAAGAAGGTGAGGAGGGATCTCTCACTTTTTTGGCTAATCCCAAATATATCAATTACATATATAGTACAAAGGCAACTGTTACAATTGTTAACGACACCTTTATTCCTGAACAGGAAATTACTACTACACTAATAAAAGTAGAAGATGCTTATGCAGCATTTTCTAAACTTTTACACTTTTACAATCAGGTAAAATTAAATAAAAACGGAATCGAGCCGCAGTCATTTATGTCTGAAGGAACTAAATATGGAGAAAATCTTTATTTGGGAAGTTTTAGTTACGTAGGGCAGAATGTCGTTTTGGGAGATAATGTTAAAATTTATCCTAACAGTTTTATTGGAGATAATGTAACAATAGGTAATAATGTGTTTATTTTTGCCGGCGCAAAAATTTATTCAGAAACTGTAATTGGAAATAATTGCACTATTCATTCAGGAACTATTATAGGTGCAGATGGTTTTGGTTTTGTACCAAATGAAGAAGGAGTTTACAGTAAAGTACCGCAGATTGGCAACGTTATTATTGAAGATAACGTAGATATTGGTGCAAATACAACAATAGACAGAGCAACTCTTGGTTCTACAATTATTAGACAAGGAGTAAAATTAGACAATCAAATTCAGGTCGCCCATAATGTTGAAATTGGTAAAAACACAGTAATTGCGGCACAAAGCGGCGTTGCAGGTTCTACTAAAATTGGTGAGAATTGTATGATTGGAGGGCAGGTTGGTATCGCAGGCCACTTAACTATTGGAAATAATGTGAGACTTCAGGCACAGTCTGGAGTAGCGAGAAACATTAAAGATGATGAAGTTCTGCAGGGAACGCCATCTCTTGGATATACTGATTTTAATAAATCGTATGTTCACTTTAAAAATCTTCCTAAGATAGTTGCCGAAGTTGAAGAAATAAAAAAACAAATAATAAACCCAAAAAATGGAAATAATGGTTAAACAGAAGACCATCAAAAATGAAATTTCACTAACAGGAGTTGGATTACATACTGGAAAAGAAGTTACTATGACTTTTAAACCTGCTCCTATTAATAATGGTTTCACTTTTGTAAGAGTAGATTTGCAAGGCCAGCCAGTCATTGAGGCTGACGCTAATTATGTTGTTAATACGCAAAGAGGAACTAATTTAGAAAAATTAGGTGTTAAAATACAAACTCCTGAACACGTTTTAGCTGCAGTAGTTGGTTGCGATTTGGATAATATTATTATTGAATTGAATGCCTCTGAACTACCTATTATGGATGGTTCATCAAAATATTTTGTTGAAGCAATTGAAAAAGCCGGAATCGAAGAACAAGACGCAAGCCGTAATGTTTATGTAGTAAAAGAAGTTATTTCGTTTACAGATGAAGCAACAGGAAGTGAAATTCTTGTTATGCCAAGCGATGAATATCAAGTAACTACTATGGTAGATTTTGGTACAAAAGTTTTAGGTACTCAAAATGCAACTTTAAAAAGTTTATCAGACTTTAAAGATGAAATTGCAAGTTCTAGAACATTCAGCTTTTTGCATGAATTAGAATCATTATTAGAACACGGTTTAATTAAAGGCGGTGATTTAAATAACGCAATTGTATATGTAGATAAAGAAATATCTGAGTCTACAATGGAAAATTTAAAGAAAGCTTTTGGTAAAGATGAAATATCTGTAAAACCAAACGGCGTTTTAGACAACCTTACTTTACATTATCCAAACGAAGCTGCAAGACACAAATTGCTTGATGTTATTGGAGATTTATCTCTAATTGGAGTTCGTATTCAAGGAAAAATTATTGCAAATAAACCTGGGCATTTTGTAAACACTCAGTTTGCTAAAAAACTGGCAAAAATCATTAAAATAGAGCAGAGAAATCATGTTCCTGTTTACGATTTAAACCAAGAACCATTGATGGATATTCACAAAATCATGTCAATGCTTCCTCATAGACCGCCATTCTTGTTGATTGACAGAATCATCGAAATGTCTGATCGTCATGTGGTTGGTTTGAAAAATGTTACTATGAATGAGAACTTCTTCGTAGGACATTTTCCTGAGGCTCCAGTAATGCCGGGAGTTTTAATTGTAGAGGCTATGGCACAAACGGGAGGAATTTTAGTTTTAAGCACAGTTCCAGATCCGGAAAATTACTTAACATATTTCATGAAAATTGACAATGTTAAGTTCAAACACAAAGTATTGCCAGGTGATACGTTAATTTTTAAATGTGAATTGATTTCTCCTATCAGAAGAGGAATTTGTCACATGCAGGCTAATGCTTATGCAAATGGAAAATTAGTAACTGAGGCAGAATTAATGGCACAAATTGCAAGAAAACAATAATTAATCAAATTTATTGTTTAGGTTTGTTGCCCTAAAATTAGATTATTTTAATTTAAAATATAAAACATAGATGAATCAACCATTAGCATATGTTCATCCTGGCGCGAAAATCGCTAAAAACGTTGTAATTGAGCCTTTTACAACAATTCACAATAATGTTGTTATTGGTGATGGTACTTGGATTGGTTCAAATGTAACCATTATGGAAGGAGCTCGAATTGGAAAAAATTGTAACATTTTTCCAGGAGCTGTAATTTCTGCTGTGCCTCAGGATTTAAAATTTGGCGGTGAAGATTCTTTAGCTATTATTGGTGACAATTGTACAATTAGAGAGTGTGTAACTATTAATAGAGGAACAATTGCTTCAGGACAGACTATTCTTGGAAACAATTGCTTAGTTATGGCTTACGCTCACATTGCTCACGATTGCGAAATTGGTAATAATGCAATTATTGTAAACGGTGTAGCATTAGCTGGTCACGTAGTTGTAGGTAATCATGCCGTAATTGGCGGTTTGGCTGCAATTCACCAGTTTATTCATATTGGAGATCATGCTATGATTTCTGGCGGATCTCTGGTAAGAAAAGATGTTCCTCCTTACACAAAAGCGGCTAAAGAACCATTGTCGTATGTTGGTATCAATTCAGTTGGTTTAAGAAGAAGAGGATTTAGTACTGAAAAAATTAGAGAAATTCAGGAAATTTACAGAATTTTATATCAAAAGAATTACAATACTACGCAAGCTTTAAGTATTATTGAAGCTGAAATGGAAGCAACTCCTGAGAGAGATGAAATTCTTGATTTTATTAGAAATTCATCACGAGGAATTATGAAAGGTTATTCAGGAAACTATTAAAATAAAGTTTAATTGTTTATTTGTTTAGTCGTTTAATCGAAAAAACAGTTAAACGGTTCAACGATTCAACAAAAATAAATAAAATTAAAAACAAATGGCGTCTACATCAGATATTAGAAACGGATTGTGTATTAAATTTAATCACGATATTTATAAAATTATTGAATTTCTTCACGTTAAACCTGGAAAAGGTCCAGCTTTCGTAAGAACGAAATTAAAAAGTTTAACTTCAGGAAAAGTATTAGATAATACTTTTTCAGCAGGTCATAAAATTGACGTTATACGTGTTGAAACACATACATTTCAGTTTTTATATCCAGAAGGTGATGAATTTCACTTTATGAATGCCGAAACTTTTGAGCAGATTTCTTTAAACAAAAATATCTTAGATGCTCCGGATTTATTAAAAGAAGGAACAAATGTAATGGTTCAGATTAATACTGAAACTGATTTGCCTTTATCTGTAGATATGCCTGCATCGGTAATTTTAGAAGTTACTTATGCTGAGCCGGGAGTAAAAGGAAATACTGCAACAAATGCTACTAAAAATGCTACTGTTGAAACAGGTGCTAATGTAAACGTTCCTTTGTTCATCAACGAAGGTGATAAAATTAAAATTGATACAGCTTCTGGTTCTTACATGGAGCGTGTAAAAGAGTAGTCTTTTAATTAAGATAATTTGGACAATGAGTCAATTAGATAATTTGTGAATCGACATAATTTTGTATATTCACATTCTAATTGACTCATTTTCTAATTGACAAATTTTCTAATTATAATATATGAAATTTCCAAAGAGTCATTCTTTACAAGAAATTGCAAATTTGCTTAACTGCAAATTTATTGGAGACAAAGACTTTCAGGTTTTAGGTATGAACGAAATACATGTCGTTGAACCTGGAGATATTGTTTTTGTAGACCATCCAAAATATTACGATAAAGCTTTACAGTCTGCGGCCACTATCGTTTTAATTAACAAAGAAGTGGAATGCCCGGAAGGTAAAGCTCTTTTGATTTCTGATGATCCTTTCAGAGATTTCAATACTTTAACCAGACATTTTAAACCATTTCAATTTGCTAATGTTGCAATCTCAGCTACAGCACAAATTGGAGAAGGAACTGTAATTCAGCCAAATAGTTTTATTGGTAATCATGTTAAAATTGGTAAGAACTGTTTGATTCACTCAAATGTGTCAATTTATGATCATACCGTGATTGGTGATAATGTTATTATACATGCCGGAAGTATTTTAGGAGCTGATGCTTTCTATTATAAAAAACGTCCGGAAGGATTCGATCAGTTAATATCTGGCGGAAGAGTTGTTATTGAAGACAATGTTGGTATTGGTGCTCTTTGTACAATTGACAAAGGAGTTACTGGAGATACAACAATTAAAGAAGGTACAAAACTGGATAATCAGGTTCATGTTGGACATGATACAGTTATCGGAAAAAAATGTTTGATTGCATCACAAACAGGTATCGCCGGATGTGTTGTTATTGAGGATGAAGTTACAATTTGGGGACAAGTAGGAACCACCAGCGGCATTACGATAGGAGCAAAGGCTGTTATTATGGGGCAGACAGGTGTTACTAAATCTGTAGAAGGAGGTAAATCATACTTTGGAACTCCAATTGAAGAATCAAGAGAAAAGTTAAAGCAACTGGCTAATATCAAAAAGATTCCTGAAATTCTAAATAAATTGAAGTAATATGTCTATAAAAGAGTTTGTTCAAAAATTTTATAAGTCGGATGCCTTGATTGATAGTGAAGTTCTAAAAACTTATCTGCATCCAGATGTTATCATTGAATGGAATAGCAGTAAAGGATTCATAGAAATGAATCATGATTCGATTTTAGAAATGGCAAATGAACTTAGCAGGGCATATGTACGATCTAAAGTGAGGATAAGCCATATTATTGCCGAAGATGATTTAGTATCAGTACGTTATTCCCATTATGTAAAAACAATCGAGAACCCTCGTGAAGAGATGCTTCTGGCACATTTTTCAACAATATGGCAGATAAAAGATGACAAACTTTACAGAGGTTATCAGATGAGTCAATTTTCTTAATATTTTTTTGACAATAAAAGAGGCAAAATACATTACAAAACCTTATTTTTGCAACACAAATTTAAAAACTACATAAAATATATATCATGAGTGTTTTAGTTAATAAAGATTCCAAAATAATTGTTCAGGGATTTACAGGAAGCGAAGGAACTTTCCACGCTTCTCAAATGATTGAGTACGGTACTAATGTTGTTGGTGGTGTTACTCCAGGAAAAGGAGGTACAAGCCATTTAGACCGCCCGGTTTTTAATACAGTAAAAGATGCTGTTGATCAAGCTGGTGCTGATACTTCTATCATTTTTGTTCCGCCGGCTTTTGCTGCTGATGCAATTATGGAAGCTGCTGATGCTGGAATTAAAGTAATTATTGCTATTACAGAAGGAATTCCTGTAGCAGACATGATTAAAGCAAATAATTATGTTAAAGAAAGAAGTTCAAGATTAATTGGACCAAACTGTCCGGGTGTTATTACTCCAGGTGAGGCTAAAGTTGGAATTATGCCAGGTTTCGTTTTCAAAAAAGGAACTGTTGGTATCGTTTCTAAATCAGGAACTTTAACTTATGAAGCTGCTGACCAAGTTGTAAAACAAGGTTTAGGAATTACTACAGCTATTGGTATTGGTGGAGATCCAATCATTGGAACTACAACTAAAGAAGCTGTTGAATTATTAATGAACGATCCAGAAACTGAAGCGATCATCATGATTGGTGAAATTGGAGGTCAATTAGAAGCTGATGCTGCAAAATGGGTAAAAGCTGATGGTAACCGTAAACCAGTTATTGGTTTTATCGCTGGAGAAACTGCTCCTGCTGGTAGAACAATGGGTCACGCAGGTGCAATCGTTGGAGGTTCTGATGATACAGCTGCTGCTAAAAAACAAATTATGAGAGACAACGGAATTCATGTTGTTGATTCACCAGCTGAAATTGGTAAAAAAGTAAAAGAAGTATTAGGATAATCTCTAATATCAAAATAATAAATTCCAAAAAAGTCTCAATATCCTGTTGAGACTTTTTTACATTTTAGATAGAAAAAACTTAGCATCGGAGAACCTCAGTCCCGATAGCTATCGGGATAGAAGCTTAAAAATAAAATATGTACAAAGAATTAGAAAAATTTAAATCAAGTAATAGTTTTACTTTTACTGTAAATGATAGTTTAGAAGAAGTTTGCAATGCTCCGGAAGGAAGTGCAGGGATTTTTGTGGTTTATGAAATTGACGGAGATTCAAAAGAATTAATCATGGTAGGTTCTACTGGAACAGTTCAAAATGAAGGAACTCTTAAAACTAAAAATGGAGGTTTATACGATAAAATTGTAAACGGGCATCAATTTGCTAAAACTGGGAGAAAATATTCTTGGCCTGCACAAATGAAATTAGAGAACATTTCTGTTCTTGAAGTAGTTTGGTACGAAACTTTCAATGCAGATGTAAAAGCTATTCCAACTGCGGTTGAAGGACAGGTTTTACAAAACTTTTTAGATGCAAATGCAAAATTACCTAGATGGAATGTAGCTTTCTAAAAAGCGGTTTAAATAACAGTAACTACACATTAAAGCCTTATAGATTCTATAAGGCTTTTGCTTTTTTAAGTTGTATTAATTCGTGAAATGCTGCGTTTTTAAGTAAATAGTTTATCGATGTAAAATCTTATATTTTGAGATTATTTCTTAATTCAGAATAATTTTAACATTTCCTTAAGATCCTAGTGATACCAAAAGAAAGAGACAGTTTTCTATGTTAGAGAACTGTCTCTTTTGTGTAAAATAATTGGTTTTAAATATTTGCTTTTATATATTTATCGAACAATTAAAAGTAATAATGTTAAAATAGTGTATTTTTTACATTAAGAAACTTAATGCTTTTAGAGTTATAATCCACTATTATGAAGACCCGAATCCTACCAGCCAATTTAATTGATGACAATACACTTTGGAATGATTTAATATTAGGAGATGAGAAATCATTCTCACTATTATTTGAGCGTTATTATGGTGATCTGGTCAGTTACGGGAATTCACTTTCGCCTTATGCTGAAAAAGTTCAGGATTGTGTTCAGGATGTTTTTACGGATATTTGGGTATATCGCAGTTCTTTACAGAGCAGTGTAGTAGTAAAAGCCTATTTATTATCTAGCGTTCGAAAAAGAATTGCGCGATTATTTGAACGTGATCATATTTTTAGAAAAACCGCAAGCACAGACGATATTGCTTTTCTTCTGGAATTTTCTGTAGAAAATGATCTTTTGGATGATGATTATGCAACAAAAGAAAAAGTTTCATATCTAAATAAATTGTTAAACGAATTACCGCCAAGACAAAAAGAAGCTCTATATCTTCGTTATCATCAGGCACTTTCGGTTGAGCAGATAGCCGAGATGCTGGATGTTAATTATCAGTCGGCCAGTAATTTACTTCATCGTGGCTTACTTACTCTTCGTAAAGAATGGAAGGGTAGTTTTGCCTTAATTACTCTATTGTTTTCAAGCTCTCTTTAAAAAAAGTTAAAAAAGTTTAAAAAAAATCATAATTTGGTGAGTATATAATAAAGAAACTGTCCTCTATGTTTTTGTAACCTTATTTTTAGATGCAAAAACGTAATAAATATACCGAAATAGAAGATTTCTTATCAGATGAATCATTCCAACAGTGGGTTTTATCAAGAGTTGATGAAAACGGATGGGAAGAATGGACTTTAGAAAGTCGTCAGCGTGCGAAATTAGTTGAAGATGCAAGATTAATGCTTCTCGCAATGAAAATTCCAGAGAACGAATTAACTAAATCTGATATTCACAGAGCGTTACAAGATACCTGGCTCAAAATTCGTGAAAAAGAAAATCAAAAAAACGTTAAAACTTTAAAGTTAAATTTTTTCAGAAAAAGATTTCTTACCGGAATAGCTGCAACATTAGTTATTGGTTTAATGTCAGCCTGGTTTTATAACAATCATTTTAAAACTGAAAACAAAATTGTAACCTACAAAGAACTTATTGATGAAAACAGTGAGGGATTAGTAGAACAAACCAACAATTCTAATAAACCACAAATCATTACACTATCAGACGGCAGTTCTGTTTTACTGCAGCCCAATAGTAAATTGAGTTACCCTAAAATCTTTACCGGGAACGAAAGAAAGGTGTATTTATCCGGCGAAGGTTTCTTTGAAATTAGTAAAAATCCTAAAAAGCCTTTTTTCGTTTATGCGAACGAGATTGTTACAAAAGTAGTTGGAACCAGCTTTAGAGTTAAAGCTTATTCTGATCAGCCAGATGTAGAAATTTTAGTACGTACCGGTAAAGTTAAGGTAAAATCTAACGAATTAATTTCTAAATCAGACGAAGAAGAAATTGTGCTTCTTCCAAATCAGGCACTGAGATTTCTGCGGAACGATATGAAATTCAATAAAATTACAAATATCACTCAAGATCCTGTATTGGTTCAAAATGTTGGAAATATTGAACAATTGAGCTTTGAATTTAACGATATTCCGGTATCACAAATTTTTGAGACTATAGAGCAGGCGTATCTTGTAGATATAGATTATCCGCAAAATAAATTAAAAGAATGCCATTTAACCACATCACTGAGTGATCAGCCTTTAACAGAGAAATTAAAAATTGTCTGTAAAAGCATAGGCAATAATACCAGTTTTGAAATGAATGGAAATCAGATTATCATAACTTCAGAAGGCTGTAATTAATTTTATGTAACTGTAATTACATAGACAAACTATTTTTTAATGACTCCTTTTTTGAAGTGTAATCCTATTTTTTTGAAAATAATCGCGGCTAATTTCTATGCTTTTTATCAAAAATATTAACCAAAAACTTAACTCAACCAGAAATAAATTATTGCCTATGTAAAAAATGTACTGCAAAAAAAAGTGCCGAAATGCTGTAACATTATCGACACTTATAAAATTGAATTGCTTTCTGTAAAAAGTAATTCATCGTTTCTTAAAAATACACTCAAATTAGTATTAATCAAAACAAATCAAAATTATGAAAAAACCAGTTGTTAAACAACGATTACTCCATAGAATCATGAAAATAACACTATTTCAGTTTGTCTTGGCACTTGTGTTTTCGAGCTTTGCCGTGGCAAATAATGTAAATGGGCAAAAAAAATTAGATACAAAAGTTACCATTATAGTTGAAAATTTGACTCTTGATAATGCTTTATCTAAAATTGAAAAATCGGCTCATGTAAAATTTTCGTACAATTCAAGGCTCCCTCAATTAAGCCGAAAAGTTAGTATAGAAGCGAATCAGGAAACGCTTTCTAGCATACTAAGCCGAATTTTGGTGCCATTTAATATTACTTTTTCAGAAGTGAGCAATCAAATTATTCTGCAAAAAACCGCTGCAGATCCATTTGCAAGTGCAGATAACCATGATTCACTTTTTGAAGTACTAACCGCCGGACCAATTATTAAAGGTAAAGTAACAGATCAAACAGGAAGCCCGCTTCCGGGAGCAACAGTAATGGCAAAAGGAACAAAAGTTGCCGTTCTGACAGACTTTGATGGAAATTTCTCTATCGAAATGCCAGCAAATGCTGATAAACTTGTAATTTCTTACGTAGGTATGGAAACGAAAGAAATTGGAATAACGAATGTTACACCAACAGTTGTTCTTACTGAAGCTGGTCAAAACTTAAAAGAAGTTGTAGTTACAACAGGATATGAGAAAACATCTAAAAGAACATTTACAGGTGCAATCAGCAAAATTTCTGGTTCAGAGTTAAAAGTTGATGGTGTTGTTGATGTAAGCCGTATGATTGAAGGTAAGGCGGCAGGGGTTACAGTACAAAACGTTACAGGATCTTTTGGTGCTACTCCTAAAATTACTGTTCGTGGATCTTCTTCAATTTTTGGAGATACAAAACCATTATGGGTTATTGACGGTATTGTTCAGGAAGATATCATCAATGTTTCATTTGCTGACTTAGCTTCTGGAAATTCAGCAACATTATTAAGTTCTGCTGTAGCTGGATTAAATGCTAATGACATCCAAAGTATTGAAATCCTTAAAGATGCATCAGCTACTTCTATTTACGGTTCAAGATCGTTAAATGGTGTTGTAGTTGTTACAACTAAACAAGGGCGTAGAGATTCTCCATTAAAAGTTAATTATACTGTAGAAAATACAGTAAGAACAGTTCCTAGTTACACTCAATATGATATTTTAAATTCTCAGGAATCTATGAGTGTTTTTCAGGAAATGAGAACAAAAGGATACTTAGATCAGAGCTCATCATTAACAGCTAGATTTAGTGGTGTTTATGGTATTTTAGCCAAACAAATTAATCTTTACCAAGATTCAAATGGTTTATATGGTGTTAAAAATGAACAGCCTTATGTTAATGAATTCTTGAAAAAATATGAGTTAGGAAATACAGATTGGTTCAAAGTTTTATTTAGACCATCTATTACTCAAAATCATTCGTTAAGTTTTTCTGGTGGTGGAAAAAACAATACATTTTATGCTTCATTAGGATATTATACAGATCCGGGATGGACTTTAGCTGATAATGTAAAACAGTTATCATCAAATATTAAAGGTACATTTTTTATCAACGACAGATTAACAGTTACATTATCTACATTGGGATCTATTCGTGATCAGGAAGCTCCTGGAACTTACGAAAGTAAAAATGATGTTGTGTTTGGTAAAATTACCCGAGATTTTGACATCAACCCATTCAATTATGTATTAAGTACAAGTAGAACATTGAGACCTTATGATGAAAATGGTAATTTAGAGTATTACCAAAATAACTGGGCACCGATGAATATTCTTAACGAATTGAAAAATAATACGATGGACATTAAGGTACAGGATGTTCGTTTTCAAGGTGATTTAGATTATAAAATCAACAAGAACTTAACGTATAATTTTACAGGTTCTGCTCGTTATGCTAATACATCAAGAGAGCACAAAATTTACGAAGGTTCAAACGTTGTTGGAGCTTATAATGCAGGAGTTGGAGCAAACCTAAATACTCAAATTCAAAAAGATAACGTCTTTTTATATCAAAATCCAAACGATTTAACAGCACCAAAAATTTCGGTATTACCAAATGGAGGATTCTTAAGAAAATACACTAACGATATGACATCATATAATGTTAGAAATAGTATTACTTACAGAAACACATTTAATGACAAACATGAAGTTGAAGGATTCTTTGGAACAGAGTTTAGATCTGTAGATAGAAATAATGACAACTTTACTGCTGCTGGTATTCAATTTGGAAAAGGACTTAGCGCATTTACTGATCCTAAATTAATTGAAAAATTAATCAATGATGGAAACTCTTACTATGATTTTGGAGCAGAAAGAGAGCGTACAGTCGGTTTCTTTGGAAAAGTAGGATACACATACGATCGTCGTTATACTGCTTCTGTTACTGGGCGTTATGATGGATCTAACAGACAAGGTGATAGTGGTTCTTCTAGATGGCTGCCAACTTATACAGTGAGTGGTAAATGGAATGTTAAAGAAGAAAGTTTTATGAAAGATGTAGAATCTGTAAATACTTTAGCACTTAGAGCTTCTTACGGTTTAACAGCTACAGCCGGACCGGCTACAAACTCATTGGCTATTTACAAAAGTTATATCACAGACCGTTTCAACACTGGTGATAGAGAAAACGCAATTCGTATTGAAGATTTACAAAACAAAGATTTGACTTGGGAAAAACAATATGAAACAAATATTGGTTTAGACTTAGGATTGTTTAGAAACAGAGTACAACTTACTACAGATGTTTATCGTCGTAAAGCATTTGATTTGATCGATTACGTAATTACATCAGGAATTGGTGGGCAAGAGGTTAAGCAAGGTAACAACGCAGATATGGAGACAAAAGGTCTTGAGGTAGGTATTACTACTCAAAACATTTCTAGTCAGGATTTTAAATGGTCTACTACATTGAACTTTTCTGTATATGATCAAAAAATTACAAAATTGGCTAACAAACCAGCTGTATTTGATTTAATTGCTACAAATGGAGGTAATACAGTAGGACATCCTAGAAACTCATTGTACTCTTACCAATTTACAGGGTTAAACAATCAAGGATTACCAACTTTTAAATTACAAGACGGTGCTGAAAGTAATATTACAGATGCTAACTTCCAAGATACTAATAATGTAACAAATTATTTGAAATACGAAGGATCTGTAGAGCCTAATAAATCAATTGGTCTTGCTAATACATTTACTTATAAAAACGTAACGTTATATGTATTTGTCGTAGGATCTGGAGGGAATAAAGTAAGATTAAACCCTGTATACAGTAATGCTTATAATGATCAAACTGTTTTTACAAAAGATTTTGCTAACAGATGGATTAATCCTGGCGACGAAAACTATACAAATGTTCCAGTTATTGCAGATAGATTGTTGAATAGAAATTATGGATCGAGCGATTTACAAATTGCGTATAATACTTATAATTTTTCTGATGTTAGAATTGCAAGCGGTGATTTTGTAAGATTGAAAAACATATCTCTTGCATGGGAATTCCCAAGTGATTTCAAGAGAAAATTAGGAGTAGGAACTTTCAATTTAAAAGGATCAGCGGTTAACCCATGGTTGATTTATTCTGATAAAAAATTAAACGGTCAAGATCCTGAATTCCGTAACACAGGAGGTGTAGCTTTCCCTATTACGGCACAATATACATTTGCAATAAATCTTTCATTTTAACAATAAAATTGATTATGAAAAATATAAAAATAACACTGTCATTATTATTAATGATCGGACTTAGCAGTTGTGATGATTTTCTTTCAGAAATACCAGATAACAGAACACAAATAGATACGCCAGAAAAAGTATCAGAATTACTTGTAACGGCTTATCCTAACAGATCGTATCTGCCAATTGGAGAGGTAATGTCAGACAACGTTTTTGATACTGAATCACAAGTTGTAACAAGTGTCATTAATGAGGAAAGTTTTAACTGGGAAATGCAGACTCAGATTGGAAATGATAGTGAAAATGCGTTTTGGACAGCATCATACGAAGCAATTGCAGCTGCAAACCAAGCTTTAGAAGCGATTGAAAAATTAGGAAATCCAGCTACTTTAAATCCGCAAAAAGGAGAAGCGTTAATAGCAAGAGCTTACAATCATTTTATGCTGGTTCAGTTTTGGTCAAACCGTTATAATCCAGCAACGGCAGCTACTGATTTAGGTGTGCCTTATATAACAAAACCAGAAACAGAATTATTGGCAAAATACAAACGTAATACAGTTAAAGAAGTGTTCGATTTTATTGAGCAGGATATCAATGAAGGTTTAAAATATGTTACAAATGAGTATAAAGAACCTAAATTCCACTTTAACGTAGATGCGTCTAAAGCTTTTGCTGCCCGTTTTTACTTAATAAAAGGAGATTGGGATAAAGTTCTTGAATTTACTGAGTCAATTGGTTCTAAACCAACAAAAATTAGAAATTGGACAGCTTTTAATGCTGTAGCTTTTGCTACAATGCCTATTGAATATTCTAGAGCAGAACAAGAAACTAATTTATTGATTAGCTATCCGAATTCAATTGCTAACAGAGTTGCCACTTATAGATTTAGTCTTCCTGGAAATAAATCTGATGAAATATTAGGAACTCAGACAAACATGTGGGGTAAAGCTAATTTGATTAGAGCTAATGGACAGTATTTTGGAGGTACAAATGTATTTACACCTAAACTTTACGAGTATTTTAAATATACTAACTTAACATCTGGTACAGGTATACCTTACACTGCGACAGTATTATTTAGTAATGACGAATTGTACTTGAATCGTATTGAGGCATTAGTAATGAAAAATAGAATGGCAGAAGCTAATACTGAATTAGGATACTTTTTAGGAACCAGAACCAGTGGGTATAATCCAGCAACAGATTTACTAAATGAAACAGTAGTTACAGCAAAATATCCAGTAATTCCAAATGAGTTTACTCCGTTTTATACATTAACTCCTGTTCAGGCTTCTTATATCAAAGCAATAGCTGAAGCAAGAAGAAAAGATTTTCTTCGTGAAGGTACTAGATGGTTTGATATTAAACGCTTTAACCTTGTTGTAACGCATAATACGCTTCAATTTGGTAAAATTACCAGAAGTAATGTTTTAGAAAAAGACGATAAAAGAAGAGCATTGCAGATTCCGCTTAGAGCTTCAGATAATGGTATTGAAAAAAATCCTAGATAAATTTTTAATTAGAAAGTATTATGAAAATATTCAAAACATATAAAATAGCAGTAATTGCTGGAGTTTTTCTTCTTGCATCTTGTGCTCAGGAGGATCAGCCAAAAGAAAGTCAATTAGATTTTTCAGTACCGGAGAAAACAGATTTAGACAAATGGATTGGTACTAATTTCTTAGATCCATATAATATTGCGGTATACTATGAGTGGAACCAAAATTTAGTAGACTTTAATAAATATTTATATCCGCCTTTAGTATCAAAAGTACAGCCGGCAATGGAAGTAGTTAAGAAAATCTGGATCGATAGCTATACAACTATTGGAGGAGTAAATTTTGTAAAAAAAGTGGCTCCAAGAGAATTTGTACTTGTTGGAGGTGTAAACTTAAATACAAATGGTACTGTTACTTTAGGTCTTGCAGAAGCTGGTCAGAGAGTTTCTCTTTTTCAAATTGATAACCTGAATAAAAAAAGCAGATCAAGTGTAACGCAGTTTATTCACACTATTCAGCACGAGTACGTACATATTTTAAACCAGACAAAACCTTTTGATGAGCAGGCTTGGGCAAAACTTACACCATCAGGATATACTTCAACATGGTATAATGAACCAATTGCCACTTCAAGATCATTAGGATTTATAACAAGTTATGCGAGATTGAATATTTATGAGGATTTTGCTGAAACTGCTGCCACAATTTTAACAAGCTCAAAAGCAGAATATGATGCAATATTGGCTGGCGTTACAGATGCAACTGCCAAAGCTAACATTAAAGCAAAAGAAGCAATTGTAGTTAAATATTACAAAGATGCTTATAACGTAGATTTTTATGCTTTAAGAGATGAAGCTCAGAAAAATACAGATGCTGTCATAAATAATTAAGATATTAATTTTTATAAAAAAACAATATTATGAAAGTAAAATATATATATAAATGCTTAATGATTTCTTTCGCAGCTTTGCTGCTAGGGTCATGTTCAAGCCCAGAGGTAGATGCAAAATTTGATCAAAATGCTACTGAGCGACTAAGCGGCCGTCAAAAAGAATTAAACGACGTATTGCTTTCATCGGCAGATGGATGGAAAGCTGTTTATTACACAGATAGTACACAATTAGGAGGATGGACGCATTTATTTAAATTCCTTCCGGCAGGAAAAGTTGAAATGGCATCTGATTTTAATAGCGATACAGGAGTTTATACAAGCCAGTATGATATTCAGGTAGGAAGTACAGTGAGTTTGGTTTTTACAACAGAAAACAGAATTCACCTTTTATCTAATGCTGCAGATTATCCTACAGCAGGTCTTCTTGCAAAAGGTTATTTAGGTGATTTTCAGTTTTACTACTACGGACAAAAGAATGGAGATATCATTTTTAGGACCAATAGAAATGGACATTTCTTACGTTTTGTAAAAGCAACACCAAAAGACTGGGAAGATTTACCAAAAAATACACCAATTATTAAAAACATTACTGGTGATATGACAAGTCCATTGTTTAGGTTATTGGAAATCAATGATGGAAGTACAACTAAAAGCTATGATTTTGATTACAATACTAATGCTCGTTTTGGTACAGGATATTCTTTGGATCCATCAACTCCAAACGAAAGTTATGATTTAGCTTTTTCATTTAATCCTACAGGTGCTTTTACTAAAATTCCATTAACAGTTAAAGATCAAAAACTTTCGGATTTTGTTTATGAAAGTGCGACAAACACTTTTGTAGCAACAGGAAAAGATGGAGTTAAAGCTACTATCAAATATACAAATGCCCCGCCAATAATAACGGACGATTATACAAACTTTGTAAACGGAAAACCTCAGATGGTTGTAGGGTATATTGCTGCTAACTTATACAATGCTCCAACAACTTCTGATTATTTCAGATTCTTGATTAATAAAGTAAATGCAACTTTGCCTGCCAATCAATCTATAGCAAGGATTCAGGTGTATTTTAATTCTGCTTTTGGAGATTATATCGAATATCGTTTTAATGGAGGAAGACCATCGGTTTATCATAACTTTACAACAAGTCCTAATAATACAACTAAAACATTGGTATTAACTCATGATTCATGGGATAATGGAACAGCAATTATTCCTGCTCCGGCATTCTTAAAAGATATTGACGAACAATTTTTTACAACTGCAGGTCTGTATGTTAAAAAAGAAAATTTTAAAATTTCATTTACAAACACTATTTATACCCTTACTAGTGCTTCAAGCAGTTTTAGAATGACAACATATCAATTAAATTAGTTTTAATTTTTTATTTTTATTTAGGAAGAAAGCAGTTCATTATTTGAACTGCTTTTTTTTAACACTAAAAACCTATTAATGTGTGTTTTATCGTGTTTTTTTTTCTTATATTAATATAAGAATCAAGCACATTTAATTTCTGTCTGAAACGGACAGACAATAATGATTGAGTAACAAAAATAAATAAACTAATTACTATGTTAAAATCACTTTTAAATTTCAATAGAATTGAAGTTTTAGGCAAAGACGAACAAAAGTCAATTGTAAGCGGAACTAGAACTCCTCCAAATAAAACTTATTGTGTTGTATCGTGTTCGTTTCCAGAATCTATTAAGGCTAATTAAAATGATACAAATTGAAAAATACTTAAGACTTATCAATATTTTTATCTTTTTTGGGGTTTAATACTTATTACGATATCAGTATTTTATCCTAAATTATAAAAGGTATTATTTATGTCTTTCAATTGTAATAATTATTCCAATAGCAATAGCAGGCCTTATAAAACAAAAGAAAGATGACAGATTTCAGGATACACACAACTTTAAAAACGCAATTTATAGAATGTTATTTATAGCTGTTGTATTGATAGTTATTTTTTTTTAACGAAACAAAATCACTTATAATAATTTACTATTTATAAAAAAACAGCTCAAAAAATGAGTTGTTTTTTGTTATTAATAGTAAGAATCACGACCATTTTTTATATTACAAATTTTATTAAACGCCCAAATAATCTATATTTGTATTTCGAAAAATAAAACGAATACCTTAATATGAAATTACTAGAAGGAAAAGTAGCAATCATTACTGGCGCTAGCCGCGGAATTGGTAAAGGAATTGCAGAAGTTTTTGCTAAACACGGAGCAAATGTAGCATTTACATATAGTTCATCTGCAGCGTCTGCTGAAGCTCTTGAAAAAGAATTAAATGCTTTAGGAGTAAAAGCAAAAGGTTACCAATCTAACGCAGCTGATTTTAATGAAGCACAAACTTTTGTTGATGCAGTTTTAGCTGATTTTGGAACTGTTGATATTTTAATTAACAATGCCGGAATTACAAAAGATAACTTACTTATGCGTATGTCTGAAGCTGATTTCGACCAAGTTATTGATGTTAACTTGAAATCTGTTTTCAATATGACAAAAGCAATCCAAAAAACTTTCTTAAAACAACGTGCAGGATCTATTATCAATATTAGTTCTGTTGTTGGAGTTTCTGGAAACGCAGGGCAGACAAACTACGCAGCTTCAAAAGCCGGAGCAATTGGTTTTACAAAATCAGTAGCTTTAGAATTAGGTTCTCGTAACATTCGCTGCAACGCAATCGCTCCAGGTTTTATCGAAACTGAAATGACTGCAAAATTATCTGAAGATGTAGTAAAAGGATGGAGAGAAGGAATTCCGTTGAAACGCGGCGGAACTACAGAAGATGTAGCAAACGCTTGTCTTTTCTTAGCTTCAGACATGAGTGCTTACATTACAGGACAAGTTCTTAATGTTTGTGGAGGAATGCTTACCTAATATGTTACTTGTTTGTGGTTTGTTGTTTATTGTTCTGCAGCCAAAAACTATAAACTAAAAACTATAAACCCAAATTAAATATGACTACAAACACGATTTTATTATTATTACTTTCTTTAGTAATAGCGGGTGGTTTGTCGTACTTTCAATACTTTTATAAAGCCAAAAACAAATCAAATCTGATTTGGTTTTTGGCTTTTTTACGTTTTCTGGTCATTTTTGGATTGTTGGTTTTATTGATAAATCCGATAATTTCTAAAAGTTCGCTTCAAATAACCAAAACACCTTTGGCAATTGCCGTAGATAATTCAAGCTCAATAGCTGCTTTAAAATCAGATAAAAAAGCCCTTGAATTATACCAAAAATTAATATCTAATCCGGCTTTAAAAGAAAAATTCGAAATTCAGTCTTATCAATTTGATGATGAATTTAAAACATCAGATAAATTTGATTTTAAAGGAAACCAGACTAATCTGGATGAAGCTGCCAAGAATTTAAAAAGCATCAACAAAAACCTGACTTTCCCAACGGTTATTATTACTGACGGAAATCAAACTACAGGAAACGACTACGTTTACAGATTCGATCCTGCTAATAAAGTTTATCCTTTGGTTGTGGGAGACACAACTACGTTTTTTGATTTAAAAATAAATCAGCTGAACGTAAATAAATATGCTTTTCATAAAAATAAATTTCCCGTAGAAGTTTTTCTACAATATGCAGGAGACAAACCAGTAACGGCAGATTTTACAATTTCACAGGGAAATTCTGTTGTGGCAAAAGAAAAAGTTTCTTTTTCATCGTCTAAAAAAACAGCTTCTTTAAATTTACTTTTGCCGGCTGATAAGGTTGGGCTGCAAATTTTTAGAGCCAATATATCTTCAAACGCAAAAGAGAAAAACAGTTACAATAACATCAAAAATTTTGCTGTAGAAATAATCGATCAAAAATCTACAATTGCCATTGTTTCTTCTATAAATCATCCAGATATCGCAGCTTTAAAACGTGCTGTAGAAGTTAATGCACAGCGTAAAGTAATATTGGTTAAACCAAACGATATTAATCAGTTACAAGAAGCTTCGGTTTTAGTTCTATATCAGCCAAATTCATCCTTCAAACAGGTTTTTGATAACAATAAAGCAGCAGGAAGAAACACTTTTATTATAACCGGAAACAGCACTGATTTTAATTTCCTGAATCAGCAGCAAAACAATCTGGTTTTCAAAATGAGCGGACAAGTCGAAGATTATTTGTCTGAATTTCAATCGCAGTTTAATTTATTTGCTATAGATAATATCGGATTTGAAAATTTCCCGCCTTTGCAGAATTTATTCGGAACAATTTCAACAAACGGAAATGTTTCAGTTTTACTTTCTTCAAAAATTAGAAATGTTTCTACAAATGCGCCTTTATTGGCTTTTGCCGAAAACCAGGGAAAACGAACAGCTTTTCTTTTAGGAGAAAACAGCTGGAAATGGCGCTTACAGAGTCATATCGATAATCAGTCGTTTGAGAAATACGATGTTTTTGTAGACAAAGTAATCCAATATTTAGCAACTTCGGCTTCAAAAAAATCTTTGGTTGTAACACACGAAAACTTTTATAATTCTGGAGAAGATATTGTAATCAATGCGCAGTATTTCAATAAAAATTATGAGTTTGATGAAAAGGCAAGATTAACAATTACGGTTACAAATGCCGAAACCAAACAAGCAAAAAACTACGACTTATTAAAAGGAAATAATTCTTTCTCTGTAAATTTAGAAGGGTTAACAGCAGGGAAATACAATTTTACAGTAAAAGAATTAAATTCGAACACTTCATATTCTAGTCATTTCGAAATTTTAGATTTTGATATCGAAAAGCAATTTGTAAATCCTGATGTTTTAAAATTGAAACAATTGGCCTTACAAACCAATGGAAAAGCCTTTTTTGAAAATCAGGAAGAAGATTTGATTAATACACTTTTAGAGAATAAAGAATACAAATCAATCGAAAAAAATGTATCAACCAAAACTCCAATTATAGACTGGGTTTGGTTATTGATTTTAATTGCCGCTTTATTAACGACAGAATGGTTTGTTAGAAAGTATAATGGATTGTTGTGATAAATATAATTGAATTCCTTCTGACATTTTGTAATCTTGTGATTGTAATTAAAAGTATAAAATTATGAAAGTTAAATTCTTTTTTATCGCAGCAATTTTGATGGTAATTTTTTGTTTTTTTTCATTTTCAGAGACAAATAATACCAATAAAACCATTTTTTTTGAAAACACGATTCAGCAGCGTTTTCAACTGCCTCAGGGATTTGTGAGAGAAGAAGAATCTAAAACTTCGTTTGATTATTTTTTACGAAATCTTCCATTAAAACCATTGGGTTCAAATGTTTTGTATTTTGATGGAACTACAAAGCCAAATCGAAATGTTTATGAAGCGGTTGTGGATTTACCCATTGGAAAACAGGATTTGCATCAATGTGCTGATGCTGTGATGCGTTTACGAGCAGATTATTTTTATAGCCAAAAGCAGTACGATAAAATACATTTTAATTTTACAAATGGTTTCCGAGCCGATTTTAGTAAATGGACTGCAGGTTACAGAATTGCAATTAAAGGAAATAAAACCAGCTGGATTAAAACTGCAAAACCATCCAACAGTTATGAAACTTATTGGAAATACTTAGAGAAGGTTTTTATGTATGCAGGAACGGCTTCGTTAGAAAAAGAATTGAAACCAATTAATGCTTTAGACATAAAAATAGGGGATGTTTTTATAAAAGGAGGCTTTCCAGGTCACGCTGTTATTGTAGTTGATATGGCTGTGAATCCAAAAAACAATCAAAAAATTATGCTTTTAGCACAAAGCTATATGCCGGCACAGGAAATTCAAATTTTGAAAAATCTAAATAATAGTTCGTTGAGTCCTTGGTACGCTGTCGATTTTGGCACTTCTCTAAAAACTCCCGAATGGACTTTTAGTTCCTCACAATTAAAACGTTTTTAAATGAAACGATTCTTTTTTTTAGTCCTTATATTTCAAAATGCTTTTTCTCAAGAAATTCCATTGAATGTTCAAAAATTAATTAAAGCATATCCAGATCAAATTATTGATTATAAGGACAATAAAATTATTTTTAGTAATAAATCAAGCTTAATTTATGATGATTTTAAAAATAAAACGAATCAGGAATTATTAGATAATCCTGATATTGAGGATCAATTTAAGTTTGTTTATAATAAAGCAGATAAGAATTTAATTCCAAAGGAAGATGCAGGAAGAATTCGAAATGAAGCTTTTTTTAAGAAAATCTACGGAAATTCGAAATCAGAAGTTGAATCAAAAATGACTGAAATTATTTGGTGTCCGAAATTAGTCAATCAAAAAGTAAAAGTAACAACCGTAAATGGAATTGATAAAATAGTAAAAAAACTCTCAGCAGAATTAGATAATAATCCAGAATTTAAAAAATACATTAATGTTATTGGAGGTACATTTAATTGGAGAAAAATTTCAGGAACAAACCGATTGAGTATGCATAGTTATGGAATGACAATAGATATTAATGTCAAAAATTCTAATTACTGGCAATGGGATTGTAAATGTAAAAATGAAGAAGTTACGCTTTCATATAGAAATCAAATTCCCCTCAAGTTAGTTTCAATTTTTGAAAAATATGGCTTTATTTGGGGAGGAAATTGGAAACATTATGACACAATGCATTTTGAGTATCGACCTGAACTTTTGTTATAATTTGAAATTATTTTATTTTTAAAAGAAATACAGAGAAAAGAAGATTACGAATTAAAAAAAATATAATTATGGATTTCAGGCTGAAAGTATTTTATACCGTTGCACTGCGTCTTAATTTCACTAAGGCGGCTACTGAATTGTATATTACACAGCCAGCAGTTTCCAAACATATTCAGGAACTCGAAGAAACCTATAAAACAAAACTTTTTGAACGAAACGGTTCTAAAATCGCGTTAACTCCAGCTGGAGAAATTCTGCTAAAGCATACAAAAGAGATTTTTGAAATTTACCGGGAAATAGATTTTGAAATGAGTTCCTTTATCAGCGAGCGTCAAGGATTACTGCGATTAGGAGCAAGTACAACCATTTCGCAATATATTATTTCTCCAGTTTTGGCCAGTTTTCATCAAAAACAGAAAGATATAAAAGTCAATTTGTTAAACGGAAATACAGAACAAATTGAAAATGCTTTAATTAATAAAGAAATCGAAATTGGAATTGTTGAAGGGCAGTCAAAAAATCAATCTATCAAATACATTTCGTTTTTAAAAGACGAATTAGTTTTAGTCTGCAGCAGTAAAAATCCGTTTGTAAAACAAAATGAAATTTCAGTAAACGATTTAAAATCAATGAAATTCATTACTCGTGAACGCGGATCTGGAACACTTGAAGTTATAGAATTTGCACTTAAAAATGTCGGTTTAAAATTTAGCGACCTGCAGATTGAAATGCAGTTAGGAAGTACAGAAAGTATAAAATCGTATCTGCTCAATTCAGATTGTTTTGCATTTATGTCTATTCATGCCGTAAGTAAAGAATTGAAAAATAAGGAATTAATCGTTTTGGATGTTGAGAAATTATCCATAGAAAGATACTTTTATATTATCACTTTATTAGGAAAATCTGATCCTTTATCAGAATTGTTTATTCAAAACATTGCGAATCACTATAACTTGAAGTTATAGTCGATTGTATTTTACGATTGGCGATTATCATTTAATCGTCGGAACTTTGCAGGGTAATTATCAATTATCCTATTTTGAAAACGAAACAACAATCCGCATCACAACTATTTGAAATTAATCATTATTTACAGCAGATCATTTTTGCAGTAATTGTTCTTTTGTGTCTGTTTTCGATTATTTCACCTCCAGTGGCATTATTACTTGGAGTTATCATTGTGAATGTTTTTGGAAATCCATTTATAGAATTCAATCACAAAGCCATAACTTTCTTATTACAGTTTTCAGTAGTCAGTCTGGGTTTTGGAATGAACGCATCGAGTGCATTATCAGCAGGAAAAGAAGGATTTGTATTGACAGTTTTTTCTATTTTCAGCACCATAATTTTTGGTTTGCTTCTTGGGAAATGGCTTAAAACAGAGAAAAAAACATCACACTTAATTTCCTGTGGAACTGCAATTTGCGGCGGAAGTGCCATTGCAGCGATTTCTCCCGTTATAAAATCAAATGAAAATCAAACATCAATTGCTTTGGGAGTTATTTTTATTCTAAATTCAATTGCATTATTTGCTTTCCCGTTTATTGGGCATCAGCTCGATTTATCACAAAAAGATTTCGGTTTGTGGTGTGCAATCGCTATTCACGATACAAGTTCTGTTGTTGGAGCTGCAAACAAATATGGAGCCGAAGCTTTACAGATTGCAACAACTGTAAAGCTTGCAAGAGCTTTATGGATTATCCCTATTTCTCTTTTAACAGCTGTAATTTTTAAAAACAAAAACAGCAAAATAAAAGTTCCATATTTTATTGGTTTGTTTGTTTTAGCGATGCTTTTAAATTCTTATGTTCCGCAAATTTCTGTTATTGCGCCAGGCATTGTAGCTTTAGCTAAAATAGGTTTAACAATAACACTGTTTTTAATTGGTGCAACTCTAAATATAAATACTTTAAAATCAGTAGGTGTGAAGCCTTTATTGCAGGGGATATTTTTATGGATATTTATTGCCGGCTTAAGTTTAACAGCAATTATTTACCTAAGTTAGATTTATTTTACGTTTGAAAATTTTACAATAGGTTTATCTATCATTTTATAGAATTTTCCTTTAAATGAAAAACGTCTTTCGATCTCAAAACTAAATGCTTTTTTTGTTTTTGCCATTTCTGCTATTTCCACAGGAAAATCAACATCAAAATCATCTTCAGCTCGCGCTGTTTTGTTGTAAGATCCTTTAGTTTTAATAATTATATCTCTAAAATGTTTTTTAGCATTATCATTTACAACTGTATAAGATCCTGACCAGGAGATAAATGAAGAATTGGTTAACTGGTATTTATCAGCTTCTAAAATAGGCTGGTATTTACCATCTAAACCTGCAACAAGGTAAAGATAACCTTCATACGCACCACCGGCACCGCCATTTGCATGCATCAATGTAAAGGCAAATTGATCTTCACCAATTTCAACTAATTTAGGAGTAGGGCATTGCGCAAAAGCACCAAAAGCAGCAACAGCAGGTTGAAAAGATCTCATTTCCCAAGAACTTCCATTTTTAGCAAATTTAGCTAAGCTAAGCAGTCCGCCTAAAAAGCGTCCGGTTTGCAGACCGTCTTCATCATGAACAGAATGATTAAAAGCTAATATCTTGAATTGATTTCCCTTTGAATCTGAATAATCTATATTGGCAAGAAGCCTGGTTGCAACGCCTTGTGTATAAGGAAATAACTGATCGCCTTCGACACCGTTTACATCCAGAAAAGGTGAAGCTTTACAAGATTTACATTTCCAGCTTATAAAGGTGTTTTTATCTGCAAGATTGTATAATTTTCCCGGAAAAAGTTTCTGCATTGTTTTTACGCCGTCAAGCGGATCAGCAATTTTTAGTATTCTTTTTGGGTTTAAAATAGTATCGCTAATGTTTTTAGGTTGGATATCAGCATCTTGAGCGAAACAAAAAACATTCAAAAACAAAAAGAAATTTAAAATTAAAAGGCGCATAATATTGTGTTTATATAATGAAACAAATATATAAAGAAATTGATTGTTAATATGAACTTATATCACTTTCAAGGCTCAAAAATTAAAAATGTTAAATTAGTAGAATCTTATTAATACTATTCTTTGCGTTTTCTTTAATTAAAGCTAAATTTGCTCCCTCAAATAAAATTTACAAATGAAAAAAATCCAAATGAGACCAAAATTAATCGCTTTCGGTGCTTTAATTATTGGCTTTTTTATGCTATCATGGGGAAATGTAGGCCATGAACGTATTAATAAAGCAGCTGTAATGGCTTTACCAAAACAATTGCAAATATTTTTCTACAATCACATTGATTTTATTACACAGGAAGCTTCGGTTCCGGATATCCGAAAATATGCTTTAAATTATAAAGAAGAAGGTCCCAGACACTATTTTGATATGGAAAACTTTGGTGCTGCTGACACTTATCCGCAGACACTAGAAGAAGCAAAACAAAAATACGACGCTAAATTTTTAAGTGATAACGGAATCCTGCCTTGGTACATCGAAGACATGATGACAAAGCTGACTAAAGCTTTTAAGGAAAAAAACAGAGCCGAAATTTTATTTCTTGCAGCAGATTTAGGTCATTATGTAGGTGATGCGCATATGCCATTGCATACATCTGCAAATCACGACGGACAGTTAACGGATCAAAAAGGAATTCACTCTCTTTGGGAAAGCAGACTTCCTGAATTATTCGTTAAAAATTACAAATTAAACGTTCCTGAGGCACAGTATTATACAGATGTTCATAAAGCAATCTGGGACATGATTAACGATACACACAGCTTTGCACAGCCTTTATTAGATATTGATAAAAGTCTTAGAACTGCAACTCCGCAGGACAAAGTATTTAAATTAGATGCAGAAGGTAAAGTGTTGAAAAGCAAATATAACACAGCTGTTTTCTCTGATGAATATGCTAAAAAATTGCACGAACAATTAAATGGAATGGTGGAGACTCAAATGAGAAAAGCTATTACTGCAACGGCAAGTTTTTGGTATACTGCCTGGGTAAATGCAGGAAAACCAGATTTAAGCGATTTAGATTCGCCAGCGGTTACACAAAGAAATTATCAATCTTTACAAGATGATTTAATACTATATAAAAAAGGAGATTTATTCGGAATGAAAAATCAAAACGACTAAAAAAGAGTTTTCAGTCTTAGTTTTGAGTTTTCAGTTTTGAAAACTAAACTTTAAAAAAAAAGCCTCAAATTCATTTGAATTTGAGGCTTTTTTGATTGTTGTTTTTATGAATTAACGAACCTTTGCATATAATTTAGCTTTTTGAGAGGTAGAACTCAAGTCTTTAAACTGATATTCTTTCTCTTTCAATAAATATGAAGCTGATTGATAATAAGAAATAGTTTCGTCTACTAAATTTGATTTCTTAGATTTTAACGGAATTTCGTCATAATAAATCTGATATTCAGCAGATGGATCAATTTTAGTTTGTTTTAACTGAAACTGTTTGATCTCTTGTTTTGGAGATAAAATCGTTAATACATCATCCTTTATTAAACCCAAATCCTGATAAGTAGCAATAAAAGCACGAGGCTTATAATTTGGTTTTAAAACATCCTGTCCGAAAAACTTACTGTTATAATCAAAATGTAAAATTCCAAAAAGCGTTGGCATGATGTCAATCTGCGACATTAATTTATTATACTTTTCAGGCTTTTTATTTGGTGTATAAATAAGAGCCGGAATTCTGTATTTGTCCAGCGGCAGTTCTGTTTTACCAGCACTCGAAGCACAATGATCTGCAACAATTACAAAAACCGTATTATTAAACCAAGGCTGTCTGCCTGCCATTTCAAAAAATCTTTTAAGAGCGTAATCAGTATATTTTACACCGCCTTCACGCGATTTAATATCACCCGGAATATCAATTTTATTGTTAGGATATGTAAAAGGCCTGTGATTACTTACCGTCATAATATGATTGAAGAAAGGCTTATTTTGTTTTGCCTCATCATTCATAATCTTAATAGCTTTGTTGTACATATCTTCATCACAAACACCCCATACGTTAGAAAAGGTTATTTCGTTTGGAGAAAAGCTGGATTTATCGACAATTTCGTAACCATTTCCAGAATAAAAATCCTGCATATTGTCAAAAAAAGCATCGCCGCCGTACATGAATTTTACATTGTAACCCTTTTGCTTAAATATCGCTCCTGTAGAAAATTTGTTTTTATTGTCTTCTCGTTTTACAACACTTTCACCAGCAGTTGGAGGAATACACAATGTTACAGCTTCAAGTCCGCGAACAGTTCTGTTTCCTGCAGCATATAAATTAGTAAACTGCATGCTTTTTTGTGCTAAACTATCCAGAAACGGAGTTATATTTTCTTTATTTCCGTAAGCCTTCATAAAATCAGCACTTAAACTTTCAACCGTAATCAAAACTACATTTTTGCGAGTTTCTGCAGAATCGCTGGCAATTTTTTGAGTAGAAATTTTTCCGGAAATATCAGGGAATTGTTCTTTTAAAATCGCAAAAGCTTCCTGATTCGGCATTGTTTTGTAGAATTTAAAATAATCCAGTTTATTATTCTGAAAAGCCAGGTAAAACTTGTATAAGCCATTTGACTGCAGTTCGTTTACAAATACATTTTTAGAATTTTCGGTTTTAGCCAAATTTGGAATTGCATAAAGCGCCGCTAAAAACAAACCTAAATAAACCGCTGAAATTTTGATTTTTTGAGTAAAAGTTGGAATATCATTAATATAATCTGCGGATCTTTTTACAATAAAATAAGTTACTGTGCCGCTTATTAAAAATAAAGCCGAAAATATAGGAACTACAGGATATGACTGCATGATGTTTCCAATTACCTCATTTGTGTAAATAAGATAATTAACAGCAATGAAATTGTATTTTACACCAAATTCATTCCAAAAGAAAAATTCACTCAATCCGTTTTGAAGAATCAATAAGACGTATAGAAAAATTACAAAACTAAAAAGCCAGAAACGTATTTTGTTTTTCCACTTTGGTAAAAAAAGAAATAAAGCAAACAGAGCTGTTTTTATTCCAATAAAAATTAGAATAATTCTTGGCAGTGCACCTCCATATTCATCAAAAATACTTTTGCCTGATGCAACATAAAGGAACAATGCTGTCAATAATCCTAAAATAATATACCCCGAAGGTTTGTTGTATTTTGAATTAGAAACAAAAATAAGATACAGCCAAAGAAAAATCCCGGCTATTATAAAAACAAAAAAATCTGATACTAATCCTAAGCTAAAAATTTTAAAACTTTCTAAAGCAGTAAAAGAACTTTGCGTTATAGGATGAAACAGTAATACAAGGCGCAATACTAAACTAATTGAGAAATAGAAGATTGCAAGATTGTAAAATGGAGACAGCTTTTTGTAAAAAATCATATCGTTAATTATTTTTTACAAAATTAGATTCGATTAATTAACATTAGATGAAGTTATGCTTTTACCTTGCTTAGCCTAAACTTAATTTTTGCTTAAGATAACAATTCAGATATTACTCTCATGGTTTTAAAGATTTTTTGACCTGTAAAATAGCTATCTTTGAAAAACGTAAAATAAATTTAACCTTGAATCAAAGTTTAACATGCATATTTTAATTGTTGAAGATGAGCTTGGAATTGTTCAGTTTTTAGAACAGGGACTTCGTGAAGAAGGATACCAGATTACGACCGCCAATGATGGATCTAAAGGTTTTGAGTTGACACAAAATCACACATTTGATTTGATTTTATTAGATTGGATGCTGCCAAAAATTAACGGGCTCGATTTGTGCAAAGCCATAAGAATTAAGGATAAAAAAACACCCATTATTTTTTTAACCGCAAAAGATACCGTTCAGGAAACCATTGAAGGACTGCGTGCGGGAGCAAATGACTATATAAAAAAGCCATTTAGTTTTGAAGAATTGGTAGAAAGAGTCAAAATTCATTTTAGAAATAAAGCTACAGATGAAATACTTACGCTCGGCAACATTACAGTTGATCTTTCTAAGCATATCGTTTTAAAAAATGACGAAGAAATCAATTTAACGCAAAGAGAATTTGAATTACTGACGTATTTAATTAGAAAAAAAGGCAAAGTCTGTACCCGAAACGAAATCTTAAAAGATGTGTGGGATATTAATTTTGAATATGATACCGGAGTAATTGATGTTTTTATGAATGCGATTCGTAAAAAACTGAACCTTAAAATTGAAGAAGATTACATTAAAACTATTCGGGGCATTGGTTATATCGCCAATGATTAAGCAAGATGAAATTATTATCTTTTAAAAATAGAATTGCATTAAACTATATTGTAGGAACAGGGCTTTTGGTTCTGGCAGTTTTTTCGGCTATTTATTTTATTGTAAAACTTACCGTTTACAATCATATAGATGAAAATCTTAATATAGAGGTTCAGGACCACTTAAAAGAAATTAAAGTTGAGAACGGCGTTGTAATTTTAATGGATGCAGAAGAATGGGAGGAAAGAGAACACAACTCTGTTGATGTAAATCCTGTATTTGTTCAGTTTTTAGATTTAAATAAAAAAATCATTGAAAAATCTCCTAATTTAAAAAATGAGAAACTCGTTTTTCATAATAACAAAGATCACTTTCAGCTTTTTGATACTAAATTATTAGGAAATAAAATTCGCCAGATACAAGTACCGCTTCATTTACATTCAAAAAAAATCGGCTATTTGATTATTGCGATGTCTTTGTCAGATTCTTCAAAGGTATTAGATAATCTAATGGATACCTTATTGGTTACATTTCCCATTATTTTATTGATTTTATTTTTTCTTGCCAGATTCTTTGCCGGAAGAAGTATAAAACCCATAAATGATATTATTCAGACTTCGAATATTATTACAAAAGACAATCTGAAAACAAGAATTCCGCTGCCTAAAACCAGAGACGAATTATACACACTTTCTAAAACAATAAATAATTTATTAAATAGAATTGAAGACGCAATTGAACGCGAAAAACAATTTACATCTGACGCCTCGCACGAGTTAAGAACGCCACTAACAGTAATTAAAGGAACACTTGAAGTACTTATTCGTAAACCTAGAGACAGCAGGGAATACGAAGATAAAATTAATTATTGCATAAACGAAGTCGACCATTTAAATATGCTTGTTGACCAGCTCTTAACAATGGCTCGTTTTGAAAATCAAAAGCATCAGATAAATGCAGAAAACGTTTATTTAAACGCTGTAATTTTAGATGTTTTAACTTTGAATTCAGAGAAAATAAACAGCAAAAAACTCAAAGTAAAATTTGATGCCGGCCAGGATCATTACACCTATTCAGATAATTTTCTGATCATAACAATTTTAAGAAATATAATTTCAAACTCACTTAAGTACACGAAAGATGGTGGAGAAGTTTCTGTTTTCCTTTCTAAAGAAGGAGACAGAACAATCTGCAGAATTTCAGATAACGGAATAGGAATTGCAAAAGGTGATCTCGAAATGATTTTTAATCCTTTTTTTAGATCAAATTATACAGATCATCCTGAAATAAAAGGAGTTGGTTTAGGTTTGTCTATAGTAAAAAGAATTACAGAACAGCTTGATATTCAATTTAAAATAGAAAGTAAAATAGGAGTTGGCACAACTGTAATTTTAGTTTTTAAAGAAGAAATGAAAACGATATCGTAAATTGAAAATTTATAATAGAAACTGCGCTTCAGCTTTTTTTTAACAATAAACTATCGTTAAGTTATATTAAAAATTGCTTTTTTATGAAATTAACTAGTATATTTGCAACCGAATCAAAGAATTATAAAACAAACCAAACAATGATTTCAAATCAATTACATCATCATCATTTACATTATTGCTCTCAAGCGATGTGTTAATGGTATGTGTGTAAATCATCATATTTTAAAACCCGTTTGAGTACATCAAACGGGTTTTTTTATACCAATTCTTTGTACTCAAACTATTAATCAAACAACAACTAAAAAAATGAGTACTTTAAAAATTGCAATTCAAAAATCAGGTCGTTTAAACGAAGACAGTATCCAAATCCTTAAAGACTGCGGTATTTCAATCAATAACGGAATCGACCAGTTAAAAGCTGAAGCTTCAAACTTTCCTCTTGAAGTTTTGTATTTAAGAAATTCAGATATTCCTCAGTATTTGATTGACGGTGTAGTAGATTTAGCCATTGTAGGCGATAATCTTTTAGTAGAAAAAGGGAAAAATATCGAAGTTGTACAGCGATTGGGATTCTCAAAATGTAAAGTTTCTGTAGCAGTCCCTAAAACTTTTGATTACAAATCAATTCAGGATTTAGCAGGTCTTAGAATCGCAACTTCTTATCCAAATACCGTAAATGAATACTTTAATTCATTTGGTTTAAAGGTTGATATTCACCAAATTTCAGGTTCTGTGGAAATTGCGCCAAATATAGGCCTTGCAGATGCTATTGTAGATATTGTTTCAAGCGGAAGCACCTTATTCAAAAACAATTTAAAAGAAGTTGAAGTTATCCTGAAAAGTGAAGCCGTTTTAGCAGTTTCGCCAAAAGTTTCTCCAGAAATCCAAAAACACATTGATACCTTAAAATTCAGAATCCAGTCGGTTTTAAGAGCCAGAAATTCAAAATACATTTTGATGAACGTTCCAAATGACAAAATTGACGCAGTTGGAAAAATCCTTCCGGTTTTAAGAAGTTTAACCGTTCTGCCATTAGCACAGGAAGGCTGGAGCAGTGTACACTCGGTAATTGATAAAGATACCTTTTGGGATGTAATCGATAAATTAAAAGAAGTGGGAGCAGAAGGAATTTTAGTATGCCCAATTGAGAAAATGGTTCTTTAGGGCTTCGCCCGCTTTAGGCAGTAGGCTTAAGCTTTAGGCTTTTGAAAAGTCTGCTCCTTAAGAAAAAAATAAACACAACGTTAATAAAGCCTAAAGCCCACAGCTTAAAGCTTAAAGCTTAAGAAAATGAATAAAATAGACAATCCAAAACCAGATACTTGGTCTGAAATATTAAAAAGACCAACCCAGACAATAGACGATATTGAAGTAACCGTAAAAGAAATCTTCAAAGAAATCCAGAAAAAGGGAGACGAAGCGGTAGCAAAATATACCTCAATTTTTGATGGAATTGCTTTAGACAGCTACGAAGTTACAAAGGAAGAAATACAAGAAGCAATTGAAATGATTCCAGATGATTTGAAAGAATCAATTCAATTGGCAAAAGACAATATTTATAAATTTCACAGCGCTCAAAAAACAAATAGAATTGACGTTGAAACTATTGAAGGCGTAAACTGCTGGCAGGAAAAAAGACCAATTCAAAAAATTGGATTATATATTCCGGGCGGTACAGCACCTTTATTTTCAACAGTTTTGATGCTGGCAGTTCCAGCAGAGATTGCAGGTTGTAAAGAAATAGTATTATGTTCACCGCCAGATAAAAAAGGAAAAATTAATCCGGCAATTTTATATGCTGCTAATTTATGCGGCGTAACTAAAATTATAAAAGCAGGAGGAATTCAGGCAATTGCCGGAATGACCTTCGGTACACAATCTATTCCAAAAGTGTATAAAATTTTTGGACCTGGTAATCAGTTCGTAACCGTTGCCAAACAATTAGCGACACAATTTGGAGTAGCAATTGATATGCCGGCCGGACCTTCAGAATTATTAATTGTAGCCGATGATACAGCAGTTCCGGCTTTTGTAGCTTCTGATTTGCTTTCTCAGGCAGAACACGGAACAGACAGTCAGGTAATTTTGGTTTCGACTTCAAAAAAAATGATTATCGAAGTAGAAAAAGAAGTTCAGTCACAGCTGGAAGTTCTTCCAAGAAAAGCTATTGCTGAGAAAGCAATCGAAAATTCAAAACTAATTTATGTTGAAAATGATCAGAGAGCTTTGGATTTAATTAACGAATATGGTCCGGAACACTTTATAATCTGCTCTCAATATGACGATTTTTACTGTAACGGAATTGTAAACGCAGGTTCTGTTTTCATTGGAAATTATACGCCGGAAAGTGCCGGAGATTATGCTTCAGGAACTAATCATACTTTGCCAACCAATGGTTATGCGAAAAATTACAGCGGTGTAAATCTGGATAGTTTTATGAAATCGATGACATTTCAGAAAATTTCTGAAAAAGGAATTCAAAACATCGGAAAAGCAATTGAAACTATGGCTGAGGCCGAAGGGCTGCAAGCGCATAAAAATGCTGTGACGTTAAGATTAAAGAGTTTAGAGTAAAAGACATAAGGAAGAAGAAAGAAGCAAGAGTTAAGATTTTTTAAAGTCTTTCTTCTTGATTCTTGCTTCTTAAAAAAATAAAGCAATGAATACGTTCGATATAAATACAATAACAAGAGAAAACGTAAAATCTTTAAAACCATATTCTTCAGCAAGAGATGAATTTGAAGATTTTGATACAGCCGAAATGATTTTTCTGGATGCTAATGAAAATCCGTTTCAAAATGGTGTAAACCGTTACCCGGATCCGCAGCAGAACTCAGTTAAAGCTATTTTGGCCAAAAATAACAATACAAAACAAAGTCAGATTTTATTAGGAAACGGAAGCGATGAAGTTTTAGACTTGCTTTTTAGAGCTTTCTGCGAACCAAATAAAGACAATATCATTTCATTGCCGCCAACTTACGGTATGTATGGTGTTTTAGCTAATATCAATGCGGTAGAAAATAGAGAGGTTTTGCTGACAACTGATTTTCAGCCACAGGTAGAAAAGATTTTAGAAGCTGTTGATGAGAGAACCAAAATCATCTTTTTATGTTCGCCAAACAATCCAACAGGAAATTCATTTTCTGACGAAAGTGTGGTGAAACTGCTTCAAAATTTCAAAGGTTTAGTGGTTATTGATGAAGCTTATATTGACTTTTCAGAAAAAGAAAGCTGGCTGACAGAAATCGATGAATATCCGAATTTAGTAATTACACAAACGCTTTCTAAGGCTTATGGTTTAGCAGGAATTCGTTTAGGGATTTGTTATGCATCAGAAGCGGTAATTTCGGTTTTAAATAAAATTAAACCACCTTATAATGTAAACGAATTAACGCAGCAAAGAGCGAAAGAACGTTTAAAAGATTCAGATAAAATTAAACAAGAAATAGCTTCAATTATTGAGCAAAGAGAAGAATTGCTTAAAGTTTTACTTGAAGTAAGTTTTGTTGAAAAAGTATACCCGACAGAAGCCAATTTTATTTTAGCAAAAGTGGATGATGCCAATAAAAGGTACAATCAATTAATCGAAAAAGGAATCGTTATTCGTAACAGAACGACACAGCCTTTATGCGAAAATTGTCTTCGTTTTACAATTGGAACAAAAGAAGAAAACGCTGTTGTAATTAGAGAGTTGAAATTGTTGTAATTAAAATATAGACCACAGATTACACAGATTGAACGGATTTTATTTTTACTATTAAGTGTAAAAATTTGAAATCAGTTTAATCCGTAAAATCAGTGGGCAAAAATAAAATATATGAAAAAAGTACTTTTTATCGATCGTGACGGAACGATTGTTTTAGAACCAGAAAATTACCAATTAGACAGTTTAGATAAACTGGAATTTTATCCAAAAGCTTTTCAATATCTGGCTAAAATTGCCTCTGAATTAGATTACGAATTGGCAATGGTAACCAATCAGGACGGATTAGGAACGGATAGTTTTCCAGAAGATACGTTTTGGCCGACACAGAATTTTATTCTTAAAGCCTTTGAAAACGAAGGAGTTGTTTTTGATGAAATCTTTGTTGACAGAACTTTTCCGGAAGAAAACGCGCCAACACGCAAACCAAGAACGGGAATGCTGACAAAGTATCTGAACAATCCAGAATATGATTTAGAAAATTCTTTTGTTTTAGGTGATCGTTTAACTGATGTTGAATTGGCTAAAAATCTAGGTGCAAAAGCCATTTTCATGAATATAACTGATGGAATTGGAAGCAATGAAATTTCATCAAAACGAGAAGAATTAAACGATACGATTGCGTTGCAGACGATAGATTGGAAAAGAATTTACGAGTTTCTAAAATTAGAAGCGCGTTCAGCTTCGATTACCCGTAAAACCAATGAAACCGATATTTATATCAACTTAAACCTTGACGGAACTGGAAAAAGTAAAATCGATACCGGAATTGCCTTTTTTGATCACATGTTAGATCAAATCTCACGTCACGGACAAATGGATTTGGAAATTACTGTAAAAGGCGATTTAGAAGTCGATGAGCACCATACAATTGAAGATACGGCAATTGCTTTAGGAGAAGTTTTCGCGAAAGCGTTAGGAAATAAACTAGGAATCGAACGTTACGGATTCTGTTTACCGATGGACGATTGTTTAGCACAGGCAGCAATTGACTTTGGCGGAAGAAACTGGCTGATTTGGGAAACTGAATTTAAACGTGAAATGGTTGGTAAAATGCCGACAGAAATGTTCTATCATTTCTTTAAATCATTTACCGACGGCGCAAAAGCAAATTTAAATATCAAAGCAGAAGGAATCAACGAGCATCACAAAATCGAAGCTATCTTTAAAGCTTTCGCGAAAGCAATAAAAGTAGCTGTAAAAAGAGATACCGAAAAAATGATTTTGCCTTCAACGAAAGGAATGCTTTAATTGAGTCAAAAGTTGAAAGTCATAAAGTCGAAAGTTTTCCAAAATGGGGATATTAGAATCGACTTTATGACTTTAGACTTTAGACTTTAAGACTAAAATTAAATGAAAATAGTAATTATAAATTACGGAGCAGGAAATATTCAGAGCATAATGTTTGCTATTGAAAGATTGGGTTTTAAAGCGGTTTTGAGTAATAACCCAGATGAAATTAAATCGGCAGATAAAGTGATTTTTCCTGGTGTAGGTGAGGCGAGTTCGGCTATGGCGAAACTTCGTGAAAGCGGATTAGATAGTCTGATTCCGCAATTGAAACAGCCTGTTTTAGGAATATGTCTCGGAATGCAGTTGATGTGCAATAAATCGGAAGAAGGAAATACGAAAGGATTGGAGATTTTTGATGTTGATGTTGTGAAATTTTCAAACAACGTAAAAGTGCCGCAAATGGGATGGAATCAGATTTATGATTTAAAAACCGATTTGTTTAAAGGAATTTCTGAAAATGAGTTCATGTATCTGGTTCATAGTTTTTACGCTCCAAATTGTGCAGAATCTATCGCCACAACAAATTACGATGTTGAATATGCATCGGCTTTGCAAAAAGATAATTTTTACGGAACACAATTTCATCCAGAAAAAAGTGGAGATGTTGGAGAAAAGATTCTAGGTAACTTTTTAAAAATGTAAAATTTCAATATCAAAAATCAATTTCAATCAAAATAACAATTTTGAGAATCAGAAAGACTTTATGACTTTAGACTTTCAAACTTTAAGACTTAAATAAAATGAGAATAATACCAGCCATAGATATCATTGAAGGAAAATGTGTTCGTTTGTCCAAAGGTGATTATGATACCAAAATAATTTATAATGAAAATCCGCTTGAAGTGGCAAAATCATTTGAAGCACACGGAATTGAATATTTGCATTTAGTTGATCTTGACGGTGCAAAATCAAGCAAGATTGTCAATTATAAGATATTAGAACAAATTGCAACGCAAACGAGCTTAAAAATTGATTTTGGAGGCGGATTAAAATCCGATGATGATTTAAGAATTGCTTTTGAAAGTGGTGCAAACCAAATTACCGGCGGAAGTATTGCTGTAAAAAACAGAGCAATTTTTGAAAAATGGATTTCAGAATACGGTTCAGAAAAAATTATTTTGGGAGCTGATGCAAAAGATGAAAAAATAGCAGTTTCCGGCTGGTTAGAAGAATCAAATGAAGACTTGGTTCCGTTTATTCAGGATTATCAAAATAAAGGAATTCAATACGTTATTTGCACCGATATCGCCAAAGACGGAATGCTGCAAGGTCCAAGTTTTGATTTGTACAGTAAAATTTTAGCAGAAGCTAAAGGCGTCAAACTAATCGCTTCTGGAGGAATTTCAACTTTTGACGAATTGCCAAAATTAGCCGAATTAGGTTGCGAAGGAACAATTATAGGAAAAGCGATTTACGAAGGAAGAATTACTTTAAAACAGTTAGAGGATTACATAATAGGTTGATAGTTATTGGTTGTCGGTTGATAGTTTATCATATTGCCCAACAACCAACAACCAACAACCAACAACCAAATTAAAAATGTTAGCAAAAAGAATAATACCCTGCTTAGATATAAAAAACGGAAGAACTGTAAAAGGTGTTAATTTCGTTGACTTGCGTGATGCGGGAGATCCTGTGGAACTGGCTGAAATTTATTCAAGAGAAGGTGCAGACGAACTGGTTTTTCTGGATATTTCAGCAACTGAGGAAAGACGTAAAACGCTGGTGAATATGGTGCGAAGCGTGGCAGAAAAAATCAACATTCCGTTTACCGTTGGCGGCGGGATTTCATCTGTTGAAGATGTTGATATTCTGCTGAATAATGGAGCTGATAAAGTTTCGATTAATTCATCGGCAGTAAAAAATCCGCAGTTGATTAATGATTTGGCTCAGAAATTTGGAAGTCAGTGTGTTGTCGTAGCAATCGATGCGAAACAAATTGACGGACAATGGATTGTACATTTAGTCGGTGGAAAAGTTCCGACTGAATTGAATTTATTCGATTGGGCTGTTGAAGTGGCAGAACGAGGAGCAGGAGAAATCCTTTTTACTTCGATGGATAACGACGGAACTAAAAATGGCTTTGCAAACGAAGCTCTGGCAAAACTATCAGAATTAGTAAATATTCCAATTATTGCTTCGGGAGGAGCTGGAAATATACAGCATTTCGTAGATTCGTTTAAAGAAGGAAAAGCAGATGCCGCTTTGGCAGCAAGTGTTTTTCATTTTAAAGAAATCGAAATCAAAGCATTAAAGCAAGAATTAAGAAAGAATGGTGTTGAAGTTAGACTTTAAGAGAAGCAGGAAACAAGAAGAAGGAGAAGATTTAATCTAAAATAAAAGAGTTCAGCAATCTAAAATCTGAATTCTAAAATCTAAAATAATTATGGATATCGATATCAAAAGCGCACACGGATTAATTCCGGCCATAATTCAGGATTCTGAAACAAAAAATGTTTTGATGCTGGGTTATATGAACGAAGAATCGCTTCAAAAAACAATAGAAACTCAAAAAGTAACTTTCTTTAGTCGCTCTAAGCAAAGACTTTGGACAAAAGGCGAGGAGAGCGGTAACTTTTTAAATCTGGTAAGCATTAAAAATGATTGTGACGGCGATACGCTATTAATTCAGGCAAAACCAGTTGGACCAACGTGCCACACAGGCGCAGATACATGTTGGCAAGAACCCAATGATGCGAATTACGGTTTTATTTCACAATTAGAAAATACAATCAAAACCCGTAGAGAAAATGCTGATTCTGAACAGAGTTATGTAGCTTCTTTATTTGCAAAAGGAATCAATAAAATTGCCCAAAAAGTTGGTGAAGAGGCAGTAGAAGTAGTGATTGAAGCAAAAGATGACAACGACGATTTATTCCTTAGCGAAAGTGCTGATCTGTTATTTCATTATTTGATTTTATTACAGGCAAAAGGATATCAGTTAAATGATGTTGTAGAAGTTTTAAAGAAACGCCAAAAATAATATTTAGTAAAAATCCAGTTATTTTGACAATAGTAAAACTCATGTTTTAAACTTTGTAGAGATTTATAAAGTTTATAATATGAGTTTTTTGTTTAATATAAATCGTATAAGTAAAACTAATTAATTGAGTTAAATCTTGTTAAAATTTATTTTTTTTTTAATGGTGTATGGTTATCTTTGCAAAAAAAAATGAATAGAGGAATTGAAGATTTAAAACAAAAATTTTCTAATAATTCAATATTAACGACTGATGAACTAATATTTCTTTCAGAAAATTTTGTAGATACAATCTTAATTAAAGGCAGATTTGATAATACTGTCAAAGCTTTTTATACCCACAGTAATTTTTTAAAATTATCCAAATTAATTGTTTTTCATGATCGATTAAAATTTTCTCATTTACTTAAAAAAATAGACAAAATTCATTTAATTGAAATAAAACTATTTAATAAAGAAGCCAAACTGGATATGCTTTTTGGAATATTTCTAGTTTTATTAGGTGTAGTTTGTTTATTTTTAGTTATATATAATTTTGGAGAGCTAAATCCATCTTTGCTTTCTTTATTAATCATTGGTGCATTCATCTTTGGTTTTTTGTGGTATGGTTTATTGATTTTTTTGTTAGGAACAAAAAAACATCAACAATTTAAGTAGGAATAACTTATATTTTTTAACCTGTATTATACATAAATAATGAATATTCAAAAAATTAAAGAAAATTTTTCAAATAAAAAAGATTTGCTTCAAGATGAACTTTTGATGCTTTTTGAAGACTTTATTTATGTCGTTTCAAGAAAAGGAAAATTTGATAATAGGTTTAAAGATTTTTATAACTATAAAAATTACAAAAAATTAATTAGGATATTGGTTTCAAAAAATTACTGTAAAGTTTCCGATTCATTACTCTCACAACTTGAAGATGTACATTTAATTGAAATAAAAATTTTAAACAGAAAAGCGATAACCATGATGTGTGTTGGTTTGTTATTTTTCTTTTTAGGTTTTGTAGTTTATAATTTAGATTTTGATATCAGAAAAATAAGCCTAAGTATTATTGCTGTTTTATCTAGTGCATTTTTCTTTATTTCAGGACTTTTTATCTTTCTGCGTGGTATACATATTTATGAATAAATAGGTTTTTAAAAATGGAAATTAAAAAAATAAGAGAAAGAATAGCAAATGAAGGTGATTTTTCTGATGCTGAAAAATATCTGGTCTTATTAGATGATACAACAAATTATGTTTTAAGGGAAGGAAAATTTGGTATCAAAAAAAATACAATCCATACATTAGATCACTATTTTTTCTTAAAAAATAAATTACAAAAGGTCAATATTCCTGAATGTCTTAAAAGTAAAATCAATGAAGCCGATTTAATAGGAATAGAAAATTGTAGAAAATTTTATCAATTTCATAGAAATATTGGTGTTGTTACTGTACTGGCTGGCATTATCTGTTATTTACCATTTGGTTTTCCGATTAGTATGACAATTTTTATAATTGGAATTATTCAAATTTATGTAATAGTTGAGTATTATAAGAATGCTAAACAAAAATTCAATTTTAAAAATTAAAGTGTTATGAAAAATGGAGAATGAAAAAATTATAAATAAGCTGTCGATTGGAAAAAATACTACATATTTAGAAGACCAAATTCTTGCAGTTTATGAATTTACTAATCATGTTTTAGAAGAAGGAAGATTTATTGTAAAAGATCCTGTTTATAATAAAAATGTATATAAAAATATAAAAGAATCATTATTCTTAACCGCTGATGCTTTTAATGTAGAAATTTCTAACGAGTTAATTTCTAATATTAAAAAGGTTGATGAAATAGCTGTAAAAGAATATAAAAAAGAATTTCGAGGCTGCTTATACCCAGGAATTTTTATAATATGTATTGGTGTTGGAATGTATTTTTTGATAGACAGTCTAATGTGGATTATTTGCTGTACAATGATTGCAATGTGTTATATTTTTTATGGATACGAACAGCTTTCAAGAGCAAATGAATTAACAAATCTTTCCCAAAAGAAATAAAAGTATCATGACATAATCTGTCATTTTTGAATAAAGTAGAAATGACAAATTACACGATTAAACAAATTTATCACTCCACAAACTCAAAAACTGCAAATTCCTGCGGTTGATGAAAACCAAATTTCAAACTTTTATAAGGTTGTAAAGCAAGATATTCGGTTGTATTGCCGTAATCAATTCTAAAAATATTCGCCTTCCATTTTGTACCAAGCTTTGGTTTTAAAAAATGACCGTTTTCAATTTTTTCTAAGCTTGGAAAAGGTATTTTTATTTCGGTATCAAAACCTTCAGAAGTGATTTTACTGACAGCTTCAAATCCTTTAATATCAAAATTCATATCTGTTTTCCAGCCTCCGCATTCTGGAGAAATACATTTAACAAGCATATCATAATTAGCAGAAAATGCATTTACACCAATTTCCAGATAATTTTTCCCATCTCCGTCAGGATCAATGAATATTTCTACCAAATCATCAGTTTCATAGATTTTAGAATCTTTCATTTGATGTTTTCCCACTATTTGAGAATCAATTGAACGATAAGCAATAAAAAGGTTTTCATCATTCCACGAAAGTGAAACCATTGTGTTTTGTTTTGCTTTTTCTCCTGAATTATGAATCACAAAAGGACCCAAAAAAGGTGTTTTCCAATCGGTTAAATCTCCGTCGATTTTTATTTTTTCACTAGTTTTCGCAATTAAAAATGTCTGTGAATGATTATTTATTGAATACAGAAATGTGAAAAGATATAAAAACGAACTAAATTTCATAAAACAGGAAAATTTTAGCTAAAATAAAAAACAAAACTATATATGAATACTAATTTTGTAACATAAATTGGAAATGTATACTAATATTGTAACTAATTCAAAACTTAATTTATATAATGAAAAAATACTTTGGAAGTGTTATAACAGCTTTTCTAATTGGTTTTGCAGCCAATGCCCAAGGACTTTTAAATAAGTCAGAAACTGTTTTTACACATCAGGATATCTTACGCGGAAGCATCACAAAAGAAAGAGCCTGGTGGGATTTGAAATACTACCATCTTGACATTAAGGTGAATCCGGCAGACAGAACCATTTCCGGAACTAATACTGTACGCTATACGGTTTTAACAGAATACAACCGCTTGCAGATTGATTTGCAGGAACCAATGAACATTACGAAAGTAACGCAGAACGGAAAAGAATTAAAGTTTGAAAGAGACGGAAATGCTTTCTTTATTACTTTATCAGAAAATCAAAAAGCTGGAGAAACCAAAGAAATTATCGTTTCATTTGGAGGAGTTCCAAAAGAAGCCGTACGTCCGCCTTGGGATGGAGGAATAACCTGGCAGAAAGACAAAAATGGCAAAGATTTTATCGCTTCATCTTGTCAGGGATTAGGCGCGAGCGTTTGGTGGCCATGTAAAGATCATATGTACGATGAAGTAGAGAATATGCTAATCAGCGTAAATGTTCCTGGAGATTTAACTGATGTTTCAAATGGAAGGCTGCAAAGTGTTAAAAAAACAAAAAGATGGAACTAAAACTTTCAATTGGTATGTCGCTAATCCAATTAACAATTACGGGGTAAATATCAATATTGGAGATTATGTTAATTTCTCAGAAAAATTTAAAGGAGAAAAAGGCGATTTAGATTGTAATTATTATGTTTTGAGAGATAATCTGGCTAAAGCAAAAGAACAGTTTAAAGATGCTCCTAAAATGCTTAAAGCTTTTGAAAGCTGGTTTGGACCTTATCCGTTTTACGAAGACAGTTACAAATTGGTGGAAGCTCCGTATTTAGGAATGGAACACCAAAGCTCGGTAACTTACGGGAACAATTACCAAAACGGTCATAACGGACATGATATAAGCGGAACAGGCTGGGGATTGAAATTTGATTATATCATTATTCATGAATCGGGTCATGAATGGTTTGCTAATAATATTACCTATAAAGACATTGCCGATATGTGGATTCATGAAAGTTTTACGACATATTCAGAAGTTCTTTTTATAGAATATTATTATGGAAAAGATGCTGCAAATGAATATGTTAGAGGAATTAGAAAAATGATTGCGAATAAAGAACCTATTATTGGGCATTATGATGTAAACAGAGAAGGTTCTGGCGATATGTACCCGAAAGGCGCTAATATGATTCACACGATTCGTCAGGTGATTAATGATGATGCAAAATTTAAAGCGATTCTTCGCGGTATGAACAAAACGTTTTATCATCAAACCGTTACCACAAAACAGATTGAAGACTATATTAGTAAAGAATCTGGAATTGATTTCAGTGCGGTTTTTAATCAGTATTTAAGAACGCCTCAGGTACCTGTTTTTGAATATTATTTTAAAAATCAAAAATTAGCATATCATTGGATTAACTGTCAGGAAAATTTTGATCTTCCTTTAAAGGTCACTTTAAACGGTGTAGAAACCTGGCTAAAACCAACATCAGATTGGCAGGCGAAAGATTTAAACAGCGAAAAAACAGCTTTAACTGTAGATAAAAACTTTTATGTGATTGAATCTAATATCACTAATTAAGTTTTTAAAATAATTAAAAATGGAAACCCAATAAATTTCTTATTTATTGGGTTTGTTTTTTATGAAGAAATCATAAAATTTTAGAATTCTTAATCCGAATGTTTACATTTGTGACAGATTAAGTTCGAATACTTTATTTATTTTATAATTCTAACCAATGAAAAATTACTTTGGAAGCATTTTAACTGCTTTTCTAATTGGTTTTACTGCCAATGCTCAGGGACTTTTAAACAAGTCAGAAACCGTTTTTACACATCAGGATACTTTACGCGGAAGCATCACAAAAGAAAGAGCTTGGTGGGATTTGAAATATTATCACCTTGATGTAAAAGTGAATCCAAAAGAAAAATCAATCTCAGGTTCTAATACAGTTCGCTATACTGTTTTAACAGAAAATAACCGTATGCAGATTGATTTGCAGGAGCCAATGAACATTACTAAAGTAACGCAGAACGGAAAAGAATTAAAATTTGAAAGAGACGGAAACGCATTTTTCATCACTTTAAACGAAAAACAAAAAGCTGGCGATACAAAAGAAATTGTAGTTTCATTTAGCGGAAAACCTAAAGAAGCGGTAAGAGCGCCATGGGACGGCGGTTTTTCTTGGAAAAAAGACAAAAACGGAAAAGATTTTATTGCTACATCTTGCCAGGGTTTAGGAGCAAGCGTTTGGTGGCCGTGTAAAGACCATATGTATGATGAAGTAGAAAATATGCTTATCAGTGTTAATGTTCCGGGAGATTTAACGGAAGTTTCTAACGGAAGATTACAAAGCGTTAAAAAAGAAAAAGACGGAACGAAAACTTTCAACTGGTATGTTGCCAATCCTATCAATAATTACGGTGTAAACATCAATATTGGTGATTACGTTAATTTTTCAGAAGTTTTTAAAGGCGAAAAAGGAAATTTAGACTGTAATTATTATGTTTTAAGAGACAATCTGGCTTTGGCAAAAGAGCAGTTTAAAGACGCTCCAAAAATGCTGAAAGCTTTTGAAAACTGGTTCGGACCTTATCCGTTCTACGAAGACAGTTATAAATTGGTTGAAGTTCCGTATTTAGGAATGGAGCACCAAAGTTCTGTTACATACGGAAATCAATATAAAAACGGTTATTTAGGACGTGACTTAAGCGGAACAGGCTGGGGATTAAAGTTTGATTTTATCATCATTCACGAATCGGGTCACGAATGGTACGCTAACAATATCACTTATAAAGATATTGCTGATATGTGGGTTCACGAGAGTTTTACAAACTATTCTGAAAGTCTTTTTGTGGAGTATTATTATGGAAAAGATGCCGGAGCAGAATATGTAATTGGATGTAGAAAAAACATTAAAAATGATACTCCAATCATCGGACACTATGATGTAAATAATGAAGGTTCTGGCGATATGTATCCAAAAGGAGCTACAATGCTTCATATGATTCGTCAGGTAATCAATGATGATGCAAAATGGAAATCGATTTTAAGAGGCATGAACAAAACGTTTTACCATCAAACGGTTACTGGTAAACAAATTCAGGATTATATTAACGAACAATCCGGAATTAACTTCAACAGAGTTTTTGCTCAATATTTAACTACAACTCAAATTCCGGTTTTTGAATATATGTTTAAAAATGGAACTTTTGGCTACCACTGGACAAACTGTGTTTCTAAATTTGATATGCCGGTAAGAGTAAAGTTAAACGGTGTTGAAACCTGGTTGAAACCAACTACAGAATGGCAGTCTATAAAAACAGATAATGAAGACAGAAAAATAGAAGTTGATAAAGATTTTTATGTTACGACTTCTAATATTGTAGAATAAATTCTTTTAATTTTCAATATACAAAATCCCCAATTCCATCCCGATAGTTATCAGGAGGAATTTGGGATTTTTTTGTTTTGAAGAAAGAGCAGCCATAAGGTATGTCATTTCGACGTAAGGAGAAATCTTCGCAAGTAACTCGACAAAGAATATCAATCTGCGACGATTTAGCAACGAAGATTTCTCCTTACGTCGAAATGACAAAAAAAGGCTGAAAAAGATAAATTTTCAGCCTTTTTTTATTGGAATTTAAAAGATTTATCGGCTATTCAGCTTAGCTTTTTCTTTAATAATGTCAGCAATTTTTCTGTTTTCGATTTTGCTTTCCAGCCACGAAATAATATCCAGGTATAAGAAAGCTCTTTTTTCGTAAGTATTCTTTTCAAGTTCTACGAAACGGGCATGCATTTTTTTGAATTCCTTTTTAATATCAGCAGGGTAGAAGTTATTCAGGTTTCTTAAAAACTTGATAATCTCTTTTTGAACTTCGTGTAAGTCATTCATTTTTAATAAAAACTTATACGTGCTTTTCAGGTGATTTTCTAAATAATAATCTTTTCCTAATTCATAATGCGCAATCAGCGACAATAATCTTGCAAAGCACATTAAATCTTCGCGCATAGTCAAGTTTTTATTATTGATGATTTTATCAAGATAGAAAATACATTCGTTATACTTTTCATTTCCAAAATAAATAGAAGCAATTTTGTAGAAAAATAACATTTCGTGATGCTCATCAAGGTGATCGCTGTGTACTTTCAGTTTTTCTAAAATCTCAGGAATCAGATATTCACTTTCGGCAAAAGTACCTTCCAGAATATGCAGATTCAGTTTGTTGTTATATAAGTATAAAAATGACAGCGAAGCAAGATTATCATTTACAGGAAATCTCGGATCCTGAATTGTTTCTTCTAACAGCGAAAGATATTTTTTGAAATTGGATGTATATTTCAACATATAAAGCGATTCCAGAAAATAATGGTTTCCTTTTAAGAAAAATACCGGATTCAGGTAAATCATATTTGGGTTGTCATAAAAAAGCTGTACCCATTTGTAAGCAAATTTATAACTCGCTAAAAAGTCCTGAACCAGGAAGCTTCGCCATAAATTGGCATTGTAAAACCAATATTTTTCACGAAAACCAAATTTAGTTTCGTCTAGTTTTGCAATATGCTTATTGAAATAATCATCAATATATTTATATTCCTCATCACTTTTTACGTAACCTGTTTTCAGCATGATTCCGTACAATTGAAGCGAAAGATTCGATAATTTGCTCGAAATAGTATTTCGGTAATTTAATTCTTTGGCCTGAACAACCAATTCGTCGGCACGGCCCTGAATACTTCTCGTAATATATTGTGATTCTATCAGCTTTTCGAACTCGACAATTTCATATGCCATATATTTTTCGTCATTTTCTAAAGCCTGCTGTTTTGTTTTGTCAAGAATTTTTAAACTCTGTTTATAAAGTCCTTTATTATATAGTATAACAGCAAAATCAATTTGTTCGCGTAATTGATAACGAATATTCTGGCTCGGAATATTTAAACGAATACTAACTAAGATTTGTTTGTATAGGTATGATTTTAAGTTAGATAACTGAACTTTTTTGATGCTTCCGCTCTTTAAAATAAGCTTTTCATCATACGTTTCAGACTTATCTAAAATGTTGAATAGTTCAATGAATTTCGTATTCGAGCTGGTCTCTAATCGGCTTGCAAAAATTTTAAACTGCCTTTTTTCAGATTTGGAAAGTGATTTTATCAGAACAAATAAGAAATCTTTTTGATGGTTAGCCATTGTAAAAAATAATAATATAACTTATTGATTATTAAATATTTAACTCGTTATAAATTGTGTTATGAACAGTATAATTTCATTAAAATGAATTTCGTACTGCGATTGTACAATATATATTTGTTATCAAGATGTGAAATTACATTAAATAAATGAATATGAATAGAGAGAAAGTTCAAATTTTTGACACCACTTTACGCGACGGTGAGCAAGTTCCAGGATGCAAGTTAGATACTAAGCAAAAATTAGTTATCGCAGAACGACTAGACAAAATGGGAGTTGATATTATCGAAGCTGGTTTTCCTGTGTCAAGTCCGGGCGATTTTTTATCGGTCTCTGAGATTTGTAAAATTGTAGAAAATGCAACGGTCTGCGGACTAACAAGAGCCGTGAAAAACGACATTGATGTTGCTGCAGCTGCTTTAAAGCACGCGAAGAAACCTAGAATCCATACTGGAATCGGAACTTCTGAATCTCATATACTCCACAAATTACAAACTACGCCTGAAGATATTATTGCAAGAGCCAAATTTGCAGTAGCACACGCAAAATCGTATGTAGAAGATGTAGAATTCTACGCAGAAGATGCTGGTAGAACTGATAATGCTTTCCTTGCAAAAGTTTGCGAAGAAGTTATTAAATCTGGTGCAACTGTATTAAATATTCCTGATACAACAGGATATTGTCTTCCGGAAGAATATGGAGCAAAAATTAAATATTTAAAAGAAAACGTAAAAGGAATCGAAAACGTAATCCTTTCATGCCACTGTCATAATGATTTAGGAATGGCAACTGCAAACTCAATTGCAGGTGCAATTAATGGTGCAAGACAAATTGAATGTACTATTAATGGTATTGGAGAAAGAGCAGGAAACACAGCTCTTGAAGAAGTGGTAATGATTTTCAAACAACATCCTTACTTAAACTTAGATACAAACATCAATACAAGAGAATTAAACGAAATGAGCCGTTTAGTTTCTGAAAGTATGGGAATGATTGTACAGCCAAATAAAGCTATCGTTGGAGCAAATGCTTTTGCACACAGTTCTGGAATTCATCAGGATGGTGTTATCAAAAACAGAGCAACTTACGAAATTATGGATCCGCTTGATGTGGGTGTAAACGAATCTTCTATCATTTTAACTGCAAGAAGCGGAAGAGCAGCATTAGCATACCGTGCTAAAAAAGTAGGTTACGAGCTTACAAAAACACAATTAGATACTGTTTACATTGAGTTCTTGAAGTTTGCTGACATTAAAAAAGAAGTTGTAGATGCAGATATTCACCAAATTATAGAAGCCTCTAAAATTGAAGGTGAATTAATCAGAAGCTAATAAAACACAATAGAGCCAAGAAGAAAGAGAAAAAAAAATAAAGATTTAAATACATAAAGAACGAGACGTTATGAATTTGAAAATAGCAGTTTTACCAGGAGACGGTATTGGACCAGAAGTTATTGCACAGGCCAAAAAAGCATTATATGCTATTGGCGAAGTGTACAATCATGAATTTGTTTTTGAAGAAGCACTCATGGGTGCGATCGCTATTGACAAAACTGGAAACCCGCTCCCGGAGCAGACTTTAAATCTTTGTTTAAATACTGATGCTGTTTTGCTTGGTGCTATTGGAGATCCAAAATACGATAACAACCCAAATGCAAAAGTTCGTCCGGAGCAAGGTTTGTTAAAACTTCGAAAAGAACTTGGTTTGTTTGCCAATATTCGTCCTATTAAACCATTTAAGGCTTTAATTGATGCTTCTCCTTTAAAAAGAGAGATTATTGAAGGAGCAGATTTTACAATTTTCAGAGAATTAACCGGTGGTGCTTATTTTGGTATAAAAACATTAAATGATGAAGGTACACATGCTTCGGATTTATGTGAGTATTCAGAAGAAGAAATAACGAGAATTGCACATTTAGCTTTTAAATCGGCACAAAACCGACGCAAGAAGTTAACTATGGTAGACAAAGCAAATGTTTTGGAAACTTCCAGATTATGGAGAAAAGTGGTTCAAAAAGTGGGCGAAAGCTATCCAGATGTAATCTTGGACTTTTTATTTGTAGATAACGCAGCAATGCAGCTGATTTTGAATCCAAAACAATTTGATGTCATTTTAACTGAGAATTTATTTGGAGATATTTTATCTGATGAAGCGAGCGTAATTACTGGATCTATTGGTTTACTGCCATCAATATCTTTAGGAGAAAAAAATGCTTTGTTTGAGCCAATTCACGGTTCATATCCACAAGCAAAAGGAAAAAATATTGCCAATCCAATTGCTTCGATTTTAGCTGCAGGACTTTTGTTAGAACATTTTGGATTAACTAAAGAAGCGAATGTAGTTTTTCAGGCAGTTAAAAAAGCAATTGAATATGAAGTTGTTACTGTTGATTTAAAACCAGATTCAAAATTTGGTACAAATGAAGTAGGGGAGTTTGTTTCCAATTTCATTTTCAGCAAAGATGACTTATTATATTTTAATAATGATAATGTTTCGATTGGTCAATCGACAATAGTTTAGATTTTTTATTAAAATAATGAATTAAATAACAAGAAGTATTAGAAATGTTGAGATTTTATTTTTTTAGTTCTTAAAGTTTTTGTACTTTTGTAACACTAAAAAAATAAGCGATGCAAATCTCAATTATTATTACTTCTGTCGTTGTTGTCAATGTGTTTAGCACATCTGCATCGGGAACGGTATAAATATAATTGAAAGACTATATTATAAACCTTCCAAATACTGGAAGGTTTTTTTTTGAATAAAATTAAAATAAAAATAACGCAATAATGGAATTAAATAAGTACAGCAAAACCATCACTCAAGATCAAACACAGCCTGCGGCGCAAGCAATGTTGTACGGAATTGGTTTAACTGAAGAAGATTTAAAAAAAGCACAAGTTGGTATTGTCAGCATGGGTTATGATGGTAATACTTGCAACATGCACTTAAATGATTTAGCAAAAGATGTTAAAAAAGGTGTTTGGGATGCTGGTCTGGTCGGACTTATTTTTAATACCATTGGTGTAAGTGACGGAATTTCTAACGGTACAGAAGGAATGCGTTATTCATTAGTTTCTCGTGATGTAATTGCAGATTCTATTGAAACTGTAGCCGGTGCACAATGGTACGATAGTATTATTGCAATTCCTGGCTGCGACAAAAATATGCCTGGAGCGTTAATCGCAATGGGAAGATTAAACCGTCCGTCAATGATGGTTTATGGAGGATCTATTCACTCAGGAAAATGGAAAGGTGAATCTCTAAACATCGTTTCTGCTTTTGAAGCTTTAGGAAAAAAAGTAAAAGGTGAAATTACTCCGGAAGATTTTAAAGGTGTTATCCAAAATGCATGTCCTGGAGCTGGTGCCTGCGGCGGTATGTATACGGCAAACACTATGTCTTCTGCAATTGAAGCATTAGGTATGAGTATGCCTTACAGCTCTTCTAACCCTGCTTTGAGTCAGGAAAAAAGAGACGAATGTATTGCTGCCGGAGAAGCTATTAAAGTTTTATTAGAAAAAGATATTAAGCCAAGAGATATTATGACTCGTAAAGCTTTTGAAAATGCTATTACAATTGTAGCAGTTTTAGGAGGTTCTACAAACGCAGTTATGCACTTAATCGCAATGGCACACTCTGTTGGTATTACAATTACCCTTGACGATTTTCAGGCAATTAACGACAGAACACCTGTTCTTGCTGATATGAAACCAAGCGGTAAATACATGATGGAAGATATTCACGAAGTGGGAGGTATTCCGGGTGTAATGAAATATTTATTGAAAGTGGGACTTATCCACGGAGATTGTTTAACAGTAACAGGAAAAACAGTTGCTGAAAACTTAGCTTCTACACCGGATTTACAAGACGGACAAGAAGTAATTCATGAAATTCAAAAAGCGTTAAAACCAACAGGAAATATTCAGGTTTTATACGGAAACCTTGCTTCTGAAGGTGCTGTAGCAAAAATCAGCGGAAAAGAAGGAGAATATTTCGAAGGGCCAGCTGTTGTATTTGAAGGTGAATTTGAAGTAATTCCAGGTCTTCAAGCCGGAAAGATTAAACCAGGTAATGTCGTCGTCATTAGAGGTTGTGGACCAAAAGGTGGTCCGGGAATGCCTGAAATGCTAAAACCGACATCTGCCATTATTGGTGCAGGATTAGGAAGCAGCTGTGCACTTATTACAGACGGCAGATTCTCCGGAGGTTCACACGGATTCGTGGTAGGACACGTAACACCAGAGGCTTATGACGGAGGGGGTATTGCACTAGTAAAAGATGGCGATTTAATTGCTATCGATGCTGTAAAAAATACAATCGACCTGAAAATATCTGACGAAGAATTTGCAGCTCGTAAAGCGGCTTGGGTTCAACCAGCGCTAAAAGTTGACAGAGGGGTTTTACTTAAATACGCAAGATCGGTTTCTAGTGCTTCAACAGGCTGTGTTACCGATAATTAACCGACAAAAGAATATGAGTTTGAAAACTGTAATTATTTCAAATTCTAAACAATAAAATTACCAAATGGGAACAATTAGAATATCAGGCGCCGAAGCCGTTATTAGATGCTTATTAGAAGAAGGAGTAGATTTAATTTATGGATATCCGGGAGGAGCTATAATGCCGGTTTACGACGAATTATATAAATTTCAGGATCAGCTGCACCATGTTTTAGTACGTCACGAACAAGGTGCAACGCATGCAGCTCAGGGGTATGCCAGAGCTACAGGAAAAGTAGGAGTAGCAATTGCAACTTCTGGACCGGGAGCTACAAATCTTGTAACCGGAATTGCAGATGCTCAGATCGATTCAACTCCAATGGTTTGTATTACAGGACAAGTTGGAAGACATTTATTAGGATCTGATGCTTTTCAGGAAACAGATATCATTGGAATTTCAACTCCGGTTACAAAATGGAACTTTCAGGTAACCGAAGCTTCTCAAATTCCTGAAATTATTGCAAAAGCATTCTATATCGCTCGTTCTGGACGTCCAGGGCCTGTTTTAATCGATATTACTAAAAATGCTCAGTTTGATGAGTTCGATTTTAGTTATGAAAAATGTACAGGAATTAGAAGTTATAATCCGGTTCCAAAATTAAATTTAGATAAAGTTGCCGAAGCAGCAGCCCTAATCAATAGTGCTAAAAAACCTTTTATCGTTTTTGGTCAGGGAATTATTTTAGGTCAGGCTGAAGCTGAATTTAAGGCAGTTCTTGAAAAATCAGGAATTCCGGCAGCATGGACCATTTTAGGACTTTCGGCTCTGCCAACAGATCATCCTTTAAATGTTGGTATGTTAGGAATGCACGGAAATTATGCGCCAAACTTGATGACAAATGAATGTGATGTGTTAATTGCCTTTGGAATGCGTTTTGACGATCGTGTAACGGGTAATTTAAATACTTATGCAAAACAGGCAAAAGTAATTCACTTTGAAATTGATCCTGCAGAAGTTGATAAAAACGTTAAAACAGAAGTTGCTGTTTTAGGTGATGTAAAAGAATCTTTAGCTGCTTTATTGCCGCTGCTTGATGCAAAATCACACGATTTATGGCACAATGAATTTAAAGAATTGGCTAAAATTGAATTTGATTCAGTAATTAAAGACGAATTAAATCCATCATCAGCTGGTCTTTCAATGGGAGAGACTATTGAAATGATCAACAAACACTCAAAAGGTGATGCAATTATAGTTTCAGATGTAGGACAGCATCAAATGTTTGCCTGTCGTTATGCAAAATTCAATTCTACAAAAAGTAATATTACTTCTGGCGGATTAGGAACAATGGGATTTGCGCTTCCGGCTGCAATTGGAGCTAAAATGGGAAGACCAGACCGCGAAGTTGTTGCTATTATTGGTGATGGAGGTTTCCAGATGACAATTCAGGAATTAGGAACAATTTTTCAGACACAGGTTCCTGTAAAAATTGTAATTCTAAATAATGAGTTTTTAGGAATGGTACGTCAATGGCAGGAATTGTTCTTTGATAACAGATACGCTTCAACAAAAATGATTAATCCAAATTTTGTTGCCATTGCCGAAGGATATCATATTAAATCTAAAAAAGTAACACAGCGAGAAGATTTAGATGCTGCTGTTGCAGAAATGCTGGCTTCAAAAGATTCTTATTTCTTAGAAGTCATGGTGGAAAAAGAAAACAACGTTTTCCCAATGATTCCAACTGGAGCGTGTGTTTCAGAAATTAGATTAAGCTAAAAAAAGTTTCAATCCTGATAGCTGTCGGGAAAAATAAACTAAAAACAAAATGGAAGAGAAAACATTTACCATATCGGTATACTCAGAAAATAACGTAGGCTTGTTAAATAGAATATCTGGGATATTCTTAAAGCGTCACATTAATATATTAAGTCTAAATGTTTCAGAATCAGAAATAGAAAATGTTTCAAGATTTATCATTGTAGTAAATACAACTGAAAAATGGGTTCAGAATATTGTAGGCCAGATCGAAAAACAAATTGAAGTTATAAAAGCATTTTACCATACAGATGAAGAAACAATTTTTCTTGAAAATGCGCTTTTTAAAATCGCTTCGAGCTTATTGTTTGATGAAAAACAAATTCAGAATATCATCAAAGAAAGCCAGTCTACAATTGTAACGGTTTCAAGAGATTTTTTCGTGATTTCAAAATCTGGAAGACGTTCTGAAATTGAAGAATTATACAAAAAGTTCAAGCCTTATGGTATTATGCAGTTTGTGCGTTCGGGCAGAATTTCAGTTTCTAAACAAAAAATGGAAATTTCAGCATTACTGGAAACATTCAAATAACAATTTAAAGACGGTTTAGGTCGTAATCATAAAAATAATCAATTATTAAATTTCATTTCATTAATATTTTAAAACAAAATGGCAAATTATTTCAACACACTACCACTTAGATTACAATTAGAGCAACTAGGAGTTTGCGAATTTATGGAGCAATCAGAATTTGCAGACGGAATTTCAGCATTAGCTGGTAAAAAAGTTGTCATTGTAGGTTGTGGTGCACAAGGTTTGAATCAAGGTTTAAACATGAGAGATTCAGGTTTAGATATTTCTTATGCTTTGCGTGCAGATGCAATTGCAGAAAAGAGAGCTTCATATAAAAATGCAACTGAAAACGGGTTTAAAGTAGGTACTTATGAAGAGTTGATTCCAACGGCTGATTTAGTTTGTAACCTTACTCCGGATAAACAACATACTTCTGTAGTTAATGCTATTATGCCATTAATGAAACAAGGATCAACTTTAGCTTATTCTCACGGTTTCAACATTGTTGAAGAAGGAATGCAGATTCGTAAAGATATTACAGTAATTATGTGTGCTCCTAAATGTCCTGGTTCTGAGGTTCGTGAAGAATACAAAAGAGGATTTGGTGTGCCAACACTTATTGCAGTTCACCCGGAAAACGATCCAAACGGATTTGGTTTAGATCAGGCAAAAGCTTACGCTGTAGCAACTGGAGGACACAAAGCAGGAGTTTTAAGATCATCTTTCGTAGCTGAAGTAAAATCAGATTTAATGGGTGAGCAGACAATTCTTTGCGGATTGCTTCAAACTGGATCTATTTTATGCTTTGATAAAATGGTTGAAAAAGGAATCGATGCTGCTTATGCTTCAAAATTAATTCAATATGGATGGGAAACTATCACTGAAGCTTTGAAACATGGTGGTATTACAAACATGATGGATCGTTTAAATAATCCTTCTAAAATTGAAGCTTACGAATTAGCAGAAGAATTAAAAGACATCATGCGTCCGTTATTCCAAAAACACCAAGACGATATTATTTCTGGAGAATTCTCAAGAACTATGATGATCGACTGGGCTAACGACGATGTTAACTTATTGAAATGGAGAGCTGCAACAGGAGAAACTAACTTCGAAAAAACAGCGCCGCAAGAAGCTCCAATCTCTGAGCAGGAATATTTTGATAACGGAGTATTAATGATTGCTATGGTAAAAGCGGGTGTTGAGTTAGCTTTTGAAACTATGACAGAAGCTGGTATCATCGAAGAATCTGCTTACTACGAGTCATTACACGAATTACCATTAATTGCTAATACTATCGCTAGAAAGAAATTATTCGAAATGAACCGTGTAATTTCTGATACTGCTGAGTACGGATGTTATTTATTTGATCATGCTTGTAAGCCATTATTGACTGAATTCATGAAAAAAGTAGAAACTAACATTATTGGTAAACCATTCTCAACTTCAAATGGAGTAGATAATACGGTATTAATTGCTGTTAACAAAGAAATTCGTCAGCACCCTATCGAAGAAGTAGGAGCCTGGTTACGTGAGTCTATGACAGCAATGAAAAAAATTGGATAAATAAATTTGGGAATTTCCGCCCATGTTAAGGTGGAATTTGCTCTGTATCAATGTTTTGAATTAATATTTTGAATTAGTAAGCACTTATTAAGTAAATAGATATAGATGCATATTGCATTCACTTAACTTCTGTGAGACAAGTAAGTTAAGTGAAGCTGATCCCGAAAACGGGGTATATTTTAAACAAAAAATATACTTGTTGAAATTTCTATTTATAATTAATAAAGATGCTGCTATTTTCAAAATAGATAAAGTATTGTAATGCAGAAATTACAGAATTAATTGTTATTGAAATTTGTTAAATAAAAAGGTGTGATAATTTGTTTGTCATGCCTTTTTTGTGATTTACATTTTCCTTTAAAATATGTTTTTTTAGGATAACTTTAAAAAAAGCTTATATTTTATTTATTATATGTTTTTTTTTGCCAAAATTTATGAATTAAATAATTTTAAGAATAGAAGCATATTTAATACATTTATAAAAAAAATTCCACAAAACTATGAGTTATTATAAAATTGAAAATTTAGAACAATATTTTAAACATTACAATAAGTCAATACGAGAGCCGAGAAAATTTTGGGGAAAAATTGCTGAAGAAAATTTTACTTGGTATCAACAGTGGGAAAAAGTTGTTGATTTTAATATGGCCGATGCCGAAGTAAAATGGTTTACAGAAGCAAAGGTTAACATCACCAAAAATTGTATCGACAGACACTTAAGCAAAAGAGGAGATAAAACGGCTATTATTTTTGAGCCGAATGAACCTTCTGAAGAAGCTTTACATATAACATACAACGAGCTTTACGAAAGAGTTTCAAAAATGGCAAATGTTTTGCGTGAACAGGGAATTCGTAAAGGAGACCGCGTGTGCATTTACCTGCCAATGATTCCTGAACTGGCAGTTGCTGTTTTGGCGTGTGCCAGAATTGGAGCAATTCACTCAGTAGTTTTTGCAGGATTTTCTGCTTCTGCAGTTTCTGCCAGAATTAATGACTGCGAATGTAAAATGGTTATTACATCAGACGGTGGTTACAGAGGAAATAAAACAATTGATTTAAAAGGAATTGTTGATGAAGCCTTAGATACTTGTCCATCAGTTTCTAAAGTTTTGGTTGTAAAAAGAACTAAAACAGAAGTTGCTATGAAAGAAGGCCGTGACATTTGGTTACAGCCATTATTAGATGCAGCTCTTGATAATAGTGTTGCAGAAATTATGGATGCCGAAGATCCTTTGTTTATTTTATATACATCTGGATCAACAGGAAAACCAAAAGGAATGGTACATACAACAGCTGGATACATGGTTTATACAGCTTATACATTCAAAAACGTATTCAGCCACGAAGAAAATGATATCTTCTGGTGTACGGCAGATATTGGATGGATTACAGGACACTCTTATATATTATACGGACCATTGTTAAATGGAGGAACAACTGTAATTTTTGAAGGCGTTCCTTCTTATCCTGATTTCAGCCGTTTTTGGGATATTATTGAAAAACATAAAATCACACAATTTTATACAGCACCAACAGCGATTCGTTCATTAGCAAAAGAAAGTCTAGATTATATTCAAAAATATCCTCTAAAATCTCTTAAAGTAATTGGATCTGTTGGAGAGCCAATCAACGAAGAAGCTTGGCACTGGTTCAACGACCACGTTGGAGACAAGAGATGTCCAGTTGTAGATACTTGGTGGCAGACAGAAACCGGTGGAATTATGATTTCGCCAATTGCTTTTGTTACGCCTACAAAACCTACTTATGCAACTTTACCATTACCGGGAATTCAGCCGGTTTTAATGGATGAAAAACGCAACGAAATTGAAGGAAACCAAGTAGTTGGAAGTTTATGTATTAAATTTCCATGGCCTGGAATCGCCAGAACGATCTGGAATAATCACGAACGTTATAAAGAAACGTATTTCTCTGCTTTCCCTGGAAAATATTTTACAGGAGACGGTGCATTACGTGATGAAGTTGGATATTACAGAATTACAGGTAGAGTAGATGATGTTGTAATTGTTTCTGGACATAATTTAGGAACTGCTCCAATTGAAGATGCTATCAACGAACATCAGGCGGTTGCTGAATCTGCGATTGTTGGATTCCCTCATGATATTAAAGGAAATGCATTATATGGTTTTGTTATCCTGAAAGAAACCGGAGAAGTTAGAAATAAAGAAAACTTAACAAAAGAGATCAACCAGTATATTTCTGATCACATTGGACCAATTGCGAAATTAGATAAAATCCAATTTGTTTCTGGCTTGCCAAAAACTCGTTCAGGAAAAATTATGCGTAGAATTTTACGTAAAATTGCTGAAGGTGATTTCTCTAACTTTGGAGATACAACTACATTATTAAATCCTGAAGTTGTAGAACAAATTATGAAAGAAAGAATTGCATAATTCTCGATAGATAAATAAAAAAGCCTCTTAAAAATTAAGAGGCTTTTTTTATGTTTACTATTTATGCCAGACTGAGCGAAGTCCAAGTCCTGCAAATTGATATTTTTTATTTAATTCCCAAACGCGATTTTAGTTTTAAGAACAGAAGACCAATTTTATAAGCATCTTCGGCAGAAGAATTTCTGTCACTTTTTGGAATTTTGTAAATTTCGCATAAATCGTTTAAAGAAAACTGTTTGTCGTTAATGTCAGTTAATTTTCTGTACATAACGTCAATATCAAGCGCTTCATTTTTTAACCTGCCGCAATCCAATCTTTCTAAAGCTGCGTTAAGCATTTCAATATCAAAATTAATATGATGACCAACCAAAACAGCATTTCCCAAGAAGTTAATAAAAGCTTCTAAGGCCTCAGCTTCGGGCATTTTTGTCATTTTACTCTCAATAATGAATTCATTAGAAAGACCATTGTCTTCTAAGAATTTGTACTGCAGTAAAACGGCTTCAAAATTCTCCTTAATTATAATGCTGTCATCTATGACTGAAAAAGCGCCAAGAGACAAAATAACATCTTTATTAGGATTTAAGCCAGAAGTTTCAGTAGACAAAACCACAAATTTGCTGGGTTTTGCTTCTAATTTTGTCAAGTACTCTTTCCAGAATTCCGGATAATCCTTGTTAATGTTTTTAATCCAGTCTAGCATATTTATGAGAATTGTGTAAGTTGAAATTTACTCTTAATTAGTTCCTCAAGGTCTTTCATCGGGGTCAAAGCATTTTTTAACTTCTCTTTGTCTGTTTTAGACATTTCTCTTAAATTAATATATTGCCCAGAATCATCATTCTTAAATCCTTCAACAGTTCTAAACTTTGAAAGCGTTAAAAAAGCTTCTGCACAACTTAAATATATTTCGGCGTTTTTAGAATCGGTTATAGCTAATTGTTTGAATCTTAAATAGGTGTTTTTAATTCCTTTTATATTGGCACTCAAAATTAATAAACGTGCACTGTCTATTAAAGGCATCAAAGCACGGGTTTTAATATCGAATTTTCCTTTATGCGGTCCTTCTTCTTCAACAATGAATTTTTTAAAGAAGCTCAAAGGTGAGTTTCTTTTTAAAGCATCGTTTCCTAAGAAATCAAAGAATAAAGTATTGTTTACAGCATTTTTAAATACTACATTTTCAATAACTTCTTCGATTTTTGGTTCACCAATTACGATCTCATAATCAAAGAAAATACTGCTCAAATCATTGCTGTTTTCACCTGGAGTATTCATCCAGCTGTTGTATTGTTTTGTCCAGTCGCTCAATGACTTACACCAAAGCATATTGCTTCCCATGTGTCCGTTTGGACAATATTCGTAACCAACTTTTTCAAGAATCGCTGTGGTGCGTTTTGCCAGTCTTAAAAAGTAATCTTTTACTTCTCTGTATTTCTCTGGTGCAACATCTTCAAAAATCAAAATACTATCCTGATCTGTCAATAAAAGCTGTTCTTTACGCCCCTGGCTTCCTATGCTCAACCAGGCAAATCTGGCAGGAGGGGAGCCTAAATCTAAAATAGACAATTCTACAGCGCGTTTAATTATCGCCAGATTAATTTCGCTGGCAATATTACTGACATGTGAAATAGGTATATTTTTTTGAATCGAATTCTGAATCAAATCAGACAGACGATCGCGAATTTGTTTTAAATCTTTTGGTAACTGTGAACGCTTAATTTCTTTAATTAAAACACCAGGGTTACTGGCTTGAGCCACAACTAAATCGTGTTCAGAAATAATTCCTTTTACGGCAGATTTACTTGTACCGTCTTTAGTTACGCAAAGGTGAGAAACATTGTGTTTCAGCATTAATAACTGAGCTTCGGCAAGAGAAACATTTTCAATTACAGTAACTACAGGCGAAGACATAATTTTGTCAATCGTTTCAGTAATTGGGTAACGTCCGGTTGCAATTTTAGAAGCTAAATCGGCATGAGTTACAATACCAATTGGATGATTTTTTTCGCAAACTACAATATTATCAACCATTGATTCTGTCATTAAAAGCGCAACGTCTTTTACAATATGATGTGAATCAGTAGTTAACGGTGAGTTATTATAGGTAAGAGACTGGATAAATTGTATTTCTGACTGCTGGTCAATAAACACATTATCAGCATCTAATTTACCATTAGAACGTGCATTATCTTTGGTATGTCTTGAGTTTATGGCAAAACTTTCAAGCAAAAAGTTCAAAACATCAGAATTGTTAGCTACAAAAGGTCTAAATACTGCAATAGGAATAGCATAAATAATACTTTCTTCACGTGCTTTTGCAGTCATCATATAGTTATTTTTGGCAAAAAAAGGTCTTAGTCCAAAAATATCTCCTTCATGACATTTATTTATAATAGTTTCCTCAGCATCAGCAATTGTAGTTAAATTAATAACGCCAGATGCTACAACATAAAAACTGTCGTGCAAAGGGTCGTTATTTTGAAACAATACTGCATGTTTTTCTAAATTGATAACACGAATATTTGTAGCAATATCTGACAATTCCTGAAAGGTTAAATTATCAAATGGCGGGTATTCTTTTAAAAAATCTGCAATATGCTCAGCAATTGTATTCATATAATGTGGATAATATTTTTAAAATATTCAATGTAAAAATAATAAAATTTAGTCTTACAATGAAAGCAACTTGAGCAGAATCTGATTATTTTAAAGAAATGTTAAGAATTACTGGATTCAAGGCTTTGAAAAGCTTTTTTAAATATTAAAGTTACATAAATATTTGATTTATAGTTGTATAAAATAATATTTAATAAATATCAGGAATAGAGTACGTATTTAATTAAAAAATCTAATTTATTGGTTTCTCAAACAGTGGTAAAGATTATTAAATACGATAATAAGAATATGTATAACTGAAAAAGAGCATTGGTTTTCTCATAATTTCTATTTTACATAATATAAATTATAGGTCAAATATATAGTAATGCTTGTAGTACAGGTTTTGTAAAATTCAGGATTTTTAATTATAATAAGGATTTTATTTTTTGTATAGCTTTGATTTTATCTTCAATCAATCTTTAATTCACTATACTTCTCTAGAACAGATTTTATTTTTTTTGGTAAATCTTTGTATTTCAGAAATTTTAAAAAACTAAAAAAGATATTTTTAGTACAAAATTTGAAATATAATCGACGTATAATAAAGTAAATAAAAACTTACTTTTTTGTTTTTGATTTTACTTTTTCTTTTTAGAATTGATTTATATTTACATCAAAAAGTTTTATGGAAGTTATTTGGACAGAAAAAGCAGAAAAGACTTATACTAAAAATTACGAATATTTAGTAGAAAATTGGTCTTTAGCAATTGCTGAAAAGTTCGATGAAGAAGTATTGAAAACAATAGATATAATATCAAAAAATCCCCATTTAGGTCGCTATAATAGGGATTTTGATTTTAGTAACATTCTAGTTGTAAAGCAAATAACCTTATTTTATACTATTTTTGACGGTAAAGTATTTCTTTTGCTTTTTCATGATAACCGACAAAAACAGGTTAAAGATTTATTTTAAATATCTTTCTTTTTTGCTTTTATTCTTTTAATCATTTCGCTGTGCGGAATAGTTTTTCCGTTTCTAATATCTTCTTTACTTTGTTCGATTTCTTCTAATAATTCCCATTTATTGTATTCTAATGGATCAAGAATTTTTGCAATCGAAAGCATTTCACTAATTGTAAATGTTTGAGTTTGAAGTTTTCTGTAATATGTTGGACTCGACAAACCTAACTGCTCTATTATATATTTTTTTTTATATGGCGATTTGTCTATTAATTCGTCTAATTGTGCAGCAACTTTTCTGTATGCGATAATTTCTTGTAACATATTTGAAACTTTTTTATTACATTTATTTTAGCAAAAATAGTAAAAATATGTTACAATATAATTGAATTATACATCATTTGTATATAGCTTCAAAATGCATTTTATCCGTTTGTAAACGTTTAATTGTATTTCTTTCTGTGCAGATATTGTTCTTCATATTTCCCGTATTCTAAAAAATAAATTTATTTTTTTAAATAACGCATTTATCTATGCTCCATAATCTGATTTAAAAATAAATTTGATGCATTATGGTACTGCGTCAAATTTCTCATATTTGGAAAATATTTTTTTTATTTCTCAAATATTGAATTTTTGGCTTGATCATATTTACAGCTTAAAAACAAGCATCACACACAAATAAGCCCCTATATTAAGTTATAAAGTTTTTTTTCTATCCTTGAATTTTTCTACAGCGATAATATCTGTAGGTAAAGAGAAACAATGATTATTTATGTCAATCCATTCAAATCTTTGTATTTCAGCGCAATTTGCTTTTATATCTTGTAAATTCTTGATTTTAACTATATAATAAATTATAAGAATTTGTTTAGTACTATCAAAAATTGATTGTATAAAGTCCTCTTGTGTATATAAATGTTCGATAATTTCAATTTCTGCATTTAATTCCTCTTGAAATTCTCTATGTAAACAATCGAGTAAACCTTCTCCAAATTCTACACCGCCTCCAGGCAATTTGCAATAAAGTTCGTTGTTGTGATATTCGTACAGACCTAAAATTTTACCTTCATTTTCACATACTGCATAGGTTCTTACGCTAAAGCTATTTGGAATCATATATTCTTACTTTTTAAATCAAAGGTATAATTATTTATTCTTTTATAGCAATAACGCATTTATCTATATCTCATAATCTGGTTTAAAATAAAATTTGATGCATTATGGTACTGCATCAAATTTCTCATATTTGAAAAATATTTTTTTTATTTCTCAAATATTGGATTTTTGTGCTGATGATATTTACAGCTTAAAAAATACTTCAAATATATACGGCATCAAATTTCGCGTATTTCGAAAATAAAAATATTTTTTTTCAAATATCGCATTTATAACGATCATTAATAAACCATGTTAAGAACAAATTGATATGTAAATAAATGTAAATGAAAAAATATGTTTTAATTATTTTAAGTAAAAATCCTATATTTGACATTTACGATACATATCAATATGACAGAGAAGAAAATACATCAAGGCAGAAATATAAAACGTTTCCGTG